>NCED01000046.1:44104-48822 GCA_002280485.1 Caulobacterales bacterium 32-69-10
CGAGGCAGGGCAGGGGTTCTAGCCCATCGGCCCACCCCGAAGGGAGCCGCCCATGCCTGTCCTGACCCTCCTGCGCCATGGCCAGAGCCAGTGGAACCTGGAGAACCGCTTCACGGGCTGGGTGGATGTCGACATCACCGCCCAGGGCGAGGCCGAGGCCAAGCTGGGCGGGGAACTGATCGCGAGGGAGGGCATCGCCTTCGACCGGGCCTACACCTCGGTCCTGACCCGCGCCATCCGCACCGCCAACATCGCCCTGCAGGCGGCCGACCAGCTGTGGATCCCCCTCGAGAAGGACTGGCGCCTGAACGAGCGCCACTACGGCGCGCTCAGCGGCCTGAACAAGGCGGAGACCGCCGAGAAGCACGGCGCCGATCAGGTGCTGGTGTGGCGCCGATCCTACGACATCCCCCCGCCGCCCCTGGCCCCCGGCGGCGAGTATGATTTCACCACCGATCGCCGTTACGCCGGCGCGCCGATCCCGGATACCGAGAGCCTAAAGACCACGCTGGAGCGGGTGCTGCCCTACTGGGAGGCCGAGATCGCCCCCAACCTGCGCCGCGGCGAGACCCTGCTGGTCGCGGCCCACGGCAACTCCCTGCGCGCCATCGTCAAGCACCTGTTCGGCGTGCCCGACACCGACATCGTGGGCGTGGAGATTCCCACCTCCAACCCCCTGGTCATCGAACTCGACGCCAATCTGCGCCCATTCTCGGCGCGGTATCTGGACGACAGCCGGGCGACCAAGCTGCCGACGATCGAGTAGGGGGCCGCACAGGCCGCAACGTCGTCAGCGCTTCCTTAATCCGTCCCGGCTAGGTTTCGCGCCATGGCCGTTACGGAAGTCGCCTATCGCCGGCTCACCCAACTCGAGGTGGACGCCATCTGCGCCCGCCACGACCGGCTCTGGCATGCTCGCCCGGGCGGGGCGCGGGCCGTGTTCTCCTATGCCGACATCTCGGGGCTTTCGCTGCGCGGCCGCCAGCTTTCGGACGCCGACTTCACCGGCGCCATCGCCCACGGCTGCGATTTCAACGGGGCCCGGCTCGACAACGCCAACATGTACGGCGCCGACTTCCAAGGCTGCACCTTCGTCGACACATCCATGCGTCGGTCCGATCTGCGCGGGGCCTGCCTGCGCGGCGCGGACCTGTCGGGGGCCGACCTGTTCGAGGCGGACTTGCGCGAGGGCGCGATCGCCGCGGCCGACGCCAAGAACGGCTACCGGGTGCTGGAGCACGCGACCCGCAACGCCGAAGCCTCGGGCGCCAGCCTGGTCGGCGCCAATCTGCAGCGCTCACGTCTCTCCGGCATCATGGCCACCAAGGCCGACTTCACTGACGCGGTGATGAAGGACTGCAAGCTGGTCCGCGCCAACCTGAAACAGTGTTCGCTGATCGGGGCTGACCTCGCCGGCGCCGACCTTTCGGGTGCGGACCTGGCCGGTGCGGACCTGACGGGCGCGATCCTGGTCGGGACAAAGACCCAGTCGTGGAACGTCACCAACGCCAATATGACGGGCGCGCTGACCGACAAGCCTGCGGGCAAGGCCGTCGCCGATCTGCCCTACGATGATATGCTGCGCGCCCACGCCCTGTGGTGCGAAACCGGCGGCGCCGAGGGGGCGCCCTCGACCTTCGACAACGCCGACCTGCGCGCGCTGAAGTCCATCCGCGGCTTCGACTTGACGGCCCTGTCGGCCAAGGGCGCGGTGTTCTACGGCCTCGACATGGAGGGCGTGAAGCTGCAGGGGGCCCAGCTCGACGGCGCCGACCTGCGCGCCTGCAACCTTCGCGGGGCCGACCTGCGCGGGGCGCGGCTGATCAACGCCCGCCTCAACGGGGCCGACCTGCGCGAGGCTCACCTCGGGCCGCTGCTGATCGGCCAGGACCGCCTGCTGCCCGCCAACCTCACCGGCGCCGTCCTCAAGGGCGCGGACCTGTCGGGGGCCGACCTGCGCCGGGCGGTGATGGCCGGCGCGGACCTGGAGCGGGCCAATTTCGTCGGGGCGTCGCTCAGGCAACTCGACCTGTCCGGGGCTTCGGTCGCCGGCGCCCGGGGGCTTCCGGCGCCGGGCTGGGCGGCCTGAGGCCGAGACGTCGCGTCGACAAGCCGTCCGGAATTAACCGGGTGGCGACACTGCTCCGCTAAGGTTGCGCCTGCGGATCGAACAAAGGGGGTGGGGTTTGTCCAACGGGGTTGCAGCGGGGCGTCGGCGCCTGACTCAAGGCGAACTCGACATGCTGCTCACCGCTCACGAGCGTTTCGTCACCGGCAAGCCGGGCGGCAAGCGCGCGTCCCTCCGTTTCGTCGACCTCTCCGGCCTCGACCTCATGGGCCGCAATCTGAACGACGCCGACTTCTCCGGCTCCGTCTTCGATGGGGCGCGAATGATCAAGGTTCAGCTCGAGCGCGGCAACCTGTTCGGCTGCGACCTGCGCGGAGCCGACATGCGGGCGGCCAACCTGCGCCGGGCCGACCTGCGCGGCGTGTGCCTGCGCGGCGCCAATCTTTCCCTGGCCGACCTGACCCAGGCCGATTTCCGCGAGGGCCAGATCGCCATTCCCCATCCTCGCAAGGGGCTGGAGATGATGAGCCATCAGGACCGGGCTGGCGACGCCACGGGCGTGAACTTCTCCGGCGCCACCCTCGATGGCTCGCAGTTGGGCGGCTGCACTGCCTTTTCCGCCGACTTCTCCGACTGTTCGATGCGCGGGACCAAGCTTGCGGGCGCCAATCTCAAGGACGCCAACCTCTCCGGGGCGATACTGGAGAACGCCGATCTGGGCGGCTGCAATCTGGAGGGCGCCAACCTGTCCGGGTCGGTCCTGACCGGCGTCGACATGAGGACGGCCAAGACCAGCCGGGCCAATCTGGCGGGCGTCCTCAGCGACCCGCCGACCGCGGCGCTACAGATGGCGTCGGTGCTGCTTCAGCGCGCCAAGGCCAACCAGGAGTGGTGCGACACCGGCGCCAAGAGCGGCGCTCCCGGCAATTTCGAGAACGAGGACCTGCGTCCGATCCGGCTCGAGCTGAAGGGCATGAAGCTCACCGCGGCCACGTTCAGGAACGCCTGCCTGGTGGGCCTCGACCTGTCCGGCTGCTTCCTGCAGGGCGCGAATTTCGAGGGCGCCGACCTGCGCGGCGCGTGCCTGATCGGCGCCGACCTGCGCGGCGCCCGCTTCACCGGCGCCAACCTGACCAAGGCGGACCTGCGCAAGGCGGTGCTTAGCCCCCTGCCGCTCGGCGGCGGGCGGACGGCGCCTGTCACCCTCAGCGGCGCCCGCCTGCGCTACCTCTCCGGCCAGATGGGCGACATGGCCTCGGCGGTGTTCGACGGGGCCGACCTGCGCGGCGCCGACTTCACCGGGGCCAACGTCGCCAACGCCAGCTGGCGCGGGGCCGAACTGACCGCCGTCTCGGGCCTGGAGTTCGGCTCGGCGGCGGCTTAGACGATCTTTTCCTCACATTGATGGGGCGGGATAAGAAAAGGGCGGCGCCTTTCGACGCCGCCCTTCCGTTAAGCTGATCGGCCGCGGTTAGGCGGCGACTTGACCCTCGATGGCCGGGGCCTGGGCCGAGGTTATCGCGATCCGTCGCGGCTTGAGGCTCTCCGGAAGCTCGCGGCGAAGCGAGATCGAGAGCAGGCCGTCGGCGAGGGCGGCCTCGTTCACCACCACGTAGTCTGCCAGTTGGAACCGGCGCTCGAAGTTGCGTTCGGCGAGGCCCCGGTGGAGATAGCGCTTGGCGTCGTCGTTGGCCGTCTTGCGACCGGTGACGGTGAGCACGTTCTCCTTCACATCGACAGACAACTCGTCGGGCTTGAAGCCGGCGACAGCCATCACGATCCGATAGGCGTTATCGCCGACCGACTCGATGTTGTAGGGCGGATAGCCGGCGGCGCCGTCGCCGCTGGCGGCGGCTTCGAGCAGATTGGCCAGACGGTCGAAGCCGACGGCCGAACGGTACAGAGGGGCGAAATCATAGGTACGCATGTGGAGCATCCTCCTCGTAAGCAAGGTTGCGAAACCGCCGCCTGCGTTGGCGACGCGCTTGAGCACGGAGGGGTCAAACAGGAAATGCTGGCCGAGCGACTTGCGCGCATCCAGCCCGTATTCGCGAACCGTGTCGCGGAGCGAGGGCAGCGGGGGAAGCTCAGACATGCCGGCCCACGCCCGCCCTCGCGGCAGCCATGGGCGGCCCTGCGGCGGCCATGGGCCGCCGCCTCCGGTGACAGCCGGGCGCCCACCCGTGCCTGTCTGGGGGCATCACGCCCCGCCCCGGGGCCACCACATCGGAGAACTGAGATGCAAACGATCGATCAAGTCCAAGCCGCCTGGGACGCCATGGACCGTCAAGGCCAACTGGAAGCCTGGGACAGCTTCACTCGGGCCATCGACTACGGTGAGCAAGGTTATCATCCCTTCTACCTGATCCTGTGGTCTCAATGGGTGAAGGGCGACGAACCCTTCCCCGTTGATGGCGTCAGCGGCCTCGACGTCGATGACTTGGAAATCGGTCACGACGACTTCGTGTTCTCCACGGCGAGCGCGATCTGCAGGCCCCGCGAGAGCGCCAGGTCCGTCGCGGACAAAGCCAACCTCGCGAAATCGGATTTCCTCTCCAGCATGAGCCATGAGCTGCGCACGCCGCTCAATGCCATCCACGGCTTCGCGCAACTGATCGAGATGGAGGTACAGGACAAGCAGGATGCCAGG
>NCED01000047.1 GCA_002280485.1 Caulobacterales bacterium 32-69-10
GGGCAACTTCATCATCGGGGTGATCGTGTTCGCCATCCTGGTGATCGTGAACTTCGTCGTCATCACCAAGGGCTCGACCCGCATCGCCGAGGTCGCCGCCCGCTTCGCCCTGGATTCCATGCCGGGCAAGCAGATGGCCATCGACGCCGACCTGTCGTCGGGCCTGATCGACGAGGACACCGCCAAGCAGCGCCGCAAGGACGTGGAGCAGGAGAGCACCTTCTTCGGGGCCATGGACGGCGCCTCCAAGTTCGTGCGCGGCGACGCGGTCGCCGGCCTGATCATCACCGCCATCAACATCATCGGCGGCATGCTGATCGGGGTGTTCCAGCACGGCATCACCTTCCAGCAGGCCGCCGCCAGCTACACCATCCTGACCATTGGCGAGGGCCTGGTCAGCCAGGTGCCGGCCCTGGTCATCTCCATCGCCGCCGGCTTCCTGGTCTCCAAGTCCGGGGTCGAGGGCTCGGCCGACAAGGCCCTGGTCGCCCAGCTCGCCACCAACCCGGTCAGCCTGGGCATGGTCTCGGCCGCCGCGGGCGTGATCGGCATGGTGCCCGGCATGCCGCTGATCCCCTTCGCCGCCATCGCCATCGGCACGGGGGTCCTGGCCTGGCGCCGCGCCCGCTTCATCCCGCCCCCGCCGGCGGTGATCGACACCGGACCGGCCGAACAGGCGGAGGAGCCGATCGCGTCGGCCCTCGCCATCGACGACGTGAAGATCGAGCTGGGCTACGGCCTGCTCGGCCTGATCAACGACCTGGAGGGCCGCCGGCTGACCGACCAGATCCGGGCCCTGCGCCGCACCCTGGCGGCCGAGTACGGCTTCGTCATGCCCAGCGTCCGCATCCTCGACAACATGCGCCTGCCGACCCAGGGCTACCGGCTGGTGATCAAGGAGATGGAGGCCGGACAGGGCGAGGTGCGCATCGGCTCGCTGATGGCCATGGACCCCCGCGGCGGCCAGGTCGACCTGCCCGGCGAGCACGTGCGCGAGCCGGCGTTCGGCCTGCCCGCCACCTGGATCGAGGACTCCATGCGCGAGGAGGCCACCTTCCGCGGCTACACCATCGTCGACCCGGCCACGGTGCTGACCACCCACCTGACCGAGGTGCTCAAGGACAACATGTCCGACCTGCTGTCCTACGCCGAGCTCCAGAAGCTGCTGAAGGAGCTGACGCCCGAGCAGAAGAAGCTGGCCGACGACCTGATGCCGGCGGTGGTCACGGCCGGGACGGTGCAGCGGGTGCTGCAGGCCCTGCTCAAGGAGCGGGTGTCGATCCGCGACCTGCCGCAGATTCTGGAAGGCATCGCCGAGGCCGCCCCCCACACCGGCGGCGTCACCCAGCTGGTCGAGCACGTGCGCTCGCGGCTGTCGAAGCAGCTGTGCTGGCAGAACCGCAGCGACGACGGCTCGCTGGCCATCGTCACCCTGTCGGCGGACTGGGAGCAGGCCTTCGCCGACAGCCTGATCGGGATCGGCGACGAGAAGCAGCTCGCCATGGCCCCGTCGCGGCTGCAGGAGTTCATCCGCAACATTCGCGACACCTTCGAGCGGGTCGCCCTGGCCGGCGAGACCGGCGTGCTGCTGACCAGCCCCGGCATCCGTCCCTACGTCCGCTCCATCGTCGAGCGTTTCCGCGGCCAGACCGTGGTGATGAGCCAGAACGAGATCCACCCCCGCGCCCGGCTGAAGACGGTCGGACAGGTCTGACTGCTTAGCTCGTCATCCTCGGGCGAAGCGTAGCGAAGACCCGACCCAGCAGCTCCACCCTTGCAGACACCCAGCTTCGCCGTCAGTGCGGCTGGGTCCTCGGGTCAAGCCCGAGGATGACGACCGCATGCGCCAGTGCATAACAAGGTACCTTGCAGCACAAGCTAGTGTGCGATACACGATAGCTGCGGCGGCGTAGCAGTCCTCGTCGCGCCAATCCGATTTCAACTGACCACGCGTCAGCGCCGTGGGGGCCGTTCCCCCGCGTCTGCGGTCGCATGCCTGCGCTCCGAGGGGACCTACGATGCTATCGATCTTCGCCGCCGCCGTGGCCGCGGCCAGCCCTGCCGCCGCCCAGCCCACGGCTCCGGCCGCCGTGGACGCCATCGAGATCACCGCCCGCCGCCCCGTCGTCGGCGACCTGAAGGAGGGGGTGCAGGCCTACCGCTCCGAGTTCTTCACGGCGGTGCGCCCGGGCACCGCCTTCGACATGGTCCAGTGGCTGCCCGGCTTCACGATGGAGGAGACCCGCGACATGCGCGGCCTGGGCGGCTCGGTCGGCAACGTCCTGATCGACGGCCAGCCGCCGACCAGCAAGAACGACACCCTGCAGACGGTGCTGCGGCGCATTCCGGCGAGCCAGGTCGAGCGGGTCGACATCATCGTCGGCGGCGCCCCCGGCATCGACATGCGCGGGCGCTCGGTGATCGCCAATGTGGTGCTGAAGAAGACCGGCGCGCCCAAGGGGCAGATCCAGGCCCAGTCCAACCTGCTCACGGACGGACGCATGTCGCCGGAGCTGCAGTTCACCACCAACCGGCGCTTCGGCGAGCGGACGGTGGAAGGAGCCCTGACCCTGGCGCGCCGCCAGATCATCAACGACGGGGCCGGCTCCGGCCCGCTGGTGCGCACCGACGGCGATGGCGCCGTCGCCTTCATCGCCGATTCCGGCATCCACGGGGCGCAGCGGGCGGCGAATGGCTCGGGCGCCTACCAGTTCCCCTGGGCCGGCGGGAAGCTGCGGCTCAACGCCTCCGCGATCTATTCGCGGGTCGCCGTCACCGAGCGGGCCGACCAGCGGGGCGCCGCCGCCGTCTACAGCATCGATTTCGTCGACACCTTCCGCCAGGGCGAGCTCGGCGCGCGCTACGAGCGCAAATTCGGCCGCACCACCTGGGAGAGCCAGGCGCTTCAAAGGCTGAACGGCCATAGCCAGCAGGTCGCGACCAACCGTCCACCCATCGTCTCCGATCTGGACGAGAGCGACACCCTCAGCGAGAGCGTGGCCCGGACCACGGTGCGGTTCGCCAAGAGCCCCAAGCTCACCCTCGAGGCCTCGGCCGAGGGCGCCTACAACCGCCAGACCACCAGCAGCCTGTTCCGCAACCAGGGGGTCCTGACCCCCATCCCCGCCTCCGACCTCACCGTCTCGGAACGGCGCGGCGAGGTCGGCGCCCTGGTGACCTGGAAGCCGAGCGGCAAGTTCAGCATGACCGGCGCGACGAAGGTGGAGACCTCGGCCCTAACCGCCGCCGGCGACTTCTCCGTCGATCGCGACCTGACCTATGTGAAGCCGCGCCTCGTCTTGG
This sequence comes from Caulobacterales bacterium 32-69-10, assembly GCA_002280485.1. The sequence continues at coordinate 3,304 of NCED01000047.1, forward strand.
CTTGGACCCCCCACCCCAAGACCCAGATCCGTCTGCGCGGCGAGCACGAGGTCAACCAGATCGGCTTTGGCAATTTCGTCTCGGTGGTCGAGGCCTCCACCGGCCTGCCGCGCGCGGGCAATCCGGATCTCAGGCCGCGCCGCGCCTGGGTCGGCGAGATCGTGCTGGAACGCCAGTTCTGGACCGGCGCCAGCATGGTCTTCACCCTGCGGCAGAGCGCCCTGCGCGACGTGGTCGACCAACGTCCCCTGGCGGCGTTCGGGGGGGCTACCGCCGTCGGCAACATCGGCGACGGCCGCCAGACCGAGGCGATCGCGACCGTGACCCTGCCCTTGAAGCGGCTGGGCCTGGATGGGGTGAACCTGAAAGGCACGGGCTCCTGGCGCTGGTCCGAGGTGACCGATCCCACCACCGGAGAACGGCGCCGGCTGAGCGGCCAGTCGCCTTTCGTCGGCGACGCCCATTTCAGCCACGACTTGCCGCGGCTGAAGCTGACGTGGGGCGTGGACGCGGTCTATCAGGGCGCCAGCAAGGGCTATCGCCCGACCCTGATCCAAACGGTCGGCAGCGTCCTGCGCATCAGCGCCTTCGTCGAGTATCGGCTGCGGCCGGACCTCAACCTGCGCGTCGAAGGCTTCAATTTGACCGACGCTCGCCAGAGCTGGAGCGTCGCCAACTATGCCGGCCTGCGGGACCGCTCGCCGCTCGTGTTCACGGACGCGCGCCGTCCCGGCGATGGGCCTTACCTGTTCGTGCGGGTCCGCAAGACTCTGAACTAGGGGATTTACAAACGTAATCAAGTACGGCTTACATCCGTAAATAGCACGCCTCGGCGCTGCGCAGGGATGGATGATCCGTGTTCGAACTATTCGCCGCCGCCGCCGCGGCCGTGGTCGCCGCTCCCGCACCCGCCGCGCCGGCTTCGGTCGAGGGCATCGAGATCACTGCCCGCCGCCCGATGACGGGCACGCTGCAGCAGGGCGTCCAGGCCTACCGGCCGGAGTTCTTCACGCCGGTCCGCCCGTCCAACGCCATGGACATGATCAAGTGGCTGCCCAGCTTCACCTTCGAGGACGTGCGCGACCTGCGGGGTCTCGGCGGCGTGGTCGGAAACGTGCTGATCGACGGCAAGCCGCCCACCAGCAAGACCGACACCCTGTCCTCGGTCCTGGCCCGCATCCCGTCCGACCAGGTCGATCGGGTCGACATCATCGTCGGCGGCGCGCCGGGCATCGACATGCGCGGCAAGGAGGTGCTGGCCAACATCGTCATGAAGCCGACCGCCAAGGTGAAGGGCGTGGTGAGCGCGGCGACCTACGCCCTCCAGGACGGACGGGTGTTTCCCGAACTGCTGCTGACGGCTTCGAAGAACGCCAACGGCCGGGCGTGGGAGGCGTCACTCACCCTGGTCCATCGGATGGTCCTGGGCGTGGGTGTCGGCGAAGGGGAATGGTTGCGCACCGACGGCTCCGGCGCGGTCGTGTTTCGGGCCGACGAGTCCAGTCGCGCCCCGATGCCTCAAGCCATCGCCACAGGCGCCTACGAATTCCCCTTCGCGGGCGGCAAGCTGAAGCTCAACGGGTCGGCCCGTTACCAGCATCCCATGCTGGACGATTTCGCCCAATTGGACAGCGGCGATCGTTACACCCTGAGGGGCGAGGACATCTTCAAGCAGGGTGAGGTCGGGCTGCGCTATGAGCGCACGTTCGCCAAGCGCACCACCTTGGAGGTGCAGCTGCTGGAACCCGACGTCCACCTGTGCTGACCGACTTTCGCGTCGACGATCAGCAGAGCGAGCACGTCTTGCGAAGCACCCTGCGCTGGAAGAAGGACGAGCGCTTCACCGTCGAGGGCTCGGCCGAGGGCGCCTTCAACGGCTTGACCACGGCGACCAGACTGCTGACGGCGGGCGTCCCAACTGTGGTTCCTGCCGCGAACGTGACCATCAACGAGGAGCGGGGCGAGGTCGGCGTGCTGGCGAGTTGGAAGCCAAGCGCCCGCTACGGCCTCACCGGGGCGATGAAGGTCGAGACCTCGCGGCTGACTGCGGCGGGCGATGTCGACCTCACCCGCACCTTGACCTATGCCAAGCCCCGGCTGGTGCTCTCATTCACGCCGGATAAGGCGACCCAGTTGCGCCTGCGCGGCGAGCGCGAAGTCGGCCAGATCAGCTTTCCCGCTCTGCTCGCAAATTCCGAGTTCAACAGCGGCGTGGTCCGGGCCGGCAATCCGAACCTGCGGCCCCAGAGGGCGTGGGTCGTCGAGGCGGTGCTGGAGCGCCAGTTCTGGACTGGCGCGAGCGCGGTCGTGACCCTGCGCCAGAAAGCGGTTGAGGACGTTGTGGACGTGCGCCTTGTCGGGACAACCGGCGCTGTCGGCCTCGGCAACATCGGCGACGGGACCCAGACCGAAGCCGTCTTCGTCGTGACCCTGCCCCTCAAGGCGATTGGCGTGAACGGCGCGATGCTCACGGGCAGCCTCAATAAGATCTGGAACAGGGTCACCGACCCAACCCCAAACGGTTGGGAGGGGCCCGACCCCTGGGTGCGCCTGTTGGTGTTCGTTGAATACCGAGCGCGGCCGAACCTCATCGCTCGAATCGAGGTCAACAACGCCACGGGCGCCAAGACTCTGCTGCAGGTGGCGTCCTTTGCGGGCGTGCGTGATCGCTCTGCGCTGCTCTACCTTGACCGCCGCGATCTTGGCATCGCGCCATACGCCTTCCTCCGCCTGCGCCGAACCTTCTAGGGCTCTTTCCCGCCCTAATCGCAAGCTTAGCTGACAGCCGGGGGGGGACCTCGAATGCTCTGGATCCTGGCCGCCGCGACCGTCGCAGCACCCGCGCCTGCCGCCTCCGAGCCCGAGGCGGTCGAGACGGTCGAGATCACCGTGACCCGACCGGTCACCGGCACGCTCGAGCAGGGGACCCAGGCCTATAAGCCGGAGTTCTTCACGCCCGTCCGGCCGGCCACGGCCATGGACATGATCAAGTGGCTGCCCGGTTTCAACTTCGAGGACATGCGCGACCTGCGCGGCCTCGGCGGCACGGTCGGCAACGTCCTGATCGACGGCAAGCCACCGACGTCCAAGACCGACACCCTGTCGACCGTCCTCGCCCGCATCCCCTCGGATCAGGTCGAGCGGGTCGACATCATCGTCGGCGGCGCGCCGGGCATCGACATGCGCGGCCGCGAGGTCATCGCCAATGTGGTGATGAAGAAGACCACCAAGACGCGGGGCTCGGTCACCGCCACCAACACGACCTACACGGACGGACGCGTGGCGCCGGAGCTGCTGATCACCGCCGCCCGCAACACGGGCGGCAAGTCCTGGGACGCCTCCTTCACCGCCAGCCAGCGGGTGTTCCCCAACTGGGGCTCGGGACGGTGGGTGCGCACCGACGGGGCGGGACAGGACCTGTTCACGAGCTCGGTCCGGGGCAGGGGCGGCGGGCCGTCCGTGATCGGCACGGGATCCTACGAGTTCCCGCTCGTCGGCGGCCGGCTGAAACTCAATGGCTCGGGCCGCTGGTACAAGGCCGACGTCGGCGAGGTCGCGACCCTGGAGGGAACCGGCGAGCGCTACACCCAGCAGATCGTCGACATCTACCGTCAGGGGGAGCTCGGGGCCCGATACGAGCATGCGTTCGGAAAACGCACCAACCTGGAAGCCCAGCTGTTGCAGCGGGTCAGCGACCACGACCAGACCTCGGCCACCCGCCGTCCTCCGGTGCTGAACGACTTCGACGTCGCCGATCGGCTCACCGAGCAGGTCGCTCGGGCCACCCTGCGCTTCAAGCGCGACGAAAGCCTGACCCTGGAAGGGTCGGCCGAAGGCTCGTTCAACACCATCGACACGACGAGCACCCTCGCCCTGGCGGGGGTCCCGACCCCCCTGCCGTCGGCGAGCGTCCGGGTGCACGAGGATCGCGGCGAGCTCGGCGCCCTGGCGAGCTGGAAACCCACCGCCAAGATCGGGGTGACCGCCGCGATGAAGCTCGAGACCTCGACCTTGACCGCGACCCGCGACGTGATGCTGAGCCGGGATCTGACCTTCTGGAAGCCGCGGGCGGTGCTGTCGTGGACCGCGGCGAAGAAGACCCAGGTACGCCTGCGCGCCGAGCGGGAGATCGGCCAGATCAACTTCTACAACTACGTCGCCAACGCCGAGTTCAGCAACGGCACCATCCGCACCGGCAACCCCGCCCTGCTGCCGATGAAGACCTGGGTCGGCGAGGCCACCGTCGAGCAGCAGTTCTGGAACGGGGCCAGCGCCGTCGTGGCCCTGCGCCGCAAGCTGTTCACCGACGTGGTCGACGCCCGCTACGTCGGCGAGACCACGACGATCGGCATCGGCAACATCGGCGACGGTGAGCAGACCGAGCTATCCGCCACCGTCACCGTGCCGCTGAAGCGGTTCGGGTTGAACGGGGCGATGATCAAGGGAACCGTGACCAAGAGCTGGTCGGCGGTGACCGACCCGACCACGGGCGAGCGGCGCACGGTCTGGTTCAACAACCCCGCCGCCCTGCAGGGCGAGCTGCATTTCACCTATGACCTGCCGCGCCACAAGCTGAACTTCGGCTTCGACGCCTTCTACTACGGCGCGGTCACCTTCTATCGGCCTCAGGTCCTCGACCGCACCGGGGCCCAGCCGCGGCTTAATCTCTTCGCCGAATATCGCATCAAGCCCGACTTCACGGTGCGACTGGAAGCGCTGAACGTCACCGACCTGACGGTGCATTCCACCGTCAAATACTACGGCGGGCCGCGCAACGTCGCGCCTCTGCTCTACGCCGACGACCGCTACCTCGGGATCAACCCATCCGTCCTGCTGCGGGTGCGGCGGAGCTTCAACTAGACCCCGGCCCACACCCAGCCGGCCACCACCAGCGCGGTCAGGCCGACGGCGGCGGCGCCGCGCATGTAGTGGGCCAGGCTCAGCGCCGTGCGCAGACGGCGCCGATGTGCACCAGGGGGTTGAACCAGCCCAGCACCTGCATGGCGGCGATGAACAGGTTGGCCTGGGGGTGGCGCCGGGCGATGTGGACCCGCTCGTGCCGGTCGATCAGCTCGCGCTCGGCCGGCGTGAAGCGCACGAGGTAGTCGGACGGGGTGACGATGCGTGGCCAAGACACCCCCATGACCGCCGGGCCGACGAGGCCCTTGAGCGCGCGGCGGCGGAAGCGGGCCTCGCTGACGGCCATCAAGGCGGCCAGGGCGGCCCCGCCGGCAAGCCAGGCCCCGAGCAGGGCCTCGGCATGGGGAACAGCCCGCGGCGGCCCGGAGGGAGTGAGGGTCCACGCGGCCCAGTCCGACAGGAACTCGGGCAGGGAGGGGAACAGGCTGACCAGGGCCGCCACAGGCGCCACGGCCCACAGCCGATAGGTCAGCTCGGCGCCGATCAGCCCCCTCGCCGGCCCGCGCAGGGCGAGCACCACCGCGATGGCCAGGCTGGCGGCCAGCTGGGCCCGCAGCAGGAAATGGATCAGCAGATCGCCGGTCATGGCGCCGACGGTAAGCCCGTCGGGTTACGACTGTAAAGTGAGTTTTGCCGCAGGCGGTAGGACGGATGGCGCAACTCAGCCCGGGTGGTGGTGCTCCTTCAAATCCGCGTCCGAGACCTCATAGACCTCGACCTTGTCCGGATAGAAGGCGATGCGGCCGCGGATGTCCTCGACGGCGGGATAGGGGTCGTCATAGCTCCAGGCCACGTTCTCGATCAGTTCGCCGCCGATCAGCATGGAGTAGTGGGTGGCGGCGCCCTTGTAGGGGCACTGGGTCACCTTGGCCGATTGCGACAGGAAGCCGGTCTCTATGTCGTCCTTGGGGATGTACTGCACCGGGCCATAGCCGGCCTCGCGCAGGGTCAGGGCGTCGGCGGTGTCGGCGATCACGTGGTCGGACGCCTTCACGCGGACCCGGTTGGGGTTGGCCGCGGTGGTGATGGGGTGGTCGGGTCCAGGGGTCATCATCCGGGTCGCTCCGCTCTCGATTGCCTGTTCCTCATCCATAGCGTGGGGGTGACGCGGTGGTTCCGCCCGGGGTCCGCTTGTACGGCCCCGGGGCGCGTGGTCCTATCGCGCCCGCGTCGCCAGGGGTCCGCCGTTCATGAACATCGTCGTCGTCGTCGGGATCTTCATCACCCTGATCACCGCCATACCGGTGCTGATCCAGCTGAGGTCCCACCCGCGCGGCCTGTTCGTGCTGTTCTTCGCCGAGATGTGGGAGCGGTTCTCGTACTACGGCATGCGGGGGCTGCTGATCTTCTACCTGACCCAGCACTTCCTGTTCGACGACGACTTCGCCCAGGGCCAGTACGCGGCCTACACCACCCTGGTCTATCTGCTGCCCCTCGTGGGCGGCATGCTGGCCGACCGCTGGCTGGGCACGCGCAAGGCCATCGGCTTCGGGGCGCTGCTGCTGGTGGCGGGCCACTTCGCCATGGCCATCGAGGGGGGGCCGGCGACCCAGACCCTCACCTACGCCGGCGCGACCTACGACTTCGTGGCCGAGGGCCGCCAGGGCGACCGCAGCGTCTGCCTCAAGGTCGGTGACGGGTGCTATCCGGTGGTGGCCGCCAGCGACGGCGGCATGACCATCACCGGCCTGCCCGCGACGGCGGCCCTGCCACAGTCCCTGCCCAGGGACAGCTACACCCTGGCGGTGACCGACCGCAGCCCCTTCTACGTCAACGTCTTCTACCTGGCCCTGTCCCTGATCGTGATGGGCGTCGGCTTCCTGAAGGCCAACATCTCCTCCATCGTCGGCCAACTCTACCTGCCCGGCGACGTGCGCCGGGACCCGGGCTTCACCCTCTACTACTACGGCATCAACCTCGGGGCCTTCTGGGCCGCGGTGCTGTGCGGGCTCCTCGGCCAGACCGTGGGCTGGTGGGCCGGCTTCGGCCTCGCCGGCGTCGGCATGCTGGCCGGCTTCCTGGTCTTCGTCTGGGGCAAGCCGCTGCTGGAGGGCAAGGGCGAGCCGCCCGAGCCGGAGGCCCTGCGGCGGCCGGTGCTGGGGCCGCTGAAGCTGGAGCACGCCATCTACGCCGCCGCCGTCCTGGGCGTCGGCGTCGTGTGGTTCATGGTGCGCAACTTCTGGCTGATGGGGCCGCTGCAGGCCCTCGGCTGGGGTGGGATCCTGGCCTATTTCGCCTGGTACGCCATCCGCAAGCTGGACAAGATCGAGCGCGACCGGCTGGTCCTGGCCCTGGTGCTGATCTTCGCCTCGATCGTCTTCTTCGCCCTGTTCGAACAGGCAGGCTCGTCCCTCAACCAGTTCGCCGAGCGCAACACCAACCTGCCCAACCAGGGCTTCATGACGGTGACCCCGTCCCAGACCCAGTCGTTCAACGCCGGCTTCATCCTGATCTTCGCCCCGATCTTCGCCGCCCTGTGGGCCTGGCTCGGGCGGCGCAACCGCGATCCCAATCCGGTGGTGAAGTTCGGCCTGGCCTTGATGCAGGTGGGAGCCGGTTTCCTGGTCCTGGTCTGGGGCGCGACCTATGCCGACGGGGCGTTCCGGACGCCGATGATCTTCCTGGCCCTGGCCTATCTGCTGCACACCACGGGCGAGCTGTGCCTGTCGCCGGTCGGCCTGTCGGAGATGACCAAGCTGTCGCCCCCGGCCCTGATCTCCACCGTCATGGCCACCTGGTTCCTGGCGAGCTCAGCGGCCCAGTACATCGCCGGCTTCGTCGCCCAGCTCACCGCCAGCGAGACCGTGGCCGGTCAGGTGCTGGACCCGGCCAAGGCGCTCGGCGTCTATGTCTCGACCTTCCAGACCATTGGCTGGATCGGCGTCGGCATCGGCGTCCTCCTCCTGGCCGCCAGCCCCTGGCTGAAGAAGCTGGCGCACGGGGTGAAGTAGGGGCTGCAGCCGCCGGCGTCCCCCCGCCCCGCTCAGCTGCGCTGAGTCGCCCTCCCCTCCAGGGGGAGGGTAAGCGGCAGGGGCGCGGTGAAGGCGGCCGCCTTCGCCGCCGCTTAAAGGCTCGTACCGCCCACCGTCAGGCCCGTGATCTTCATCGAGGGCTGGCCGACGCCCACCGGCACGCCCTGGCCGGACTTGCCGCAGACGCCGATGCCGGGGTCGAAGCAGAAATCGTCGCCGATCATCTGCACCCGGGTCAGGGCCGAGGGGCCGTCGCCGATCAGGGTCGCGCCCTTCACCGGGGCGGTGATGCGGCCGTTCTCGATCAGATAGGCCTCGGTGCACTGGAAGACGAACTTGCCGTTGGTGATGTCCACCTGGCCGCCGCCGAAGTTGGCGCAGTAGAGGCCGCGCTGGACCGAGCGGATCATCTCCTCCTGGGGGACGTCGCCGCCCATCATGCCGGTGTTGGTCATCCGCGGCATGGGCATGTGGGCGTAGGACTGACGCCGCGCATTGCCGGTGGCCGCCACGCCCATCATCCGCGCCGACAGCCGGTCGTGCATGTAGCCGCGCAGGATGCCGTCCTCGATCAGGATGGTGCGGCTGGTCGGCGTGCCCTCGTCGTCGATGGTCAGGGAGCCGCGCCGGTCGGCGATGGAGCCGTCGTCGAACACCGTCACGCCCGGCGCCGCCACCCGCTCGCCGATGCGGCCGGAGAAGGCCGAGACGCCCTTGCGGTTGAAGTCGCCCTCAAGGCCGTGGCCGACCGCCTCGTGCAGCAGCACCCCGTTCCAGCCGGGGCCCAGCACCACGTCCATCTCGCCGGCAGGGCAGGGGATGGCGTCGAGGTTGACCAGGGCCTGGCGCAGGGCCTCGTCGACCTGGCCCTGCCAGTGCTCGGGGGCGATCCAGGTGTCGAACGAGGCCCGGCCGCCGGCGCCGCTTGATCCGGTCTCGCGGCGGCCGTCGCGCTCGACGGTGACCGAGACATTGACCCGCACCAGGGGGCGGATGTCGCGCAGCAGCCGGCCGTCGGCGCGCAGGATCTCGACCTGGCGCCGCTCGCCGTACATCGAGGCCGTGACCTGGACCACGCGGGGGTCGCGGGCGCGGGCGAAGGCGTCGATCTCCTGCAGCAGCCCGATCTTGTCGCCGAACATGGGGTGGGCGAGGGGGTCGTCCTCGCCATAGAGCTTGGTGTTGGTCTGGCGGGGGTTCTCGGCCGACACGCCGGCGTGGCCGCGCTTCGCCAGGGACGCCGCCTCGCCGGCCCGGCGGATGGCGGCCTCGGAGATCTCGCTGGAGTGGGCGTAGCCGGCGGTCTCGCCCGAAACCACCCTGAGGCCGAAGCCCTCGGTGATGTCATAGGACGCCGTCTTCAGCCGCCCGTCGTCGAACATCAGCCCCTCGGCCTCCGACCGTTCGAGGAACAGCTCTCCGTCGTCGGCGCCGTGCAGGGCGTCCTGCAGCAACGACAGGGCGCGCTCCGGATCGGCGCCGGCGGTCTCGAGGATGGAGGGGGTGGGGGTCAGGGCGTTCATGCAGGACAGATCGCAACGAACGTGGGCCGGGGCAAGGGGAGAGGGCCAGCGGGATTGACACAGGCTGCGAGCCGCCGGAACAATTAATGAACATTATCGCCAGCGGAGCACGGAATGAGCTTCCGGGAATTTCAACGCCGATCTCCCCTCCGGCCGCTTCGGGAGGCGCTTCAGAGGGAGATCGCATTTCGTCAGGCGAGGATGGACTACATCCGGTCCCTGGGGCGGCCGCCCCTTCCGCGTCCAGGTCCGCTAGCGCGACGCCCTGTGCAGCCGGCGGTCGGTCCCGCGCCGCGGCTCCTGCCGCCGGCTCAAGCGACCTTGCCGGGGGTCCCGCCGAAGTCATGGCTTGAGGATCAGTTCACCGCCAATATCCTTGATGAGATCAAGGCCAAGCCGGACCGCTCCGACGTGGAGTATGGCTCGGTGATCTATCGCGACCGGGAGGGTGCGATCAGGATGACGCCGATCCAGAGGGGTGACGCGCGCACCTTCAATCCGACACTTCCCTCAGGTGCGGAGGCGCTCCGGTTGATCCATAATCATCCCGAGCGCGGCGCAACCCTGGTCAATACCACGCAGCGATTCAGTCCGCAGGGCGTCAAGCTGCCCCCTTTGGCCGGCGAGGCGTTACGCGACGCTGTCGATAGTTCGGGTACAAAGCCGAGCGACGAAGATTTCAAATTCCTCGACGCGTATCATTCCGCCGACCAGCCCCAACCCGACCAGTTCATCGTCGGCTACGATGGCCAGTTCCGGTACTACGATCATGCGTGGCGCTTGGAACGGGCAAGGCGTCAGGCGGAAGAAGCGCTAAAGCGCCAATCCGCTCCGACGACGGGGGAAAGGCGACGCCCATGATCGCAGCGCTATTGGCTGCCGCTTTGGCTGCGGCCCCAACGAACGGAACGCTCTTCGATGAAGCGCCTGAAGTCCTAGCGCTGCCGCCGATGTCGGTATGGGCGACAATTAGATTTTCGCCGCCCATGAGTTTGACCGTGGGCGCCATCGACATCGGTCAGGTGGAGCCCGTTCCAGGCAAGGGCAGCGAGACGAATTGGGTTGCCCAATGGAGTCACAGCAGATTGGCTGGCGACAGGCATTTCGAATGGTTTGAGCGATCGGTGCCGGAGCGAACGGATGAGTCGAAATGCCCCGCGCTCTCGAAGACGGTGAAAAGCATCCAAAGCTACATTGCGAAAAGTAATCCAGAAGCATCCAACAAACTGGACGCTGGAGGCTGGAGTTTATACATCTATAAGTATCATCTCGGCGCCGCCGCCTCTAGAGACGTTTATATGGTGTCTCTTGCCGACAAAGGCCGAGGTTCACTGAAGAGTTTGCTGCGAGGATCGATGCGATCCCTTGGTAAGTGTTTTCCCGACACCGCAAAAATGTACCCAGTGACGAAACCGATGCCCGTTCGTCAACCCATCATCATTCCCCCCATTCCGAAGTAGCAGCGCCGAATCTCGGCCTTGCCTTCAGGCCTTCCCGCTCTAAGGTCCGCCCGAAAAGGCAGGGACCCATGGCCAAGAAATCGAACGCCAAGCTTGTCCGCATCGGCATCGTCGCGGTCTTCGGGGTCGTGGCGGTGGGCCTCGCGGTCACCCAGATGCAGGCGGCCAAAAAGGTGGCGGCTGAGACCGCCGCGGCCTGGATGATCACGGGCGCGGCCTGTCCGGTCCCGGCGCCCGGCGCAGGCCTTCCGCCGTTGACGCACCCCAACGCCCTGGAGGACGCGGCCATCCTGCGCGAGGTGCACGGGGCCGTGGCCTGCAACACGGTCAAGGAGAACGGCGACGGCGATACGCTGGGGATCTGCCAGTACATCACCCCTGGCGCGATGAAGGTCACGACGGCCAAGGGGACCTACAGCTTCCAGCCCCCGCGCGGGGTGGACGCCAGCCTGATCGTGCGCGACGGCGTGCCGAGCTGCGTGCAGCACGTCAACCCGGCCCTGTTCCTGCAGAGGTAGGCGGCGGCGCGGTCGCTGCGTGCTTCGAGAGGCGCAACTTCGTCGCGCTCCTCAGCATGACGAACGTTTGTGCAATTCCCCGCCTTCGTCATCCTGAGGAGCCCGAGGTACTCGGGCGTCTCGAAGGACGCAGCACCTCGATGCAACCGGCGGCTCAGGCGGCCAGGTCTTCCCCGGCCAGGGCGCGCTCGATCAGGGCGACGGTGCGGTCGATCCCGAACACGGCCGCGAAGGAGCCGAAGCGCGGGCCCTGGCTCTGGCCGAGCAGGACTTCGTAGAGGGCGGTGAACCAGGCGCGCAGGGGATCGAAGCCGTGGTCCTTGCCGACGGCGAAGACCTCGTTCTGGATCAGCTCGGCATCCGTGGTCCCGGCGGGCAGGGCCTTCAGCCGGGCCACGAGGTCGGCCATGGCCGCGCGCTCCTTGTCGTCCGGGGCGCGGAACTTCTTATTCGGACGGACGAAGTCCTCGTAATAGTTCATCGCGAAGTCGGCGAGGCGGTCGAGCAGGGGCTGGTTCTCAGGCGTCGCGCCGGGCAGGTAGCGCTCCAGGAAGCCCCACAGGATGTCCTTGCTCGACGCATTGGCGGCCGAGACCAGGTTCAGCATCAGGGTGAACGACAGGGGCGAGCCCGTTTCCGGCGGCGCCCCGGCGTGGATGTGCCAGGCAGGATTGTTGAGGTCCGGGCCGTCAGCGCCTTCGGCCTTCTTGCGCAGATGCGCGTCCAGCTGCTGCAGATATTCGTCCGTCGCCTTCGGTATGACGTCGAAGAAGAGGCGCTTGGCGCTGCGCGGCGACTGGAACATGTAATAGGCGAGGCTCTCGGGCGCGCCGTAGCGCAGCCACTCCTCCAGGGTCAGGCCGTTGCCTTTGGTCTTGGAGATCTTCTGGTTGTTCTCGTCCATGAAGAGCTCGTAGTTGAACCCTTCCGGCGGGGCGCCGCCGAGCACCCGGCACACCTGGTTGGACAGGCGCACGCTGTCCACGAGGTCCTTGCCGCTCATCTCGTAGTCGACGCCCAGCGCGACCCAGCGCATGGCCCAGTCGGGCCGCCACTGCATCTTCACGCCGCCGCCGGTGACGGGGACCTCGGTCAGTTCGCCGTCCTCGTCGCGGAAGACGATGGTTCCCCGGTCCACGTGACGCTCAAGCGTAGGGACCTGCAGCACCTTGCCGGTCTTGGGGCTGATCGGCAGGAAGGGCGAATAGGTGGCGCGCCGCTCCTCGCCCAGGGACGGCAGCATGATCTTCTGGATGGCGTCGAAGCGCTCCAGGGCCGTCAGCAGGGCCGCGTCGAAACGGCCCGAGCGGTAACAGTCGGTCGAGGAGACGAACTCGTACTCGAAGCCGAAGCTGTCGAGGAAGGCGCGCAGGCGGGCGTTGTTGTGGGCGCCGAAGCTGTCGTGCGTGCCGAAGGGGTCGCGCACCACGGTCAACGGCTTGTCGAGGTCCTCACGCAGCATGTCGCCGTTGGGGACGTTGGGCGGGACCTTGCGAAGGCCGTCCATGTCGTCCGAGAAGCTGATCAGTTTGGTCGGGAAGGCGTCGTCGGTCAGGGCGCGGAAAGCGGTGCGCACCATGGTGGTCCGCGCCACCTCGCCGAAGGTGCCGATGTGCGGCAGGCCGGAGGGGCCGTAGCCGGTCTCGAACAGCACGGACTTGTCGACCAGGGCCGGGAAACGCTCGGCGGCGACCTTGGCCTCGCCCTTGAGGATCAGGCTGGCCGCCAGGTCGCGGTCGGCGTCGCTATCCAGGCGCAGCTTGAGGACGCGGTCGAGCAGGGCTCTAGCCTGCTCGAACGGCCAGGCCTTGGCCTCGCGGGCGTGGTGGGAAAGACCTTCGAACATGGGGGCTGCGGTATAGGCGGGGGAGGGCGGGGTCAACGGTGGTGCGGCCTCGTCCTTCGACAGGCTCAGGATGAGGCCGACTTCAATCGCGGCGCCTCAGTAGAAAGCCTCATCCTGAGCTTGTCGAAGGACGAGGCTTTCGGCCCCGCTAGCCCTCTTCCTTCGGCGACAGCAGGAAATGGCCGTGCAGCGAGGCGATCGGGTTGGCGCGTTCGGCCTGCCAGCATTCGACGTGGACATTTGCGATGCGACGGCCGGCGCGGATGATGCGGGCGCGGGCGTAGGTGGTCAGGGGCTTGCCCGAACGCAGGTACTGCACCGTCACGTCGACCACCCGCGGCATGCGCGCGTGGCCGTGGGTGATGGAGAGCTGGGCCAGGGCCGTGATCTCCATCAGGGCCCCCAGGACGCCCCCGTGGATCGCCGCCGGGCTCGGGTTGCCGATCAGGTGCTGGGAGAAGGGCAGGATGGCGGTCATCTCGTCGCCGTGCAGCTCGGCTTCTACGCCGAGGAAGCGGGCGTAGGGGATCCGCGCCAGGACCGCCTTGAGGTCTTCGGCCGGATCGCTCACGCGGCGCCCCTGGCCGCAGGGGCGCTGGAGGTTAGCATGAAGGCGGCCTGGGCGGTCGCCACCGGGTCGGCGGGGTCGCCGTCGTGGGCGGTCGCGCGGACGAAGGCGACGGTGCGGGTCAGCTTGTAGCAGTGGGCGTGGGCGGTGATCGCCATGCCGGGTTCCGCCGGGCGCATGTAGTCGATGCGCAGGTCCAGGGTCGCGATCGGGGTGTATTCGGGCAGGCTGGCCCAAACCGCCTGGCCCAGGGTGTGATCGAGCAGGGTGGTCACCGCGCCGCCGGCGATGACGCCGGTGTCCGGATCGCCGATCAGGTCTTTGCGGTAAGGCAGTCGCAGAACCGCCTCAGCATGATCGACCGAGACAAGCTCGCAGCCGAGTGCGTGGGCCTGGGGCGAGGCCTCGATCAGGGCCTGACCCATCGCCTTCATGGTCTCGAGCGGCTTGGTCATGGATCGCTTATAGCCGAGGGCTGGAACAGCGGAGGCGGGACGCCTCCAACTTATCGGCGATCACTTGATATTGTTCAAGCCGCAGCCAGGCCGGCGCGGAAGGCCTTGGCCGCGCCGGCGGACTTTTTCGGCCCCAGCACCGCCACCACGGCCTCGCCCGAACCCAGCACCCGCTCGCCCACCCGCGCCAGGTCGGCGGCGTCCACGGCGTCGATGGCCTCGGCCAGTTCGGCCGGGGCCAGGGGCCGGCCGAACAGCATCACCTGGCCGGCAGCCTGTTCGGCGCGGTTCAGCGGCGACTCGCGGCCCATGAACAGCGACGCCTTCGCCTGCGCCTTGGCCCGGGCCAGTTCGTGGGGCAGGACGCTGCGGGCCAGCTTGGCCGCCTCGCGCCCGCACAGCTCGGCGGTCTGGGTCACGTCGGCCGCCGCACAGCCGGCGTAGATGCCCAAGACGCCGACGTCCTCATAGGTCTCGGCATAGGCGTCGATGTTGTAGGCCAGCCCCCGTTCTTCGCGGGCCTCCTGGAACAGGCGCGACGACATGCCCCCGCCCAGGATTTCGGCGAACAGGCGCTGGGCGAAATAGTCGGGGTCGCGGGCGCCGCCCGCGGGCAGAAGGATGACCAGCTGGGCCTGCTCCAGGCGCCGCGCTTCTGTTACGTCGCCGTCGGCGAAGGCGGCCGGATGGGGCTCGGCCAGGGGCGGCTGGGGCGAGACCGCATCGCCGAAGTCCCGTGTCACCAGGGCCAGCAGTTCGTCTTCGTCGACGGCGCCGGCGGCCGCCACCACGATCCGCTCGGGGGCGTAAAGGCCGCGGTGGAAGCGGGCGAGATCGGCTGTGGTGGCGACGCCGATGCTGTCGTTGGAGCCGAGGATCGGCCGGCCCAGGGACTGTCCGGCGAAGGCGCGGCTCTGGGCCAGGTCGAACACCCGGTCGTCGGGGGTGTCGGCGGCCTCGGCGATCTCCTGGCCGATGACGGCGATCTCGCGCTGCAGATCGCCGGCGTCGAGGGTCGGCCGGCGCACCAGGTCGGCGCAGACGGCGCTGGCGAGGTCCAGGCCCCCGTCCAGGAAGCGCACCTGATAGCTCGTGCGCTCATAGCCGGTGGCGGCGTTGATATGGCCGCCGCTGGATTCGATCGCCTCGACGATGTCGCGGGCCGACCGGTCGCCGGCGCCCTTGAACACCATGTGCTCGAGCAGGTGGGACCAGCCGTTGCGGTCGGCCGCCTCCCAGCGCGCCCCGCCGCGGATCACCACCGACAGGGCCGCGCTCTCAAGGCCGGCGATAGGGTCGCAGACGACGCGGACGCCGTTGGGGAGAGTGTGGAGGCGGGCGCTCACGCCACCCCTGCGAACTGGCGCACATAGCGCTTCACGGCGTCGGCGTCGGCGGGAAGGTGGTCGATGCGCTCGACCAGGGTGAAGAGGTCGCGGGCGCGGTCGTGGATGGCCGGCTCCAGGCCCGTGGCGGCCTGGACCGCTTCGGGGAACTTGGCCGGGTGGGCGGTGGACAGCACCACCAGGGGCGCGTCGCTGGCCGCCACGCGTTTCGCCGCGGCCACGGCGACCGCCGTGTGGGGGTCGATGACCTCGCCGGTGGTGTCGAGGGTCGCCTTGATGGTGCGGGCGGTCTCGGCCTCGTCCACGGCGACGCCGGTGAACAGGGCGGCCAGATCACCGAAAGCCTGGGTCGGCAGGTCGATGGCGCCCGTGGCGGCGAAGGCCTCGAAGGCGCGCTTGGTATGGGCCGCGTCGCGGCCGACCGCCTCGAAGTAGAGCCGCTCGAAGTTCGAGGCGATCTGGATGTCCATCGCCGGGCTCTGGGTCGCCACCACCTCGCCGCGCGCATAGCGGCCGGTGGAGAAGGCGCGGGCCACGATGTCGTTCGAATTGGTGGCGACGACGAAGCGGTCGATGGGCAGGCCCATCTTCATGGCGACGTAGCCGGCGAAGGCGTCGCCGAAGTTGCCGGTGGGGATGCAGAAGCCGACCGGACGGGCAGGGCCGCCGAGGGCCACGGCGGCGGTGAAATAGTAGACGGCCTGGGCCGCGACCCGGGCCCAGTTGATCGAATTGACCCCCGACAGGTCGACCGCGGTGCGGAAATCGTCGTCGGCGAACATCGCCTTCACGATGGCCTGGCAGTCGTCGAAGGTCCCGTCGACCGCTGCGCAGGCGACGTTGGCGTCGGCCGTGGTGGTCATGAACCGGCGCTGCACCTCGGAGATGCGCCCTTCCGGGAACAGGGCCAGGATCCGCGCGTGCCGGGCGCCGCGGAAGGCCTCGACCGCCGCGCCGCCGGTGTCGCCGGAGGTGGCGCAGACGATGGTCAGGGTGCGCCCGCGGTGGGCCAACACATGGTCGTACAGCCGCGCCAGCAGCTGCATCGCCACGTCCTTGAAGGCGAGGGTCGGGCCGTGGAACAGCTCCAGCAGCCACAGGCCGCTGTCGAGCTGCTTCAGCGGGGTCGCGGCCGGGTGGGCGAAGGTGGCGTAGGCCTCGGCGCACAGGCGGTCGATGACATCACGCTCGATGTCGTCGCCGGCGAAGCGCGCCAGCACCGCGGCGGCGACCTGTGCATAGGGGCGCCCGGCGAAGGCGGCGATCTCATCGGCTGTGAACGTGGGCCAGGCTTCGGGGATATAGAGGCCGCCGTCGGGCGCGAGGCCCGCCAGCAGGGTCTCGGCGAATCCGACCGGCGCGGCGCCGCCGCGGGTGGAGACGTAGCGCATGGGGGATCAGGCCTTCCGGTCTCGAACGAGTTTGGCGATGTAGACGCCAATCAGCGCCAGGGCGAGCCCGAACCAGGTCAGGGCGTATTCGAAATGGCGATTGGGGATGTCCGTCGGCAGGGGCGCCGGCTGCGGGCCGGGCCCGCGCGGGGCCGGGCTCTCCAGCATCAGGAAGATCGGCGCCGGGTCGGGCGCGCCAAGGGCCGCGGCCATGGCGGCGGGGTCGCGGCGGTACCAGTCGTTGCGCTCGGCGTTGTTCTTGGGCGTGAACATGCTGCCCGGGTCGCCCTTGCGCAGGACGCCGACGATGGGCCGGCCAAGGGCCTGGGGCGTGGTCGGGGTGTCGACCACCTCGCGCGGGATGAAGCCGCGATCGACCAGGATGGTGCGGTAGGGCGCAGCGTCTATCGGGCAGGCGGCGATCAGCCGGTAGCCGGACACCCCGTTCCTCAGGCCGTAAAGACGAACGGTAGGCAGGCGCTCCAGGGCCGGGCAGGTGGTCTGGGCGCGGACGTAGTCGATGTCGACCTGGTCGGGCAGGCGGCGCAGCACCACCTCGAGCGGCTCGGCCGGCGCGGCCCTCAGCGCCTCGATGCGGGCGATCAAGGCCAGCTTCCAGGCCATGCGCTGCAGCTGCCAGGTCCCGAGGCCGACGAGGATCAGGACGCAGACGGTGACCGCGGCGGCCAGGCCGAAGCCGAAGCGGCGTGGGGCGATGGCGGGAAGCTCAGTCATGACGCGCTTGCGACGCCCTGTGGTGGAACTGCATGGCCACCAGCACGCCCTTGAACGGGGGCAGGAGGCGCAGTGAGAGGCCGGTGGCGAGCAACGGCCACAGGGTCATATGGATCCACATGGGCGGCTTGAGGGCCACTTCGGTGAACAGGGCGGCGAAACAGACCACCGCGCCGACGATCAGAATGATGAAGACCGCCGGACCGTCCCCGGAGTCGGCCTTGATCAGGTCGAATCCACAGACGGCGCAGCGGTCCCGGATTTTCAGATAGCCCGCGAATAGCGGGCCTTTGCCGCAGTTGGGACACCGGCAGGCGAGTCCCGCGATGATCGGGTTCACGCCTGCCATGTCGGAACTGTCCCTAACCCGCGTGCCCGCGGAAAACCACGTAGATGAAGGCGAACAGGAACAGCCACACCACATCGACGAAGTGCCAGTACCAGGCCGCCGCCTCGAAGCCGAAGTGCTTCTGGGGGGTGAACTGGCCAGCCAGCAGCCGGACCAGGCAGATGATCAGGAAGATGGTGCCGATGAGGACGTGGAAGTAGAGGCCGGAGCTCGCCGCCTCTGCGTTGAAGAACAGGTTCTCGTGGATGATCTCGCGGTACTCGTAGGCCTGGATCGCGGTGAACATCATCCCGAGCAGGACGGTGAGCAGCAGGGCGATCTTGGCCCCCTTGCGGTCGCCGGTCTGGATGGCGTGGTGCGCCCAGGTGACCGTGGTGCCCGAGGTGAGCAGGGTCAGGGTGTTGATCAGCGGGAAGTGCCAGGGGTCGAGGGTCTCGACGCCGGCCGGCGGGAACGTGCCCCAGGCGGCGCGGACCTCTTCGATGGCCGAGGCGGTGCGCACTTCGTGGAACAGGGCCATTTCGAAGAAGACCCAGAACCACGCCACGAAGAACATCACCTCGGAGGCGATGAACAGCATCATGCCGTAGCGCAGGCCGATCGAGACGACGGGGGTGTGGTCGCCGCCGCGGCTCTCCTTCACCACATCGGCCCACCAGCCGTACATGGTGTAGAGGATGCCGGCGAGGCCAAGCGCCCAGACCCACCAGGTGCCCGAGGGCAGGCCGAACAGGCCCTTGAAATGGATCACCAGACCCATGGTGAAGACCACCGCCGCGGCAGACCCGGTAAGGGGCCACGGGCTCGGGTTGACGAGGTGGTAGTCGTGTTTGACGGCGTCCTGAGCCATGTAGCCCCTAAGCCTCCGGCGGCGTGAAAGATCGTTCGCCGACTCCCTGAACCAGGGGGCCGGCGGTTGCGGTACGCTATAGCCCTGCGATCACCGCGACGCCAAGGGCTTAGCTGCTCTTGGGCACGGGGAAGAAGGTGTAGGAGAGGGTTATTTCCTCGAATCCCGTCGTCTGGCGGTCGGACGCGTATTTCGGCTGCACGTAATAGATCACCGGAAAACGCATTTCGGTGTGCGCCGGGATGGTCTGGGCGTCGAAGCAGAAGCACTGGGTCTTGACGAAATAGGCCCCCGCCGCCTCGGGCACGACGTTGAAGGTGGCCCGGCCGGTCATGGGCTGGTCCGAATCGTTGCGCACCTTGAACCAGGCTTGGCCCGGGGCCCCGAGGCGGACGTCCTGGGTGTTCTGCTCGGCCTCGAACATCCACGGCAGGCCGCGGACGTTGGTGTCGAAGCGCACCGTCACCACCCGCTTGATGGCGGCCTCGGCGGGGTCGCCGGTTCCGCGCTTGACGGTGCCGTCGAAGCCGGTGAGTTGGCAGAACGCCCGATACAACGGCACGGCGGCGTAGGCGGCGCCGACCATGGAGACGGCGAAGCCGGCGCAGATCAGCCCGACCAGATGGCGGCGGGACTTGGACTTGGCCTCGGGCGAGGGGGCGGACGGCTCAGGCATGGGGCGCCGTCGTCAGCTTGAGCAGGCTGATCACGAAGACCAGCACCACGAAGGCCACGAGGCCCAGGGCGATCGCCATGCTGCGCTGGCGGCGCGCCTTGGAGGCGGCCTCCGACTCGCCGAATGGATTGGTACGGGTGGGCTGGTTCACGCGGCGCCTCCCAGGCCATGCTCGACCAGCAGGGCGGCGAACAGGGCGAGCAGATAAAGGATTGAAAAGGCGAAGAGGTCGCGGGCGGGGCGGGCCTCGACCTTGGGATCATAGAGCACGCCCTCGCCCGCGGCGTCGCTGTCGCCGGCCCGGCTGCGGAACAGGCGCACGGCCAGGAGCAGGAAGGCCGCCCCGCCGCCGGCCGCCACCGCCCCGTAGAGCATGCCGCCCAGGCCCGTCAGTACAGGCACGAAGCCGAGGGGGGCGAGGAGAAGGCTGTAGACCAGGATCTGCAGGCGGGTGGACTTGGCGCCCTTGACCACGGGCATCATCGGCACCCCGGCCTTGGCGTAGTCGCCGCTGGTGTAGAGCGACAGGGCCCAGAAGTGGGGCGGGGTCCACATGAAGATGATGGCGCACAGCAGCCAGGCGTTCAGGGGCGCGGTTCCGGAGGCCGCGGCCCAGCCGACCACCGGGGGCAGGGCGCCGGCAAGGCCGCCGATGACGATGTTCTGCGGCGTAGAGCGCTTGAGCCAGATCGTATAGACCACGGCGTAGAACAGGATGGTGAAGGCCAGCAGGCCGGCGGCGACCCAGTTCAGGGCCAGGCCCATCACCATCACCGAGAACAGGGACAGGGCCCCGCCGAAGAAGGCCGCGTCGCCCCGGCTGACCCGGCCCGCCGGCACGGGCCGGCCGCGGGTGCGGCGCATCAGCGCGTCGATGTCGGAATCCCAGGCCATGTTGAGCGCGCCGGATGCGCCGGCGCCGACGGCGACGCACAGGATGGCGATGGCGCCCAGGATCGGGTTGATCGTCTGCTCGGCGCAGACCAGCCCGGTCAGGGCGGTGAACACCACCAGCGACATGACGCGGGGCTTCAGCAGCGAGAAGTAGTCGCCGGCGCTGGCGTTCCTCTCCGGCGTCGCGGCGCCCGGATCGGCCCGTTCTGTCTCTGAGAGGGGGGCGGACATTGCGGCGTCGCTCATGGGAAAAGACTGCCCCGGAAAACGGAAAAGGCGCGGGGGGTGCGACCCGCCCGCGCCTTCAACGCTCATTTTACGGCCCGTTCAAGGCCCCAGATCACCTCAGTGGGCTTCGGGGTGCACGTGGGGCAGTTCGTTGAACTGGTGGAACGGAGGCGGCGAGGGCAGGGTCCACTCGAGGGTGGTCGCGCCCGGGCCCCACGGATTGGCCTCGGCCTTGCGCCGGCGGATGGCGGCCTCGGCCAGCATCACCAGGAAGATCACCACGCCAGCGGCGGCGATCACGTAGCCGAAGGAGGACACGCCGTTCCAGTAGGCGAAGGCGTCGGGATAGTCGACGTAGCGCCGGGGCATGCCCTGCATCCCGAGGAAGTGCTGCGGGAAGAAGATCAGGTTCACGCCGACGAACATGACCCAGAAGTGGGCCGCGCCGAGGAACTCGTTGTACTTCACGCCCCACATCTTCTCGAACCAGTAGTAGAAGCCGGCGAAGATCGCGAAGACGGCCCCGAGGCTGAGCACGTAGTGGAAGTGCGCCACCACGTAGTAGGTGTCGTGGAAGGAGTAGTCGATGCCGGCGTTGGCCAGGACGACGCCCGTGACGCCGCCGACCGTGAACAGGAAGATGAAGCCCATCGCCCACAGCATCGGCGTCTTGAAGTCGATGGAGCCGCCCCACATCGTGGCGATCCAGGAGAAGATCTTGATGCCGGTGGGGACCGCGATGACCATGGTCGCGGCGACGAAATAGGCCTGCAGGTTCACGTTCATGCCGACCGAGAACATGTGGTGCGCCCACACCACGAAGCCGACGAAGCCGATGGCGACCATGGCGTAGGCCATGGCGAGGTAGCCGAACACGGGCTTGCGCGAGAAGGTCGAGACGATGTGGCTGATCATGCCGAAGCCCGGCAGGATCAGGATGTACACCTCGGGGTGACCGAAGAACCAGAACAGGTGCTGGTACATCACCGGGTCGCCGCCGCCCGCCGGGTTGAAGAACGAGGTCCCGAAGTTGCGGTCGGTCAGCAGCATGGTGATGGCGCCGGCCAGGACCGGCAGGGACAGCAGCAGCAGGAAGGCGGTGATCAGCACCGACCACACGAACAGCGGCATGCGGTGCAGGGTCATGCCCGGGGCGCGCATGTTGAAGATGGTGGTGATGAAGTTGATCGCGCCGAGGATCGAGCTGGCGCCTGGAGCGAGAAGATCACCAGGTCCATCGACGGTCCGGTCTGGCCGGAGGTCGAGAGCGGCGGATAGAGCGTCCAGCCCCCGCCGAAGCCCTTGCCGGTGCCGCCGTCGACGAACATCGAGGTGACCAGCAGGACCCAAGAGGCCATCAGCAGCCAGAACGAGATATTGTTCATCCGCGGGAAGGCCATGTCCGGCGCGCCGATCATCAGCGGCACGAACCAGTTGCCGAAGCCGCCGATCATGGCGGGCATGACCATGAAGAAGATCATGATCACGGCGTGGGCCGTCACGACCACGTTGTAGCCGTTCTTGGAGGCTTCGACGAAGCCCCACTGGGCGATGGGGGAACCGGGGGTGAAGACCTGGAGACCCGGCTCGGCCAGCTCCCACCGGATCAGCCCGGAAAAGGCGCCGCCCACCAGGCCCGCCATGATGGCGAACAGGATGTACAGGGTGCCGATATCCTTGTGGTTCGTGGAGAAGAACCACCGGGTGAAGAAGCCGGGCTTGTGGTCATGGGCGTCATGCCCGTGACCGTGATCGTCGTGTGCGTGGGAAGCCGGGGTCGCCATTGCGTTAAGCCTTGCTCGAAACCAAGCGTATCAGGAGATGGGGGCGGCGGGAGCCGCGCCGGCGGTCGGGCCAGCCGGAGCCTCTACGGGACCGGCGGCGGCGGGCGCGGCGGTGGTCGCCTCGGTCGCGGCGGGCGCCGCAGCCGCGGGGGCCGGAGCCGGAGCCCTGGCGGCGATCCAGGCGTCGTAGGCGGACTGTTCCAGCACGTCGATCTGGATCGGCATGAAGGCGTGGTCGACGCCGCAGAGCTCGGAGCACTGGCCGTAGTAGACGCCGGGCTTCTCGGCCTTGAACCAGGTCTCGTTCACCCGGCCGGGGATGGCGTCCACCTTGTTGCCGAAGGCCGGCAGGGCGAAGGCGTGGATCACGTCGGCGCCGGTGACCAGCACCCGGACGGTCTTGCCCACGGGCACCACCAGGGGATTGTCGGCGGCGAGGCGGAAGGGGACGCCCTTGGCCTTGGCCTCGGCTTCCGGAAGCTGGTGGCTGTCGAAGGCGTAGCCGCCGTTGTCCGGGTACTCGTAGCTCCAGTACCACTGGTTGCCGGTCACCTTAACCGTCAGGTCGGGCTTGGGCATGTCGTGGTAGGCGTAAAGCAGCCGGAACGACCACACCGAGATCAGCATCAGGATCAGGACCGGAAGGACCGTCCAGATCACCTCGATGACGGTGTTGTGCGCCCACTTGGCCGGCGTCGGGCTCGCCTTCCTGTTGTAGCGAACGACGATCCAGATCAGCAGGCCGAGCACGAAGACCGAGATGGCCGTGATGATCGGAAGCAGGATCACATTGTGGAAAAAGATCGCATCATGCTTCAGCGACGACGCCGCCGGCTGAAGGTCGATCCCTCGGGGGGTCGGCTGCCCCAGCAGGTCCTGCGCTCGGGCCTGGACCGCGAATGCGGCCGTCAAAACCGAGGCCGAACCCAAGGCGAGCGCCTTGCGCAACCTGTTCATCATCACCGCAACATCTCTCAAGACGGATCGCTCCAACGCCGCCGGCGCGAGGTCCGGCCCAACCGCAGAGACGGCGCCGCCGCCCCCGGAGGGGCGAGGGCGTCCGCCTCGGTCCTGTCATTGGAGGAGCCCATAGCCCCTCCGTTCGAGGTTGCCAAGGCGATAGCGGGAAGCGGCGCCCTACACCTTGGCCGGATGCCCTGGACAACCTAAGTTATCAATGATCACTTGCGCAGGCGTCCGGAACCGGGGCTCCAGGCGGCGATTCGGGAGTTTCCCTATCTCGCGCCGCCGCCCGGACCCGGGTAAGCCTAGGCGCAACCCATAAGAGGAAACCGCTGATGTCCTACCGCGCCCCGGTCCGTGATCAGGTGTTCCTGCTCAACGAGGTGCTGCGGCTCGAGACCCACTCGAACCTGCCGGGCTTCGCCGACGCCGCCCCCGAACTGATCGAGCAGATTCTCGAAGAGGGGGCCAAGTTCTGCGAGGGCGTGCTGGCCCCCTTGAACAAGGTCGGCGACCAGGAGGGCTGCGTGCGCAGCCCGGACGGGTCGGTCAAGACCCCGACAGGCTTCCCGGCCGCCTACAGGCAGATGGCCGAGGGCGGCTGGACCAGCCTGGCGGCCGACCCAGCGTACGGCGGTCAGGGGTTGCCGGCGGTGCTCAACGTCGCCTTCAGCGAGATGGGCTCGGCGGCCAACATGGCCTTCACCATGTACCCCGGGCTGGCCCACGGGGCCTATTCAGCCATCCACGTCGGCGGGACCGACGAGCAGAAGGCCCTCTACCTGCCCAAGCTGGTCTCGGGCGAGTGGATGGGGACCATGAACCTGACCGAGCCCCAGTGCGGCACCGATCTCGGGCTGCTGCGCACCAAGGCGGTCCCGCAGGCCGACGGGACCTACAAAATCAGTGGCCAGAAGATCTGGATCTCCGGCGGCGAGCAGGACTTCACCGACAACATCGTCCACCTGGTCCTGGCCCGCATCGAAGGCGCCCCGGCCGGGACCAAGGGGATCAGCCTCTTCATCGTGCCGAAGAGGCTGCCCAACGCGGACGGGTCGCTGGGCGCGCGCAACAGCGTCGTTTGCGCCGGCCTGGAAGAGAAGATGGGCATCCATGGCAACGCCACCTGCGTCATGGCCTATGACGACGCGACCGGCTTCCTGATCGGCGAGGCCAACCAGGGCCTTCGCCTGATGTTCGTGATGATGAATGAGGCCAGGCTGGGCGTCGGGGTCCAGGGCCTGGCGATAGCGGACGCGGCCCTCCAGGCCGCCGCCGCCTTCGCCAAGGACCGGCTGCAGGGCCGCTCGATCTCCGGGGTGAAGAACCCCGACGGCCCGGCCGACCCGATCATCGTCCACCCGGACGTCCGGCGGATGCTGATGGACAGCCGGGCCATCGTCGAAGGCGGCCGAGCCTTCATGCTGTGGACCGCCCTGCACGGCGACCTGCAGTTGAAGCATCCCGACGAGGCGGTCCGCCAGAAGGCCGGCGACTACATGGCCCTGCTGACCCCGGTGGTGAAGGCGTTCCTGACCGACCGGGGCTTCCGGGTCTGCTCGGACGCCATGCAGGTTCACGGCGGCTCGGGCTTCACCGAGCACTTCCCCGCCTCGCAGTACCTGCGCGACGCCCGCATCGCCATGATCTACGAGGGCACAAACGGGGTGCAGGCCCTGGACCTCGTCGGCCGCAAGCTCGGCGCGAACGGCGGGCGCTCGGTGATGACCTATTTCGCCGAGGTCGACGCCCTGGTCGCCGAGACCACGGACGAGGCGGTGAAGCCCTTCGCCGACGGTCTCGCCGGCGCCAAGGCCCAGCTGCAGGAGGCCACCTTGTGGCTGATGCAGAACGGCATCGCCAACCCGGACGACGCCGGCGCGGCCTCCAACGACTACCTGCATCTGTTCGGCCTGACGGCGCTGGCCCACATGTGGCTGCTGATCGCCCGGACCGCGCAGGCGAAGATCGCGGCCGGCTCCACCGACCCGTTCTACTCGAACAAGCTGGTGGTCGGGCGCTACTATCTGGAGCGGGTCCTGCCCGACACGGCGGCCCACCTCGCCAAACTCAAGACCGGCTCGGCCACCATGATGGCCCTGCCCGCGGAGGCGTTCTGACATGGCCGAAGCCTATATCTACGACGCGGTTCGGACCCCCCGCGGCAAGGGCAAGAAGGACGGGTCTCTGCACGAGATCACCGCGCTGGCCCTGGCGACCCAGGTGCTGGAGGGCGTGCGCGATCGCAACGGGCTCGACACCGCCCTGGTCGACGACGTGATCCTGGGCTGCGTGATGCCGGTGGGCGAGCAGGGCGGCGACATCGCCCGGGCCGCGGTCCTCGGCGCCAACTACGACCAGGTGACCTCGGGCGTGCAGGTCAACCGCTTCTGCGCCTCGGGGCTGGAGGCGGTGAACATGGCCGCCGCCAAGGTGATCTCCGGCGAAGCCGACATGGCCATCGGCGGCGGCGTCGAATCGATGAGCCGGGTGCCGATGGGCGCCGACGGCGGGGCGTGGGCGGTCGATCCCAACGCGGCCTTCCAGCACTATTTCGTGCCCCAGGGCATCTCCGCCGACCTGATCGCCACCCTCTACGGTTTCTCCCGCGACGACGTGGACGCCTATTCGGTGGAGAGCCAAAGGCGCGCCGCCCGCGCGTGGGACGAAGGCCGCTTCGAAAAATCGATCCTGCCGGTGAAGGACCAGCTCGGCCTGCCGATTCTGGCCCGCGACGAGCACATGCGGCCCGAGACCTCGATGCAGAGCCTGGCCGCGCTCAATCCGTCGTTCCAGACCTTCGGCGACCTGGGCTTCGACGCCGTGGCCATCCAGCGCTACCCGGAGGTGGAGGCGGTCAATCACGTCCACCACGCGGGCAATTCCTCAGGCGTGGTGGACGGCGCCGCCGCGGTCCTGGTCGGCTCCAGGGCGGCCGGCGAGGCGCAGGGGCTGAAGCCCCGGGCCCGCATCAAGGGCATGGCCACCATCGGCTCGGAACCCTCGATCATGCTGACCGGCCCCTCGGCGGTGACCGAGAAGCTGCTGAAGAAGCTGGGCATGCAGGTCGGCGACATCGACCTCTATGAGCTGAACGAGGCCTTCGCGGCGGTGGTCCTTCGCTACATGCAGGCCCTCGACGTGCCCCACGACAAGATCAACGTCTGCGGCGGCGCCATCGCCATGGGCCATCCCCTCGGCGCCACCGGGGCCATGATCCTGGGCACGGCGCTCGACGAGCTGGAACGCTCCGGCAAGGAGACCGCCCTGGTCACCCTGTGCATCGGCGGCGGCATGGGCGTCGCCACCGTCATCGAACGCATCTGAGGAGCCGGGCGATGGAAAACTTCAAGATCGAGATCGACGACGACGGCATCGCGCTGGTCAAGTTCAACGTCCCCGGCCGCAGCATGAACACCATTACCGCCAAGGTGATGGCCGAGCTGCCTCAGCTGGTCGAGCGGTTGAAGACGGACCCGGCGATCAAGGGCGCGGTCCTGACCTCGGGCAAGGACAACGGATTCTGCGCCGGCGCCGACCTGACCGAGCTTGCGGCCCAGGCCGGGTCCGGCTCGCCGACCCAGGCCTTCGAGATCATGTACGGCCTCAACAAGTCCCTGCGCGGGCTGGAGACATGCGGCAAGCCGGTGGCCGCCGCGATCAACGGCCTGGCCCTGGGCGGCGGCTTCGAGATCGTGCTGGCGTGCCACTATCGGGTGGCCGGCGACAGCGCCAAGATCCAGCTCGGCCTGCCCGAGGGCAAGGTCGGCCTGATGCCCGGCGGCGGCGGCACCCAGCGGGTGACGCGCATGATCGGGGTGATGGCGGCCGGTCCCATCCTGCTGGAGAGCAAGATCCTGCGGCCCAAGGACGCCCTGGGCCAGGGGCTGATCAACGAGGTCGTGGCCGTCGGGTCCGAGGTCGAGGCGGCCAAGGCCTGGGTCAAGGCCAAGGGCGACGCGGTGCAGCCGTGGGACAAGCGGGACTATCGCCTGCCCGGCGGCGGCCCCTACACGGCGTCGGGCAGCCAGGTGTTCATCGCCGGCAACGCCATGCTGCGCAAATCGACCTTCGGCAACTACCCCGCCCAGCTCAACATGATGAAGGCGGTCTACGAGGGCGTGCAGCTGCCGATGGACGCCGCCCTGCGCGTCGAGAGCCGCTATTTCGTCAAGACCATGCTGACGCCCCAGGCCAAGGGGATGATCCGCTCGCTGTTCGTCTCCATGCAGGAACTGGGCAAGGGCGTGGCCCGTCCCGCCAATGTCCCGCCCACCGACATCAAGAAGGTCGCTGTGCTGGGCGCCGGCATGATGGGCGCCGGCATCGCCTATGTGCAGGCCATGGCCGGCATCGAGACGGTGCTGATCGACGTCAAGCAGGAGGCCGCGGACAAGGGCAAGGCCCACGTGGAAGAGCTGCTGAAGAAGCGGGTCGGCCGCGGGCAGATGACGGACGAGAAGATGGCGGCCACCCTGGCCCTGGTCACGGCCACCACCGACTACGCCCTCGTGAAGGGCTCGGACCTCGTGGTCGAGGCGGTGTTCGAGAACCGGCAGATCAAGGCCGAGGTGACCAGGAAGGCCGAGGCCGAGCTGTCGCAGGAGGCCGTGTTCGGCTCCAACACCTCGACCCTGCCCATCACGGGCCTGGCCGAAGCCTCGGCTCGGCCCGAGCGGTTTATCGGCGTCCACTTCTTCTCGCCGGTCGACAAGATGATGCTGGTCGAGATCATCAAGGGCGAGCAGACCGGCGACGAGGCGACCGCCGCCGCCATCGACTATGTGCTCAAGATCAAGAAGACCCCGATCGTGGTCCACGACAGCCGCGGGTTCTACACCTCGCGCTGCTTCATGACCTTCCTGCAGGAGGGGATGGAGATGCTGATCGAGGGGATCGCCCCGGCCATCATCGACAATGTCGGCCGCATGACCGGCATGCCCCGCGGCCCCCTGGAGATGACCGACGACGTCGCGCTCGACCTCGCCCACAAGATCGTCGAACAGACCGCCAAGGACCTGGGCGACGCCTACACCCCCGGCCTGATGGACGCCCTGCTGCAGAAGCTCGTGGTCGACCTCGGGCGATACGGCCGCAAGAACGGCAAGGGCTTCTACGACTATCCCGAGAGCGGGCCCAAGCGCCTGTGGCCGGGCCTCTCCGAAATCGCCCGGGTCAAGGTCAATGAGACCGATCCGGCGCTCGTGGAGGAGATCAAGACCCGGCTGCTCTACCGCCAGGCGGTGGAGGCGGCGCGTTGCTTCGAGGAGGGCGTGGTCACCGACGCCCGCGACGCCGACGTGGGCGCGATCCTGGGCTGGGGCTTCGCGCCCTGGACGGGCGGGCCCCTGTCGCTGATCGACGCCGTCGGAGCCAAGGCCTTCGTCGAGACCTGCGACCGGCTGGCCGCGGCCTACGGCGACCGCTTCGCCCCGCCCAATCTGCTTCGGGAAATGGCGGCGAACGGCGGCAGCTTCTACGGCCCCGAGGGGGCGGCGCGGGCGGCCTGAGCCAGGCTTTTTCGTCCGGCTTCACCTGCCGTTAGCCCAAGCGACGTTACCGTCTCGTCGTGGGGATGTGGCGGAAATCCGTATTGATGCTGAGCGAAAAGACGGCTCAGGGCCTGACCTACGCAGCGGGTGTGCGTCGCGCTCAGGCGCCGTTGCGCGTCGTCATCGCCCTTGTCCTGGCCGTCACCTTCCACACCCAGCTCGTCACCGACTGGCTTTGGATCTGGTTCGGCGGTTATGTGGCCTGCCAGCTTCTGGAGGTCTGGGCGCTCTGGCCGTTCAGGCCCGAACGCGCGACGTCGCCGCCCGCGTGGCGTATCGGCTTGGCCCTGGTCTCGATCTTCCTCCTGGGGAGCGTGTACGGGGCGATCGCCATTCCCCTTTGGATGGCGCCGGGGTCGCTTGGTCCGGCCGGGGCGGCGTTGCTGCTCGCCGGGGGCATCCTCAATGTGCTCAGCCATAGCCGCGGCTCGTCCCTGGCTTTCATGGCCGGCGCCGTTCCGTTCGCAGCCTATCTGGTGGCCGCGCCCCTGATCGACCGGGCGGTCCGGGGGGCCGATCCGTTCAGCCTGCCATTCATCCTCGTCGGGGTGCTGTTCCTGGTCGCCGCGGTTGTGGTGTTTCGCGCCGCCGAGCGCCTGACCGAGGCCCAGACCCGGTCCGTGGCCGAGCTCGACGCCCGCCGCGCCGGGGCCGAGGCCACGTCGGAAGCCAAGTCCACCTTCGCGGCCATGGTCAGCCATGAGCTGCGCACCCCGCTCAGCGCCATCCTCGCCGCCGCGGGCGAGATCCAGCGCCGCGCCGCCGAGCCGGAGGTGCGCGAGCGCGCCGGCCTGATCGCCCAGGGCGGGCGGTTGATGCGCGCCCTGCTCGACGACCTGCTCGACCTGTCCAAGCTCGAGGCCGGGCGGATGCGGGTCGAGGACATTCCCTTCGACCTGCAGCTGCTGGTCGAGGACCTGTCGCTGTTCTGGTCGTCGGAGGCCCAGCGCAAGGGCCTGGCCCTGACCCTGCACGGCGCCGAGACCCTGCCGCACAAGGCTGAGGGCGATCCGATGCGCCTGCGCCAGATCCTCAACAACCTGCTGTCCAACGCGGTGAAGTTCACCGAGTCGGGCGGGGTGCGGATCGAGGTCGCCCACCACGAGACCCCGGGCCAGCGGCTGGTCCTGCGCGTCTGCGTCGTCGATACCGGCCGCGGCGTCAGCCCCGACCGGCTGGCCCGCATCTTCACCCCGTTCGACCAGGGCGACGTCTCGACCGCGCGCACCCACGGGGGCAGCGGCCTCGGCCTCGCCATCAGCCGCGAGCTCGCCCGCCTCATGGGGGGCGACCTGTCCGTCGAGAGCCGGGAGGGCGAGGGTTCGCGCTTCACGATCCTGGCCAGCCTGGGGCGCAGCGCCTCCGCCCCCGTCGCCGCCTCCGCCTCGCCGCCCCCGCCGCCGCCGGCCCTGGCCGTCCGCATCCTCGTCGTGGACGACCACGAGATGGGCCGCCGCGCCCTGACCCTTCTCCTTGGGCCCCTCGGGGCGCAGGTCGCCACGGCCGAAAGCGCCCGGGCCGCTCTGCAGCTGCTGTCCCTTGAGCGTTTCGACCTGGTGCTGATGGACGTGACCATGGCCGGTATGGACGGGCTGGAAGCCTGCCGCCGCCTGCGGGCCGACCCTGGCCCCAATCAGGGAACGCCGGTCCTCGCTGTGACCGGCCTGACCTCCGAGAAGGACGTCCAGGCCTGCCTGGCCGCCGGCATGACCGGCTGGGTCGCCAAACCCGTCGACGCGCAGAAGCTCTACGACGCGATCGAGGGCGTCCTTGCAGATCAGGATGACCCGGCCACGGCGGCGGCCTGATTACTGTCCCGCGGCGATGAGCGGTCAGTCAGGGCGCGCGGAAGCTCACGCCCCAACCTCGCCTCGAGCGCCGCCTCGTCCTTGAGTTCGCACTCCCACACCACGACGGCGCGCCAGCCCATCGCCTGCAGGGCGGCGGTGGAGGCGATGTCGCGGGCCCGGTTGCGTGCGATCTTGGCGGTCCAGTAGGCGGCGTTGGCCTTGGGGGCCCGGGCGCCCCGCTTGCAGTCGTGGCCGTGCCAGAAGCAGCCGTGGACGAAGATCGCCGCCTTGCGCCCCGCCATGGCCACGTCCGGCGAGCCGGGCAGATCCTTGCGGTGCAAGCGGTAGCCGATCCCCATCCGCCTCAGCAGGCGGCGCAGCTTGATCTCGGCCGAACTGTTCTTGCCTGGCACCTTGCGCATCACCGCCGAGCGCTGCTCGACGGTGAAGACGTCCGTTCCGGGCTTTTCCCTCACAGCCCTTCGAACAGGGCCGTCGACAGATAGCGCTCGGCGAAGCTGGGCACGATCACCACGATCAGCTTGCCGGCCATGTCGTCCCGCGCCGCCACCCGGAACGCGGCGGAGACCGCGCCGCCGGACGAGATGCCCCCGGGGATGCCGTCCGTGCGCGCCATGCGGCGGGCCATATCGAAGCTCTCCTCGTTGGAGATGGTGACCACCTCGTCGATGACGCCGCGGTCGAGGATTCCCGGCACGAAGCCCGCGCCGATACCCTGGACCTTGTGCGGGCCCGGCTGGCCGCCCGACAGGACGGCGGAGTTCTCGGGCTCGACCGCGACCATCTTCACCGAGGGCTTGCGGCCCTTCAGCAGGTGACCGACGCCGGTGATGGTGCCGCCGGTGCCGACGCCGGAGACGACGGCGTCCACCGCGCCCGCGGTGTCGTTCCAGATCTCCTCGCCGGTCGAGATCTGATGGATCTGCGGGTTGGCGGGGTTCTCGAACTGCTGCGGCATGATCGAGCCGGGGATCTCGGCCAGCAGTTCCTGGGCCCTGCCGACCGCGCCGCGCATGCCTTTCTCGGCCGGGGTCAGCTCCAGCCGGGCGCCGAGCAGCAGCAGCATTTTACGCCGCTCCATCGACATGCTCTCAGGCATGACCAGGATCAGCTTGTAGCCTTTGGAGGCGCAGACGAAGGCGAGCGCGATGCCGGTGTTGCCGCTGGTCGGCTCGACGATGGTGGTCCCGTCCTTGATCAGGCCCTTGGCTTCCAGGGCCTCGATCATCGCGACGCCGATGCGGTCCTTGACGCTGGACAGGGGGTTGAAGAACTCCAGCTTGGCCACGACCTCGCCCTTGGGCTTCAGCTCGGCGGTGAGCCGGGGCAGGCGGACCAGGGGGGTGTCGCCGATCAGATCGACGATGGAGTCGTAAATCTTGCCCCGCCCGGTGCGGCTGAAGCGGGAGGTGTCGTTCTGGGCCGTAGGTGCGGAATCCATGGCGCTGTCTCGTCGGTGATGGGGACCTTCAGCCACATAGATAAGGCGGACGCGGCGGCTTGTCGCGGGGGGTTATCCTGCCCGCACGCCCAGAGAACCTATTCCGCCGCCAGGGCCGCGCCCGGAAGCAGCAGGGGTTCGAGCAGCTGCTCGGCCAGGTGGCGGACCACGGGGGCGGCCACCCCGTCGCCGATCAGGTGCAGGGCGGCGGTCTGGGTCGCGGGCAGGCGGTAGCTGTCTGGCAGGCCCATCAGACGGGCGCCCTCGCGGGGGGAGAGGGTGCGGCTGCGAACCCGCGGGCCGTCGACCACCAGCAGCATCTGGCGAGAGGACCCTCCGCCGGGGGTGCGCAGGCAGCCGGCCACGCCGTCGAACCGCACCTCGGCCCGCTGATGCTGCTGGCCGTTCTCGATCCGCATGCGGCGGAACACGGCTCCGAGATCCTGGTTGCGGGCCGGCGGGGCGGCCAGGCGCCACCAGACCCAGTGGGTTCGCACGGCCTGGGGCAGGCGGCCTTGCGCCTCCACCACCCGGTGTCCGTGGAAGGGCGCGGCCGGGCCGGGCAGGGTGAGATGGGCGGCCGGGGCGTCGCGGGTCAGCACCAGGAACATCCGCGGCCGCGACTGGGGGGTGAACAGGGCCGCGTCCACCTCGACCGCCCCGAACCGCCAGCCCTGCCGCGCCAGGGTTTCGCACAGGGCGGTGAAATCGCCGCCGCCGCGGGAGTTGAGCAGGCCGACCACGTTCTCCAGCACCACCAGCCGGGGGGCGCGGCCCTGGCGGTCCAGGGTCTCGATCAGTCGCCAGAACCCCCAGAAGGCCGAGGACCGGGCGCCGGACAGGCCGGCCCGCTTGCCGGCCATGCTGACGTCCTGGCAGGGGGAGGAGGCCCAGGCGAGGTCGGCGCGGCCCGGCAGCCGGTCGGGCGAGAGGTCCCACACGTCCCCGACGGCCAGGTGGTCGCCGCCCCAGTTCTCCCGGTAGCTCTCGGCCTTCTTGGCGTCGAAGTCGTTGGCGAACAGGCAGCGCCAGCCGTCGCCGAGGCCGCAGCGGGCCATGCCGCCGCCGGCGAAGAACTCGTAGTAGGTGAATGGCGCGCCGGTCATTAGCATCGGACCCTGGACTGAATCGCGAGGCCGATCCATGCGCGCCGCAGCTCTGCTGCTCGGGACCGTTCTGGTGCTGCTCGCCGCCTGCAATCGCAGCGGCGACTCCAACCCCGCCCCGGAGCCGCCCGCCGACGCCCCGGCCGAGGCCGCGGTCAGACCGACGGTCGATTTCTCCCGCCCGCTCAACGCCCTGGGCAACGAGCCATTCTGGGCGCTGAAGATTCGCCCCGAGGGCCTGAGCTTCAGCGCCCCCGACGCCAAGGACATTACCGCCAGGAACGAGGGCCCGAAGGTCGACACCGACCAGGCGACCTGGTCGGCGGCCGGCAGCGACGGGGCGCCCCTGTCGGTGGTGCTCAAGGCGGCCGTCTGCGAGGACGGCATGTCGGGCCTCAACTACCCCTTCACCGCCACGCTGAGCGCCGGCGGCAAGGCGCTGTCGGGCTGCGCGGCCTATGCCGACGCCATGCCGAGGGAGGGGGGCTGAGGGCCTGCGGGCTTCGAGACGCGCAAGCTTCGCTCGCGCTCCTCAGCCTGACGAAGGTCTTTGCAATCCACCCACGCTCGTCATCCTGAGGAGCCCGAGGAACTCGGGCGTCTCGAAGGACGCAGAACGGGACGTAGGTTCCTAGCCCTGTCCCGTCATCAGCTTGCCCAGGCCGGGGATGGTCACCAGCACCTCGCGCAGGAGGTCGCGGCCCGTCTTGGCGCGGACGAACTCCATGGCCACGGGCAGGATGGCCTGCATGTCCGAGGTGGTGATGCCCTTCTTGGCGAGCTTGGGGCCCATGGCCATGGCGTCGGACATGGCCGCGCCGCCGGCGCCGCCGATCTTGCCCATCAGCCCGCCCATCAGGCCGCCGCTCTTCTGTTCGGTCAGCACCTGACCCTCGGCAGCGAGGGCGGCGGCGCCAGGGATGGCGGCGAGCAACTCGCTCACCTTGGCCTGGTCGCCGTGCTTTTCGATCAGGGCCAGAGCCGCCGACAGGCCGACCCGGGCCTGTTCTATGGTGAGGCTGGTGCGTGCGGAGGCGTCTTTGACGAGTTCTTCGATCATGGGACTGGTCCTTACGCCGCCGTCCAGCCGCCGTCGACCGACAGGGCCGCGCCGTTCACCGAAGCCCCGGCGTCCGAGACCAGATACAGCAGCATGCCGGCCAGCTGCTCGTAGGTGACGAACTGCTTGGTGGGCTGGGCGGCCAGGATCACGTCGGTCAGCACCTGTTCGGGGCTCATGCCGCGGGCCTTGGCCTGGTCGGCGATCTGGCCCTCGACCAGGGGGGTCTTCACATAGCCCGGGCAGATGGCGTTGCAGGTGATCCCGTCCCGGGCGACTTCCAGGGCCACCGTCTTGGTCAGGCCGAGGACCCCGTGCTTGGCCGCGACATAGGCCGCCTTGAAGGGCGAGGCGACCAGGGCGTGGGCGGAGGCCAGGTTGACGATCCGCCCGCGCCCTTGCGCCTTCATGATCGGGACCGCCGCCCGGGTGGCGTGGAAGGCCGAGGACAGGTTGATGGCGATGATCTGGTCCCACTTCTCGACGGGGAAGTCCTCGATCGGACTGACGTACTGGACACCGGCGTTGTTGAGCAGGATGTCGAGGCGGCCGAAGCGGCTCTTGGCGAAGGCGACCATCTCGGAGATCTGATCGGGCTTGGTCATGTCGGCGGGGTGATAGGCGACGCCGCCCCCGTGCTTGGCCTCCACCGCCGCGCGCACGTTTTCGATCGCTGCCGGATCGCCCAGCCCGTTCAGCACCAGATCGGCGCCGGCGGCGGCGAGCGCCTCGGCCATGGCGAGCCCGATCCCGCTGGTGGAGCCCGTGACGATGGCGACGTGGCCGGCGAGCGGTTTGGACATGGCGGATATCCCGACTGTTGCTGCACCGCGGAATTAGCACATCCGGCGGGGCCGGCGTCCAGCGATGGGTCGTCCAGCGATGGGTCTAGGGGTGCGGGCGGGTGAAAACCCAGTCGCGGTCGTCCGACAGGTCGCGGCGGAAGCGATAGCCGGCGGTATCGAAGCCCTGCAGATCTTTCGCGGCCTCGATGCGCCCCTCGACGGCGTAGCGCGCCATCAGTCCCCGGGCGGTCTTGGCGTAGAAGCCGAGGTTGCGGACCATGCCATCCTGCTCCTGCTTGAAGTGGCAGGTGACGATGGGAAGCTTCAGGGCCCGGGCGTCGACGGCGCCGAAATATTCCTGACTCGCCAGGTTCACCAGGGTGGGGTCGGCATGATCCTTGGCCGCCTTGTTCAGCGCCCTGGAGATGCGATCCCCCCAGAAGTCGTAGAGATTGGCGCCCCGATCGGTGGCCAGGCGAACGCCCATCTCCAGGCGATAGGGCTGGATGCGGTCCAGCGGCCGGAGCAGGCCATAGAGGCCGGACAGGATGCGCAGGCGCTGCTGGGCCCAGCCCAGGGCGGCGGCGTCGAGCGCCCGGGCCTGCAGGCCGACATAGACCTCGCCAGCGAAGGCCAGGGCCGCCTGCACGCCGGTTTCGGCGTCCTTGGGCGCGAAGGCCTTGAAGCGGGCCACGTTCAGTTCGGCCAGCTTGTCGGAGATGTCCATCAGCCGCTTGAGGTCAGCGGCCTTGAGCTTGCGGGTGGTGCGCGACAGCCGGGCGGTCTCGGCGCCCATCTCGGGCGCGGTCGCGGGCAGATCCGGCGGCCCCGGCGAGAAATCCAGGGTCTTGGCGGGCGACAGGACGAACAGCATTGCGGGTCCGATACCCCTCCGCCCCTCCCGGCGGAAGCCGGATGACGCAGATGTGCGCGCTCAGAACAGGACGCGGGGGTTCATGATCCGATTCGGGTCGAGCGCGGCGCGCACGGCCCTGGCCGCGGCCACTTCGGCGGCCGATTTGTAGCGCAGCGCCTCGCTTGTTTTCATGCTGCCCAATCCATGCTCAGCCGAGATCGAGCCGCCGAGGCTGGCGGCTATGTCGTGGATCATCCGCGAGCCCTGGTCGCGCAGCGCCGCGTGGGCCGAGCCGTCGCCGCCCTCCGGCTGGATCACGTCATAGTGGATGTTGCCGTCGCCGAGGTGGCCGAAGGCGGTGATGCGCGCGCCGGGGACCATGGCCTCGGCGGCTTGGCTGGCTTGTTCGATGAAGGCGGGGACCTGGCCCACCGGGACGGCGATGTCGTGCTTCCAGGTGATCCCTTCCGGCTTCTGGGCCGCCGACTGGTTCTCGCGCACGGCCCAGAAAGCCCGCGCCTGAGTCTCGTTCTGGGCGATCACCGCGTCGCGGATCAGGCCGGCCTCGAAGCCGGAGCCCAGGACCGTCTCCAGGGTCTCTTCGGCCGCGCCGGCCCGGGCGGCGGCGACCTCGACCAGCACGTACCAGGGATGCTCGCCGTCCAGGGGCTCGCGCGTATTGGGAATGTTCTTCACCGCGAAGCCGACGCCGCGCCGGCCCATCAGCTCGAAGGCCTCGATCGTCCCGCCGCTCTCCGCCTTGGCCAGGGCCAGCAGCTGCAGGGCCGCGGCGGGGGACTCCACCCCCGCCACCGCCACGGCGCGGGACGTCAGGCGGGGGAACAGGCGCAGGGCCGCGGCGGTGACCACGCCCAGGGTGCCCTCGGCGCCGATCAGCAGCTGCTTGAGGTCGTAGCCGGTGTTGTCCTTGCGCAGGCGCTTCAGTCCGTCGAACACCTCGCCGTTGGGCAGCACGGCCTCCAGCCCCAGGACCAGGGCGCGCATGGTCCCGTAGCGCAGCACCGCCGTGCCGCCGGCGTTGGTGGAGACCAGGCCGCCGATGGTGGCGGTCCCTTCGGAGGCGAGGCTGAGGGGGAAGGTGCGATCGGCCTCGATGGCCGCCGCCTGCACGGCGGCCAGGGTCACGCCGGCCTCGACCACCATCACGTCGTCGAGGGGGTCCAGCAGGCGCACCGCGCGCATCCGTTCGAGGGACAGGAGCACCTCGCCCTGGGGGATCTGGCCGCCGACCAGGCCGGTGTTGCCGCCCTGGGGGGTGATGGCCACGCGGGCCTCGGCGCACAGGCGCACCACCTCGGCGACCTCGGCGGTGGTGCGGGGCAGCAGCAGCAGGGGGGTGGCGCCCTGCCAGCGGTCGCGCCATTCCACCAGCTTCGGCGCCAGGCGGGCCGGATCGTCCGACCAGCCGGCCGGCCCCAGGACTGATTTCAGCCGGTCCAGGGTCTGGGGCGAAGGGGGGATGGTCATCAGCCTAGTGTACATGCCCCTCGGCTTGGCCGACAAATGGGGGCATGTTCCCGCTTCTGATTTCCCGGGCCCTGCTCGTCGCCCTACCATTTGCGATCTATTTCATCTGGCGCGCCTGGGCGATCCGCGCGGGGCGCGAGATGGGGGCGACGCCCTGGGCGTGGCTGGCGGGGGCCGGCGCGGTGCTGGTCGGCCTGTCGCTGATGATCACGGTCGCCTTCCGCGACGATAACCGGCGCGCCGGCTATGTGCCGGCCCAGGCCCATCCGGGCGGCAAGGTCACACCGCAGCATTTTGATCCCGCGCGGCGTCCGCCGCCCGCCAACGAGGCCTCGCCGAACACCGTGCCCTGATGTCGCAGACCATCGCGCCTCCGTCCTGGATGACGGCCGCCCCGACCCGGGCGGTGATCGCGGCCCTGGAGGCGGCGGGCGGCGCCGACTGCGCCCGCTTCGTCGGCGGCTGCGTCCGCGACACCCTGCTGGACCGCCCCGTGGTCGACATCGATATCGCCACCCGCCTGACCCCGCAGCAGACCATTACGGCGCTGGAAGCGGCGGGGCTTCGGGCCGTTCCCACCGGCGTGGAGCACGGCACGGTCACCGCCATTTCCGACCATCGCCCTTTCGAGATCACCACCCTGCGCCGCGACGTCGAGACCGACGGGCGCCGGGCGGTGGTGGCCTTCACCACCGACTGGGCCGAAGACGCCGCCCGCCGCGACTTCCGCCTCAACGCCCTCTACCTCGACGGGGACGGCCTGGTGCACGACCCGGTCGGCGGCGGGATCGACGACGCCCGCGCCGGGCGCATCGTCTTCGTCGGCGACGCCCAAACCCGCATCCGCGAGGACTATCTGCGGGTGCTGCGCTTCTTCCGCTTCTTCGCCTGGTATGGCCGGGGGGCGCCCGACGCGGTCGCGGTGGCCGCCTGCGCCGCCCTGAAGGACGGCCTGACCACCCTGTCGGGCGAGCGGGTGGCCAAGGAACTGCTCAAGCTGCTGGCCGCCGCCGATCCACGCCCGGCCGTGCGGCTGATGGCCGACACCGGCGTCCTGGCCGTGCTGCTGCCCTGGCCACTGGATTTTCCCCGCTTCGAGGCGATGGTCGGTATCGAGGATGAAGCTGTGCTGCGGCTGGCGGCCCTGATGCCGGACGACCCCACTGCGGCCCTGGCGCTGGCCCAGCGCCTGCGCCTGTCCAACCCTCTGCGCGACCGCCTCGTCGCCGCTCTGGGCCCGCCCGGCCTGGCGGCGGACCTGTCCCCCGTTGGGGCGCGCCAGACCCTGTATCGGCTCGGGGCCCAGACCTTTCGCGACCGGGTGCGCCTGGGCTGGGCGCAGTCCGGCGGGCCGGAGCAGCCGTGGCGCGATCTTCTGGCCTTGGCGCAAGGCTGGACCCCGCCGCGCTTTCCGCTGGGCGGCGCCGACGCCAAGGCGGCCGGCGTAGCCGCCGGCCCGGCCATGGGCCGGGCGCTCAAGGCCGTCGAGGCTTGGTGGATCGAGCAGGACTTCCCAGATGACCGGGCGGCGCTGAAGGCGCGGCTGGCGGCGATGGGTGAGGCGAAGACGTGAAGATCGGCATACTGGAGACCGGACGGCCGCCCGAGCCGCTGCAGGCGGCGTTCGGCGACTATCCCGCCATGTTTCGCAGCCTCCTGGGGCCAGGCTTCGACTACGTCACCTATCCGGTCGAGCAGATGATCCTGCCCGCCGATCCGGCCGAGCGCGACGCCTATGTCGTCACCGGCTCGCCCGCCGGCGTCTATGACGACCTGCCGTGGATCGACCCCCTGAAGCGCTTCCTGGTCGAGGCCAGGGACAAGGCGGCCCTCGTGGGGATCTGCTTCGGCCACCAGGTCATGGCGGAGGCCTTCGGCGGCCGGGTGGTCAAGTCCGAAAAGGGCTGGGGCGTCGGGCAGCACACCTACGTCATCGCGCGGCGGGAGCCGTGGATGGACGACGCGGCCACGATCTCGATTCCCGTGTCGCACCAGGACCAGGTGGTGGCGCTCGCGCCGGACGCCCGCGTGCTCGGCGGCAATGACTTTTCGCCGTACGGTATGCTGGCCTATGGCGACCGGGCCATCTCGCTGCAGTGCCATCCGGAGTTCGACCCGGCCTATGCCGAGGCCCTGCTGCGCATCCGCCGCGGGACCCGCCTCACTGAGGAAGAAGCGGACGCGGCCATCGCCAGCCTGCAAGCGCCCAACGACGACGCGCGGGTGGGGGCCTGGATCCGGCGGTTCTTGGAGGCGGCCTAAGCACTGACGTCATTCTCGGGCTTGGCCCGAGAATGACGGTGAGGTCTTACGGCCACTCCACCAGCGGCGGCATGGACGACAGGATCGACTCGACGTTGCCGCCGGTCTTCAGGCCGAACAGGGTGCCGCGGTCGTAGAGCAGGTTGAACTCGACGTAGCGGCCGCGGCGCACCAGCTGTTCGGCGCGTTCGGCGTCGGTCCACGGCTCGGCCAGCCGGCTGGCGCAGATCCTCGGATAGGCGTCCCTTGTACTTGGCGTGCCATTCGGGGTCGTGGGCGTCGCAGGCGGCCTTGTAGGCGGCGTGGAAGGCCACCGTGTCCGGGGCCTCCTGGTTGCGCTGCACGTCGAGCACCGGGGTCAGGTCGCCGCCGCCGCCGAACCAGCTCTTGGTGGTGACGATGAAGCGGGTGTTCATGTGGGCCGCCGGCATCCGCGGATTGCGCGGATGGCAGATCAGGCTGATCCCTGTGGCGAAGAACCGCGGGTCGGTATCGGCGCCGGGAATGGTCTTGGCGAACTCCGGGCTGAAGACCCCGTGCACGGTGGAGACGTGGACGCCGACCTTCTCGAACACCCGGCCGCGCATCATCGACATCACGCCCCCGCCGCCGTCCTCGCGGGTCCAGGGCTTGCGCTCGAAACGGCCGGGCGCGCCCGTGTAGAGGTCGCCCGGGGCGTCGTCCTCCAGCCTCTCGAAAGCGGCGCAGATGCGGTCGCGCAGGGTTTCGAACCACGCCTGGGCGAGGCTCTTGCGGGTGTCCAGGGGAGGGGAGTGGGTCTCGGCCATGCGGGTTCAGAACCACGGCGGGCAGGACGGTGCAACTCCGGGAGGTTGCGGAGCCTCAACCGGCTCCTGGGAAGCCGCCCGTCTGGCGCAGGGCCTCGGCTAGGCCGACCGCGCAGGCGGTGACGAGATTCATCGACCGGGTTTCCGCGCGAATCGGGATGAACAGCCGCGCCTGGGCCGCCGCATGCACCTCGTCCGGAGCCCCGGCGCTCTCCCGGCCGTACAGCAGGGTGTCGCCGGCGCTGAATTCGAAGGCATGCAGGCGAATCGCCGCCTTGGTGGTGAACAGCACCAGCCGGCCTTCGGCGCGCTCGGGGGCGGCGATGAATTCGTCCCAGCCGGAGCGGCGGATCATGTGGGCGTGGGGGCCGTAATCGAGGGCGGCGCGCTTGAGGCTCTTGTCGTCCAGAGCGAAGGCGCAGGGCTCGATAACCTCGAGCGGAACGCCCCAGCAGGCCGTCAGTCTGATGGCCGCGCCAAGGTTTTGCGGAATGTCAGGTTGAAAAAGCGCCAGACGCATTCTAAGCGGTGCCCCATACAGCTATGCCGAACCTCGCGGACCGCCGCGAGGCTCGGCCTGCGCGATCTGACCCGTTCGGGTCAAATGTAATTTCCGTTGCGCGGCAGGGCTCGCAGAGCTCGGCCGGGCAGGCTTGCAAAGGGCCCGAGCAGGTGGTCGAGATCTATAACGCCAATCCGAAGGTGGACGCCCCTCACGGCGACGACCCCACCCGGCGCGACTTCATCCATATCGCAGCGGGGGCCGCGGCCGTCGGCGGCGTGGCCACGGTGGTCTGGCCCCTTGTGGACCAGATGAACCCCTCGGCCGACACCCTGGCCCTGGCGTCGATCGAGTTCGACATCTCCAAGGTGGTCGAAGGCCAGCAGGCGGTGGTGAAGTGGCGCGGCAAGCCGGTCTTCGTCCGGCACCGCACCGCCGCCGAGATCGCCTCGGCCAAGAAGGACGACACCGCCGCCCTCAAGGACCCGCAGACCGACGCCGAGCGCGTCAAGGAGGGCAAGGAGCCCTGGCTGGTCCTGGTCGGCGTCTGCACCCACCTCGGCTGCGTGCCCAACTTCACCGCCGGCGCGACCGGCGGCTGGTTCTGCCCGTGCCACGGTTCGGTCTATGACACCTCCGGGCGCATCCGGCAGGGACCGGCGCCCAAGAATCTCGAGGTGCCGACCTACGCCTTCCTGACCGACACCCGCATCAAGATCGGCTGAGCCAATGAGTGGACATTCGACCTACGAGCCGAAGACCGGCATCGAGCGCTGGCTCGACGCCCGGTTGCCGATCGTGCGCCTGGCGTACGACAGCGTCGTCGCCTATCCGACCCCGAAGAACCTGAACTACTGGTGGACCTTCGGCGGCATCCTGGCGATCTGCCTGATGATCCAGATCGTCACCGGCGTCGTGCTGGCGATGCACTACGTGGCCAGCGCCGACCACGCCTTCACCTCCGTCGAGCACATCATGCGCGACGTGAACTACGGCTGGATGATCCGCTTCATCCACGCCAACGGCGCCTCGATGTTCTTCCTGGCGGTCTACATCCACATCGCCCGCGGCCTCTACTACGGCTCCTACAAGGAGCCTCGCGAGGTGCTGTGGATCCTGGGCTGCATCATCTACCTGCTGATGATGGCGACGGCCTTCATGGGCTACGTCCTGCCTTGGGGTCAGATGTCCTTCTACGGGGCGGTGGTGATCACCAACCTGTTCTCGGCCTTCGACGGCATCATCCCGGGCCTCGGGACCGCCATCACCACCTGGCTGTGGGGCGGGTTCGCGGTCGACGCGGCGACGCTGAACCGCTTCTTCTCGCTGCACTACCTGCTGCCGTTCATGATCGCCGGCGTGGTGGGGCTGCACATCTGGGCGCTGCACG
This sequence comes from Caulobacterales bacterium 32-69-10, assembly GCA_002280485.1. Next base: position 45,823 of record NCED01000047.1, read on the forward strand.
TGCCGGGCAACAACAACCCGACCGGCGTGGCGGTGAAGTCCGCCGAGGACGTCATCCCCTTCCACCCGTACTATACGGTGAAGGACGGCTTCGCGATCGTGGTGTTCATGATCCTGTTCGCCTGGTTCGTGTTCTTCGCCCCCGACGCCCTGGGCCACGCCGACAACTACATCCCGGCCAACCCGCTGCAGACCCCGGCGCACATCGTGCCCGAGTGGTACTTCCTGCCCTTCTACGCGATCCTCCGCGCCATCGAGGATAAGCTGCTCGGCGTGCTGGCCATGTTCGGCTCGATCGCCCTGCTGTTCGTGGTGCCCTGGCTCGACACGTCGAAGGTCAAGTCGATGCGCTACCGCCCCCTGGCGCGGTGGTTCTTCCTGTTCTTCATCCTCGCGACGATCCTCCTCGGCTGGTGCGGCGGCCAGCTGCCCGACGACGTGGTCATCCCGGTCGGTCACGACGAGACGGGCGCGGCGACCGGCTTCACCGTGGTGTGGCTGTCGCGGATCCTGGCCCTCTACTACTTCGCTTATTTCCTGGTGATCCTGCCGCTGCTGGGGCTGAAGGAAACGCCCCTGCCGGTTCCGGACTCCATCTCCAGCCCCGTTCTGTCGGGTGGCGGCGCGCCCGCCATGCCCCACGGTTCGGCCGCCTCGCCTGAGAAGAAGGGTTGACGCAGATGGTCGTCAAAAGTCTGACCCCCAAGCGTCTCGCGGGGGCCGTCGTCGCTGGCGTCGCAGCCCTCCTGGTCGCGGCCACTGCGGCCCCGGCCTTCGCCGCCCACGCCGAAGAGCCCAAGGACGTCGAGTTCAGCTTCGCCGGACCGCTCGGCAAGTACGACCGTGCGGCCCTGCAGCGGGGCTTCAAGGTCTACCAGGAGGTCTGCTCGGCCTGCCACGGCATGAGCCTGCTGTCCTATCGGAACCTGGCCCAGAAGGGCGGGCCGTTCTTCTCGGAGCGCTACCCGAACCCGAACGACAGCCCCTACGCCAAGGCCATCGCGGCCGAGGCCATGGTGCCTGACATCGACGCCGACACCGGCGACGCGATCACCCGCGCCGCCACCCCGGCCGACCACTTCCGCCAGCCCTTCCCCAACGAGGCGGCGGCGCGGGCGGCGAACGGCGGGGCCTATCCGCCCGACCTGTCGCTGATCTCCAAGGCCCGCGAAGGCGGCCCGGCCTATATCTACTCGCTGCTGACCGGCTACGGCGACCCGCCCGCGGGCCTGACCGTTCCCCCCGGCCAGTACTTCAACCACTACATGGCCGGCGACCTGGCTTCGTACTGGAGCGGCCCCAAGGACAAGGTGCCCCACGGCGGCTTCCTGGCCATGGGCTTCCAGCTGCCCGAGGGCCGCGTCACCTACGACGACGGCGTCAAGGCGACCACCGACCAGATGGCCCACGACGTGACCACCTATCTGGCCTGGGCCGCCGAGCCTCATGCGGAGCAGCGCAAGGAGACCGGTCTGGCGGTCATGATCTATCTGATCATCTTCGCCGGCATCATGTACGTCAGCTACCGCCGCATCTGGCGCAACGTGGCGCACTAGCGGCGCCGCGACGGCGTGTAGGATCGAGGCCCGCCGGATGATCCCGGCGGGCCTTTTTCTTTGGAGAACCGCATGGCCGACTGGGTGCTGGGCGTCATCGGCGGCTCGGGGCTGTACGACATCCCGGGCCTTGAAGGCCGTCGCTGGGAGACGGTGGCCGGCCCGTGGGGCGAGCCGTCCGACCACCTGCTGTTCGGCGAGCTGGAGGGCGTGCGGCTGGTGTTCCTGCCCCGCCACGGCCGCGGCCACAAACTGTCGCCGACCCACATCAACGCCCGCGCCAACATCGACGCCCTCAAACGCGCCGGCTGCACCGACGTGATCTCCCTGTCGGCGGCGGGGTCGCTGAAGGAGGCGCTCGATCCCGGGACCTTCGTCGTGGTCGACCAGTACATCGACCGCACCTTCGCCCGCCCGAACAGCTTCTTCGGCGAAGGGGTGGTCGCCCACGTCTCCATGGCCCACCCGACCTGCCCGCGGCTGTCGAAACTGGCCGCCGAGGCGGGCCGCGCGGCCGGGGCCAAGGTGGTGCGCGGCGGGACCTATCTGGCCATGGAGGGCCCGCAGTTCTCGACCAAGGCCGAGAGCATGCTCTACCGCACCTGGGGCTGCGACGTGATCGGCATGACCAACATGCCCGAGGCCCGCCTGGCCCGGGAAGCCGAGCTTCCCTACGCCTCCGTCGCCATGGTCACCGACTACGACTGCTGGCGCCGGGACGAGGCCGAGGTGGAGGTCTCGCAGATCGTGGCGGTGATGCACGCGAACGCCGGCAAGGCACAGGGCCTGGTGGCGCACCTCGCCGCCGCGCTCAAGGGCCCGCGCGAGCCGTCGCCCATCGACACCTGCCTCGACGGCGCCCTGATCACCCCGGCGCCCGCCCGCGACCCGGCCCTGGTGGCCAAGCTGGACGCAGTGGCGGGCCGGGCGCTGCGCGGCTAGGCTGGACCCATGAACCTGCGCGACGCCATCCGCACCATCCCGGACTATCCCAAGCCGGGGATCATGTTCCGCGACATCACCACCCTGCTCGGCGACGCCCGCGCCTTCCGCCAGGCGGTGGACGAGCTGGTGCAGCCCTTCGCCGGGGCCAAGGTCGACAAGGTGGCGGGGATCGAGGCGCGAGGCTTCATCCTGGGCGGGGCTGTGGCCCACCAGCTCTCGGCCGGCTTCGTGCCCCTGCGCAAGAAGGGCAAGTTGCCCCACAAGACCATCGCCGTTGAGTACGCCCTGGAATACGGCGTCGATTCCATGGAGATGCATGCGGACGGCGCACGGGCGCCGGAGCGGGTGATGCTGGTCGACGACCTGATCGCCACCGGCGGCACGGCGGAGGCGGCCATCAAGCTGCTGCGCCAGACCGGGGCGGAGGTGATCGCCGCCTGTTTCGTCGTCGACCTGCCCGAACTGGGCGGGGCTGACCGGATACGCGGCATGGGCGTGCCCGTCTCCACCCTGATCGCCTTCGAAGGCCATTAGCCCCTACACAAACGGCTTCCGGCGCCTATTCTTTGGGTGGGGGCATGGTCGGCGAAAGGCTCATCCATGCACGTGGAGCGGTGGCGGAACTTCAAGCGGATGCAGGCCAGCGCCTGCCTGTTCGCCACACTGATCTACATCGCCGCCGTGCTCTACGCCTGGCGGGTCCTGCCGGGCGCGCCGAGCCTGAAGCTGGCGGTGACCCTGGCCTTCCCGGCCCTCTATTTCGCGGCCGCCTTCATCGTGCCCCTTCGGGTCAGGCCGGTGCGCCGGGTGCTCAAGCGCTATGTCTGGATGAGCTTCGCCGCCGGTTTCGGGCAAACGCCGATCTCGGTCCTGTCGGGCCTGGGCCTGCTCGGTGCTGCGGCGGCCTTCATCTATTTCCAGGTCGCCGGGGTGGCCGACGGCGGGCGTTATCCGGCCGGGGTCTTCTCAGGCTACGGCGCCGGCATCGGCATCCTGTTCGCCCAGGCCCTGCTGGTCCTGCACCTGGAGCAGGAGCCCAAGATCCGCGAGATCATCGAGGAGTAGGCTGCATTCCCACCGTCATCCTCCGGCGGCCCGTCAGGGCCGTCCGGGGGACCCAAGCGACGGCGGGCGTTCTGACAATGGGCTTGGGTCCCCGGGCTCGCCCTTCGGGCGCCCCGAGGATGAGGAGGTTGGATCAGCCCCCCATCTCCGCCTTGCCGGCGGAGCGGTGGAACAGTTGCAGGGTGCGCAGGCGGGCGAGACGGGCGCTGTCGGCGTCGTAGTCGCTGGGGGCCATGAAGGCGTGGCCGGCCTCGTAGAGGAAGACGGGGACTTCCATGTGCCTGGCCTTGATGGCCTCGACATCGGTCAGCGGGATCAACTCGTCCCGCTTGCCGAAGTGCAGGATGACCGGACAGCGGGGCTGCTCCTCGCGGTTCCCGGCGATGCCGCCGCCGTAGAAGCACGACACCGCGGCCAGCCCCTCGCAGCGGGCCGCCGCCATCCAGGCCGCCGTGCCGCCGTAGCAGAAGCCCATGGCGAAGACCGGCCCGGCTAGGGCGTCGATCGCCGCCTGGATGTCGGCGCAGGTCACGGCCCAGTCGGTGGCGCGCATGTAGCCAGCCTGCCGCGCCCGCGCGGCCTCGTCGATGTCGATCTCGGGGAAACCCCGATGATGGCGATCGA
>NCED01000099.1 GCA_002280485.1 Caulobacterales bacterium 32-69-10
ATTCCGAAGATCCAGTGCAGCTGGAAAAGGACCTTTTTCAACATGAATACAGAGCTCGCCGATTTTGCAAATGTGTTTCATTATCATGTAATGGCGAGTAGCTGCCTGATCCAAGCGAATTCTGAATGCCTGACCATCTTGTGTTGCCAGTGCTCGCTTTGGACAGGCGCGTAAGGCGACGAGTTCACCGGCTTGCGCGACGGGTGCGTCGGTTGCCCGGCCTAGTAGGCGGCCGGCTCTTCTCGGTGGACGAAGCACGTGCCGGCTCTTCGGCTCGCCGTTTCAAGGCTGCGCCAAAGGCCGCGTAGAGGGGGCGAAGGTTTTCCATATCCTGCGCCGATGGCGATTTCCACGCGCTCACGATCCCGGAAAACACCAGGCCGTGACGCAGGCGCGTACCGTCGCCAGCTGCCTCAAGATGAAAGATCCGCCGGGAGGCCAGCCAGAACAGCTTTCCAACAAGCAACTCCAGCTTCTTGCCTGGCTCAAGCTTCCAGATCGCCGCGCTGAATACCTGTAGCGCGCGCCCCGTGAGGTCACGTGAACTGATCTGGACAATCGCGAAGGGCTCCGCCCTGCCCTCGAAGGTCTGATAAGGATTCCAGGCCGGATAGGCGGCGAAGTCCATCAGCACGCTCCATACGCGCTCGGGCGAAGCAGCAATTTCGATGTCGAGCAAAAGATCAGGCATAGCTAGTTGCTAGGCCATTTTGGATGCCAGGCGTCGATGACCACAGCGTGCTCGTGCTTGAGGCCATGCTCGGCCAGATGGGGATGATCTGCGGGCAGGTCGTCGTGGCGATGGGGCAGGATTTCAGGATCATGGGCGGGCCACAACAGCCATGTCGCGAGCGACCCGATCGCCGATAGGATTCCGAGCACGAGAAACGCTGCATTTGTATCCCATGATGAGCTGACCAGCCCGGCGACCGGATAGGCAATCAACCAGCAGGCATGGGACAACGCGAAATAGGCAGCAAAAAGTCCCGGACGATCTTCAGCTGATGCAGAACGCCTGAGCGCCCGGCTCGCGGGCGTAAGCGTAAGTGAATAGCCGATCCCGATATCGAACCACATCACCAGAAGCTCGTAGTATCCACCGTGGTGATGGAAAACGCCTGCGACGAGGCCGGCCGTCATCATCACGCCGCCCACAATCATCACGACGCGATCGGGCATGTCTTCCAGCAGACGCGGCACGAGCATCGCGGCTGACATCGACCCCAGCCCGAATACAGCGAGGGCCCAGGCTGTGTGCTGCTCCGACAGTGACAGCTGCGTTTGCACAATGACGACGGTGTTAATGAACACCATTGCGCCACCCGCAGCAGTGGCAAGGCTGATGGCGACCAATCCCCGAAGCCTCGGCGTCAGCGCAAAAAGCCGAAATCCAATCGTCAGGCGTTGAGCGAAGGTTTTTTGCTGAACGACGCGCACGGTCCGGAGTGCTGCGCTCAAGACCAGTAGGGCGGACAGGAAGAATCCAATCGCTGTGCCAGCAAACAAGTCGTTGTACGCGACGAAGGCTAGCAACACCGCCGCGATGACTGGGCTTGCGACACTCTCCAGGTCAGACGCCAGCCGCGACAGGGAAAGCGCCTTCGTGTACTCACGCTCGTCCGTCAGAATGTCGGGGATCATCGCCTGAAAGGCGGGCGTGAACGCGGCGGACGCGACATAGAGAACGGTCATGAGGGCATAGACCTGCCAGGCCTCCGCCACAAACGGCAGCAGAGCGGCGACACCTGCCCTGACCAGATCCAAACCGATCAGAAGCGTCTTCCGGGGGAGATTGGCTGCGAGCGCACTGGCAAACGGGGCTACGGCAACGTAGGCGATCATCTTGATCGCGAACGCTATGCCGAGAATCTCTCCGGCGCTCGCGCCGCCCAGACGGTGAGCCAGAAGCCCGAGCGCGACAGTGGCGAGCCCCGTACCCAGCAACGCCACAACCTGGGCCGAAAACAGGCGTCGGTAAGTGGCGTTGTTGAGCGGCGAGAACATCGCGGCAATCCTCAGTCGTATTCCTTCACGTCGGTGTAGTCGCCGCTGGTGCGAAGCGTGATCGTGACGGGTTGGCCGCTGCGATTGCGCCAGAACCATCCATGGCTTCCGGTGAACGCCGCGGTCAGCTCGCCTTCCTGACGGTCCACATTCGTGCCTTTTCCGTAGCCGTGATAATTGATCCCGGCGCCGTCGCCGTGAGTGTCAAAGTTCACTTTCGGTCCGTCCGTGAACCATTCAAACTTGGCCGTCGCATCCTTGTTCATGACGAGTTTCACCTCGTAGCCTGCGTCAGGCGCAAGGTTGACTGTCGTCGTATCCGACCAGGACTCGCCTGCCTGTGTGGCTGGCTCGCCGGCGATTTGCGGACGCAGCTCCGCGACTGGCGCCGGCGGCGCCTGCTCGGGAGCGGCAGGTTGTGCGACAGTCGGGCTCTCGCCTGATGCAGCCGCATCGGCTGCTGCATCCGCTTTCGCCTCCTCAGCCAGCTGCATCTTGATCCGCCCCATTTCGGTCAGCCCCAGCAAGGACCCTGCACCAGTCGGATCGACCCCGTATTCGGAGGGCATAACGACAAGCACGAGCAAGGCGCTTGCAACGACAGCGGCTATGCCGGTCGATTTCAGTAATTTGCTCGTCGAGGGAAGTTCGGAAGGATCTGGTCTTTGTGCGTTGAACATGTGTCTGTCTCCAATCAGGCGACGAAGTAACCGACGAGCTGATATCCGGTGAGCGCGAAGCCCAGCGTCATCAGCAC
>NCED01000100.1 GCA_002280485.1 Caulobacterales bacterium 32-69-10
GGCGAATGCCCGGCCTGCGAGCTGCGCGCGGCGGGGTATGAAGACTGGGTCGCGTCCCAAGGCGCCAAGACGTGACCTACTCGGCCAAGGAAGTGTTTCTGACCGTCCAGGGCGAGGGCGGACAGGCGGGCCGGCCGGCCGTCTTCCTGCGCTTCGCCGGCTGCAATCTGTGGAGCGGGCGCGAGCAGGATCGGGCGATCGCCGTCTGCAGCTTCTGTGACACGGATTTCGTCGGGACGGACGGCGACGGGGGCGGCAAGTTCGCCACGGCGGACCTGTTGGCCGATCATGTCGCGGCGATGTGGCGGGGGCGGGCGGGGGATCCGAAACTGGTGGTCTGCACCGGCGGCGAGCCCCTGTTGCAGTTGGACCCGCCGCTGATCGCGGCTCTGCACGCGCGGGACTTTGAGGTCGCCATCGAGAGCAACGGCACCCTGGCGGCGCCTGACGGGATCGACTGGATCTGCGTCAGTCCCAAGGCGGACGCGGACCTGATCCAGGTCAAGGGCCAGGAGCTGAAGCTGGTCTATCCGCAGGCCAAGGCCCTGCCGGACCGGTTCGAAGATCTGGATTTCGAGCGGTTCTGGCTTCAGCCCATGGACGGCCCCGACCAGGCGGCGAACACCGCCGCCGCCATCGAATACTGCCTGACCCATCCCCAGTGGCGCCTGAGCGTCCAGACCCACAAGTATATCGGCGTCCGCTAATGCCCGTTTTCGAAATCACCAAACAGGCGACGTTCGACGCCGCCCACCACTTCCCCAACGAACCCGAGGGCAGCATCTATCGCCGCGTCCACGGCCATTCCTTCACGGTCGAGGCGACGATTCGTTCCGAGACCCTGGACGCCGAGCACAACTGGGTCGCCGATCTGGGCGCGCTGGACCGGGCGCTGAAGGCGGCGGCGGAACAGCTGGACCACGGCATGCTCAACGAGCACGAGGGGCTGGAACTGCCCAGCCTGGAGAACCTGTGCCTGTGGTTCGTGAAGACCCTGAAGCCGGACTGGCCCGGCCTGTGCCGGGTGCAGGTGGCGCGGCCGACGATCAATGAGCGTTGCGTGCTGAGCCTCTAGGCAGTCAACCGCTCCACCAGCGCCGCGCTGACCGCTTCGGGCTGTTCCAGCGTCGAGGCGTGGCCGCAGTCGGGGATGATGGCGAGGCTGGCGCCCGGGATGGCGTCGGCGATTTCTTGGGCGCGATCCGGCGGGGTCAGCGGATCGCGGTCGCCGACCAGGACGAGAGTTGGAATCTTGATGTCCGCCAGGTGCGGCCGCGAGTCGATCCGCTTCGTGATTGCGGCCTCCTGGCGGATGAAACCGTCGGATCCGACATCGCGGCCCATGCGGATCTGGATGTCGATCAGGTCCTGACGGTCGCGATGGTTGGGATGAAGCAGGTTGGGCGTGACCTGGGCGAGCACCGCTTCCAGTTCGCCGTTCCGAACGCGTTCCATAAGCAGACGTCGCGCCTCGATCTGTTCAGGGGTGTCTGCACGGGCCGAGGTATTGAGCAGGGCCAGCCTGATGACCCGTTCCGGCGCCTGGCGCAGAATCTCCATGGCGATGTAGCCTCCCATCGAGATGCCGCCGAGCGCGAAACGGGCTGGGGCGTCGCGCAGGATGGCGGCCGCCATGGCGGCGATGCTGTCGCCCTCAAGCGTCGAGGCGACGGTGACGGGGCCGTGGGGCCACAGGGCGACGGTCTGGGACGTGAACATTTCGGCCGTGCAGGCGAGGCCGGGGATCAGGACGGTCGGGGTCATTTGAGGACCGTAGCACGAAACCGCTTCCGCCCGCGCAGGGGGCGAATGAGACTATATATGGCTCAGCCGATCAGCAGGTCTTGCCTTGCCGCTGGCGCTGTTCGCAGCGGCGTTGATCGCGTTCGTGGTCGCGCTGTTCGCGTTCGCGGCGGGCGCGGGTTTCCTCGTCGGAGGTGGTGACGGCGTCGAAGCCGGCGCCGACGACCGCGCCCCCGGCCTTGGCCGTGCCGCCCACGACGGCGGCGGTTCCGCCGACCACGGCGCCGACGAGGCAGCCCTGGAGCATCAGCGCTGCGCCAAGCAGGAGGGGGAGGGCGGCGGCGCGCAGGGGACGGCGGTCGGTCATCGGAGGAGTCTCTCGTGAGATGTCGAAGATACAGCCCAATGGTGAACGGGGCCTGACCGCCGCTGGGGTCACGCGCCCCGTTGCGGGAGCAGTTTGCGGCGTTGTCGTGAGATCGCCAGCGGGGTTCCGTCCGCGCCCCAGGCGGTGGCTTCGTCCACTGTCCAGCCCAGGCCCAGGTCCAGCATCCGGAACTCGAAGAAGGCCCAGCCGTCGGGCGCGGTCTGCGGCGTCGGGTCGGTCAGGATGTCGATCCGCAGATCGACGGTGGTCATGGGCGCCGGCGTGGACGAGGTGGTCCAGGCCGGGGGATAGAGGGCGTCCAGCAGATAGCAGAGCCCGACCTCGTCCAGCGGCCGTCGGTCGGCCATCCGCATCCAGGTGCGCTCGATCACCGGCTTGCCCGCATTGCCGCCCAGGATGTTGGGGCCGCCGTCGAAACGGTATTCGACGTGCTGGGCGAAGTGGGGCGACATCGGCCCCTGGATGGTGGCGGCGGGGTTCAGGCTGTCCAGCGGGGGCGGCGGCAGATGAAGCGGAGTCAGGGGCGGCGTGTCGCCGTCCAGGCCATAGGTGCCGGTGGCGTGGTGGGTCATGCGGCCGTCCTGCTCGGCCTCGACCGCCGCATAGATGACATTGCGG
>NCED01000101.1 GCA_002280485.1 Caulobacterales bacterium 32-69-10
GATCGACAGGCCCTGCAGCCGCGCGCCGCCCGCCGCGACGATGGCGCGGTTCAGCCAGCCGTCCTCGCGTTGGCGCAGCGCCTCGCCGCCGTTCTCCAGCACGTCCTGGGCCTCGAAATGCGAGCGGATCCGCACCGGCAGGGCCACGGCGGGGGCGAACCGCATCTGGCCCTGGCCATACAGTCGGTGCAGTCCGGCGAGGGCGGGGTGCAGGCCGAATCCCTCGGCCAGATCCAGCGCTCCATCGGGTTCGCCCGGCGCCGCCAGCGCCAGGCCCCCGCGCAAGGGGACATAGTCGGGATCGGCGTAGGGAATGGTCACGGACAGGCCGTCCATGGCGCCCCGGGCGATGACCACCACCAGTTTGGCGCGGGAGGTCTCGGTCTGGGCGGCGACACGCCCGGCGAAGGCCAGGCCCATGCCGGCGGTCGCGGCCCCCAGCAGGGTGCGGCGGTCGAGGGTGAAACGGGTCATCGGCGCTGGAACTCCGGCGACATCAGGAGAAGGGTGAGGGCCTCGGTCCGGCTTTCGGCGCGGGCGACGGCGAGCCCCGTGCGCTGGGACAGCCGGTCGCCCAGGGCGTCGTTCGCCGTGGCGACGATATCGGCGGTCCGGGCGGTTTCGGCGGCGGTGCGCGCCCAGTTCAGCCGTTTGACCAGGGCGTCGGGGCCGGCCCAGTCGGCGGCCGTATCGGGCCAACCCTCGGGCGACGGGGCGGCGAAGAGGGGCTCGCCCATTTCGACCAGGGCCTGACGCAGGGGCTGGATCCGCTGGGGCGGGACGTCCAGGGCCCGATGGGTCGAGACGATGAACTCATAGGGCGTCTTGATCTTGGTCGGCTGGGGCGTCCAGGTCTCGGGGGCCTCGACCAGGGCGCGCGCCACCTGGGCCAGGTCGCCGTCGGATCGGAGCCAGGCCTGCTCCAGCCGCGCGACAAGCGTTTCCGGCGGCGTGTCCGAGACGAAATGGGCCGCGATCCGGCGCGACAGACGCCGGGCCGTGGCCGGATGCCGGGCCAGATCCCGCAGGATGGCCTCGCCCTGGGCCGCGCCCGTCTGCCCATAGGTCCGGCCCATCACGGTGCGGGGGCCGGGTTCATGAATATTGGCGCGGAAGACGAAGCCGTTCGGGCCGGGTTCAGCCGCCCGACGGGCGCGGCGTCGACCGGTCGGGGCCAGGCGATCCTGGGGGCGGGGGATCGACCAGCCGGTCAGGGCGCGGGCCAGTTCGGTGACGTCGGCCTGACTATAGCCGGCGTCGGCGCCCACGGTGTGAAGCTCCAGCATCTCGCGGGCCAGATTCTCGTTCAGTCCGACCTTGCGTCGCGTCCCCGCCGGGCTGTCCGGCCCGGTCGAACGCGCCTGGTCGAGGTACAGAAGCATGGCCGGATGCTGTTCGGCGGCGACCACCAGATCCTCGAACCGGCCGAAGACGTTCGGTCGGACGGCCTCGCGCTCATAAAGGTCGATGAAGGCGCCGCTGTCGAACTTGACCGCCGACACGGTCAGGGCGTTGGCCCAGAACAGGGCCCAACGCTCGGCGAATCCGTCCGCCGTCGTGGCCCCGAGCTGGGCGCGCCCCAGAAAGGCCTGGGCGGTGTCCTCGACCAGGGCGCGGCGGGCCGCCTGGCGCGCCAGGCGCAGCGCTTCGGCGTCTGCGGCCGCCGGCTGCCCCCGGTCGGCCTGGTAGTCCAGAAAGGCCGCCATCCTTTGGTCGGCGCCGGCGAACGTCCCGGCGGGCTGGGCCGCGCCTTCGGGGCGAATCTGGGCCAGGGCCCAGGCGCGCGGATCGGCGGCGACGCGCGCGATCTCGCCGGGGCGGGCGCCGAGGCCCAGTCGGGTCACGGCGAGGGCGGCGTCGGTCGAAGATGCGGCCATGAAGGGCTCCTGATCCGTCGGTCTGAGTGTAACGCGTCGGAAACAAAACTCCGTCGCGGATCAGATTCGCGTGCATCTGTCGCCAAGCGGCGATCTGCGCGCTAGGCTGCGGATCGATGGCCCTCCTGGACTGGATGAGCGATGTAGCCGGACCGGTGGTCCGGGGCGACGGCGTGCTGTTGAGGCCGCCGCGGGCGTCCGACTATTCGGCCTGGTCCGCCCTGCGCGACGGGTCGCGCGACTATCTGCAACCGTGGGAACCGGCCTGGCCCGACGACGACCTGAGCAAGGGCGCGTTCCGGCGTCGGCTGTCGATCTATGCGCGCGAGATGGAGCTGGGCAACGCCTGGCCCTTCTTCGTCTTCGTCGACGGGGGCAAGACCCTGGCCGGCGCCGTCACCCTGTCGAACGTGCGGCGCGGCGTCGCCGAGACAGGGACCCTGGGCTACTGGATCGGCCAGCCTCACGCCGGGCGCGGCTACGCCACGGCGGCCATGCGGGCGGTGGTGGCCTATGCTTTCGAGCGGTTGAAACTGCACCGGCTGGAGGCGGCCTGCCTGCCCAGCAACCACGGATCGCGGCGGGTGCTGGAGAAATCCGGCTTTCGCCACGAGGGGCTGGCGCGGGCTTATTTGAAAATTAACGGCGAGTGGGCAGACCATCTGCTGTTCGGCCTCATCGAGGACGAGATTCGCGGCGGCCGGACGCCGTCTTGAGAGGGCGACAGCCGTGAACGCGCGACCCCGATCCCTGGCCTGGGACGCCACGAGCGCCATCGAGGCGCTGGCGGCCGCCGACACGGCCCTGTGGGTCTGGACGCCGTCGCAGGATCA
>NCED01000048.1 GCA_002280485.1 Caulobacterales bacterium 32-69-10
CAGGATGGTCGCCGCTCATGGTCTGTCCTTTGGCTGTGACATCTAAAGCCGCGAGAGCGGGCGGACGTTCCCGCGCGGCCGGCCCTGACAGGCGCGCGCGAATAGGCTAATCGCACCCGCATGACCGCCGCGCCCGCACCCAAGACGATGGCCGAACTCGCGCTCGAGTACGGCCTCAAGCCCGCCGAATACGACCTCATCATCCAACGCCTGAACCGCGAGCCGAATGCGGTGGAGCTGGGGGTGTTCTCGGTGATGTGGAGCGAGCACTGCTCGTACAAGTCCAGCCGCAAGCACCTCGGCAAGTTCCCCACCACCGGGCCTCGCGTGATCTGCGGACCGGGCGAGAACGCGGGCGTCGTCGACATCGGTGACGGCCAGGCCTGCATCTTCAAGATGGAGAGCCACAACCACCCCAGCTACATCGAGCCCTACCAGGGCGCGGCGACCGGCGTCGGCGGCATCATGCGCGACGTCTTCACCATGGGCGCGCGGCCCATCGCCCTGCTGAACGCCCTGCGATTCGGCTCGCCCGAGCACCCCAAGACCAAGCGGCTGGTGGCCGGGGTGGTCTCCGGCATCGGCGGCTACGGCAACTGCGTCGGCGTGCCCACGGTGGGCGGCGAGACCAATTTCCACCCCGGCTATGACGGCAACATCCTGGTCAACGCCATGTGCGTGGGCCTGGCCGACGCGGACAAGATCTTCTACTCGGCCGCGCCTTCGGCCGGCCTGCCGGTGGTCTATTTCGGCTCCAAGACCGGCCGCGACGGCATCCACGGCGCGACCATGGCCTCGGCCGAGTTCGACGACGCCTCGGACGAGAAGCGCCCGACGGTGCAGGTCGGCGACCCCTTCGCCGAGAAGCTGCTGATCGAGGCGACCCTGGAGCTGATGGCCTCGGGCGCCGTCGCCGCCATCCAGGACATGGGGGCCGCGGGCCTGACCTCCTCGTCGGTCGAGATGGCCGGCAAGGGCGAGGTGGGCATCGACCTCGACCTCGACGCCGTGCCCCAGCGCGAAGAGGGCATGAGCGCCTATGAGATGATGCTGTCGGAAAGCCAGGAGCGGATGCTGGCGATCCTGAAGCCGGGCCGCGAGGCCGACGGCTACCGCATCTTCGAGAAGTGGGGCCTGGACGCCGCCGTCATCGGCTGGACCACCGACACGGGGCGCATCGTGCTGCGCCACAAGGGGGAGGTGGTGTGCGACCTGCCGCTGGCGCCCCTGTCCGAGGATGCGCCGCTGTATGACCGGCCGTGGACGGAGCCGCATCTGCAGCCGCGCCTGACCGACGTGGCCGCGCCGGCCGACTATGCCGACGCCCTGCGAAAGCTCATGAGCTGCCCCGACATGGCCTCCAAGCGCTGGCTGTGGGAGCAGTACGACCGCCACGTCATGGCCGACACCCTGTCGGACAGCGCCACCGGCGCCGACGCCGGCATGGTGCGGGTGCACGGGACCAAGAAGGCCCTGGCCGTCACCTCCGACGTCACCCCGCGCTATGTGCAGAACGATCCGTATGAGGGCGGCAAGCAGGCGGTGGCCGAGGCGTGGCGCAACCTGACCGCCGTGGGGGCCGACCCCATCGCCGTGACCGACAACCTGAACTTCGGCAATCCCGAGCGGCCCGAGATCATGGGCCAGATCGTCCGCGCCATCGACGGCATGGCCGAGGCCTGCCGCGAACTCGACTTCCCCGTCGTGAGCGGCAACGTCTCGCTCTATAACGAGACCGCCGGGGCCGCGATCCCGCCCACCCCGACCTGCGGGGCGGTGGGCCTGCTGACCGACTATGCCAAGCGCGCCAGCTACAAGTCGATGAAGGCCGGCGACCGGCTGATCCTGATCGGCGACACGGTGGGCGAGCTGGGCGCCAGCCTCTATCTGCGCGAGATCCTCGGCCGCGAGGACGGGGCCCCTCCCCCCGTCGACCTGACGCTGGAGCGCCGCCACGGCGACCTGGTGCGCGGCCTGATCCAGGACGGGACCGTGACCACCGTGCATGACCTTTCGGACGGCGGACTGGTCGCGGCCGCGGCCGAGATGGCCCTGGCCTCCGACGTGGGGCTGAGCCTCGATCCGCACACGGCGACGTGCGCGCGCCACGGGTGGCTGTTCGGCGAGGACCAGGGCCGCTACCTGCTGGCGGTGTCGCCGTCGGTCGAGGCGCAGGTGCTGGAGCGGGCCAAGGCCGCCGGCGTCCCCGCCTTCGTGATCGGGAACGCCGGCGGAACCGCCTTCGCCGCCAAGGGCCTGTTCGACATGCCGCTGGCCGAACTGCGGGCGGTCAACGAGGCGTGGATGCCGGGGTTCATGGGGGCGTAGCGCTTAGCGCCAGCGCCCCCCCGCCGTAGCCCAATCTTAACTGAAGCGGTCCTAAGATCGCGTCATGCCCATGTCCCCTCAGGAACTCGAATCGTCGCTGCGGGAGGCCTTTCCCGACGCCGAGATGGTCATCGAAGACCTGGCCGGCGACGGCGACCACTACAAGGCTCGGATCGTCTCCGCCGCGTTCCGGGGCCTGACCCGGGTGCGTCAGCACCAGCTCGTCTATGCGGCCCTGAAGGGCAAGATGGGCGGGGAGCTGCACGCCCTGGCCCTCGAGACCGCAGCGCCGGCGGGCCCGTCATGAGATACCGCCCCTTCGGGCGCTCCGGCGCCGCCGTCTCCGCCCTTTCCCTGGCCCTGACCGACCGCCCGATGCGGAACGACGACCGGGTCAAGCTGATCTATGCGGCCCTCGAGGTCGGCATCAACACCTTCGAGCTGCAGTCGCGCGACCCGGCCGTGGCCCAGGCGCTGGGCGAGGCCCTGTCGGCCGTCGACCGGCAGATGGTGTTCGTGGCCATCCGCGTGGGCTGGAGCCGCGACCGCAGCGGCGCGCGGGTTCGCGACTTCTCGGCCGAGGGCCTGACGGGCGTCATCGAGGCGGCCCTGGCCCGCACCCGCCTCGGCCAGCTCGACGTCGCCATCCTCGACACCCTGGACGCCCCGGACCTGCCCGCCCACGCCGTCCCCGCGCTCGAATCGGCCCGCGCCGCCGGGCGGGTGAACATGCTGGGCATCGCCGGCTCCGGCGCGGCCGAGGCCCATATCGACAGCGGCGCCTTCGAGGTGATGGAGACCCCCTTCAACGTCACCTCCGGCTGGATCGACCGCAACCGCATCAAGCACGCGGTGCAGGCCGACCTGGCGATCATCGGCACCGACTTCCATCCCTTCGGCCGCCGCCAGGAGGACAAGCCCTCGGCGGGGCCGCTCGGCCTCGGCCGCCTGCTCGGCGGCGGGGGAAGCCCCCGGTCGGTGACGGAAGGCCCTTATGGATTTCTCGACCGCACCCCGGGGTGGACCAGGGAGGAGGCCTGCCTCGCCTTCGCCCTGACCGAACCGTCCCTGGCCACGGTCCAGGCTCGCTGCCACGAGCCGGCCGCCCTGCAGAAACTGGCCCTCGCGGTCGAGCGCGACCTGCCCAACGGCCTTTCGGCCCAGATCGAAATGGCCCGCTTTCCCCTCAGTCAGAACGCGCGTCCTTGATCTGAGGCGGCCGAGCGCCTAGCTGCGTAGGCGACAGTTTTTTTCGAGAGGCCCGCCATGAGCGAGACCCAGACCCAGGGCGCCGACGCCGCCGTCCACGCCTTCATCGACAAGACCCTCGCCGAGCACCCGGTGGTGCTGTTCATGAAGGGCGTGCCCGACGCGCCGCAGTGCGGCTTCTCGGCCGTGACGGTGCAGATCCTCGACCACCTCGGGGTGGACTTCGTCGGCGTCAACGTCCTGCAGGACGAGAGCCTGCGCCAGGGCGTCAAGACCTACTCCGACTGGCCCACCGTCCCACAGCTCTATGTGAAGGGCGAGTTCGTCGGCGGCTCGGACATCGTGCGCGAGATGTTCTCGACCGGCGAGCTGAAGCCGTTCCTGACCGAGAAGGGTGTGCTGGCGGCTTAAGGGGCGAGCTGCCCGTCCAAGCTGTCGAAGCCTTTCGGCCATCCATACACTTTCGTCATCCTGAGGAGCCCGAGCGAAGCTTGGGCGTCTCGAAGGACGCACGACGTCACCGCCGCTTGCGCCTTCGACCCTAAGCGCGATGATCTATCGTCATGGCGGCCTGGACCTACATGCTCCGTTGCGCCGATGGGACGTTCTACATCGGGTGCACGACCGATCTGGAACAGCGGATGAACCAGCATTCCGCCGGGACCTTCGGCGGCTACACCTCCACCCGCCGCCCCGTCGAGCTCGTGTGGGTAGGAGAGACGCCCACCATCCACGACGCCATCGATTTCGAGCGTCGCATCAAGGGCTGGAGCCGGGCGAAGAAGGAGGCCCTGATCCGCGAGATTGGGCGAGCATCCAGGTTCTATCTAATCGAAGGGGCCGTTGATGGAATGCGTGCTTCGAGACGCGCAAGCTTCGCTCGCGCTCCTCAGCATGACGAAGGTAGGGAACCGGCCGCCAACAAAGAAAAAGGGCCGCGGAGTGATCCGCGGCCCTTCCGTATTGCTCTGATCGACGCGGCTTAGGACGCGTAGAATTCGACCACGAGGTTGGGCTCCATCTTCACCGGATAGGGCACTTCGGCCAGGTCCGGGGCGCGGATGAACTTCACCGACAGGCCCTTGGTGTCGATTTCCATATAGTCGGGCCAGTCGCGCTCGGACGACTGGATGGCTTCGAGCACCAGCGCCATGTTGCGCGAACGCTCACGCACCGACACCACGTCGCCGGCCTTGACCCGGTAGGACGCGATGTTCACGCGCTTGCCGTTCACCTGCACGTGGCCGTGGTTGACGAACTGGCGGGCGGCGAAGGGGGTCGGCACGAACTTGGCGCGGTAGACCACCGCGTCCAGGCGGCTTTCCAGCAGGCCGATCAGGTTCTCGGAGGTGTTGCCCTTGCGGCGGGCGGCCTCGTCATAGGTGCGGCGGAACTGCTTCTCGGTCAGGTTGCCGTAGTAGCCCTTCAGCTTCTGCTTGGCCTTCAGCTGGAGGCCGAAGTCGGAGACCTTGGACTTGCGACGCTGGCCGTGCTGGCCGGGGCCGTATTGGCGCTGGTTCACCGGGGACTTCGGGCGCCCCCAGATGTTCTCGCCCATACGCCGGTCGATTTTATATTTCGCCGAGTGGCGCTTAGACATGAATAGCTCTTTCAACTCGACCCGGGCCGGCCTCCCCAGATTGGGAAGGCGATCGGAACGGCGGCGTCCGGATCACCCGTCATATGATTTCGCGCGGCCAGGAGGACCCGGTCCGCGGGAAAGGGGGCTGTATGACGATCACGAGGCGTCACGTCAACGGCTTCTTGACGCCTAAGGCGGATACCCGACAGTTAGGATAGTGAACGTGATCAGCGAGTTCTGTTAACCGTCGGGGGTGAACCTTGCGTCTCTTGCTCGTCGAAGACGAACCGTTCATCGCCCTCGATCTGGAGCTGCTGTCGAGATCGGCCGGTCACGAGGTGGTGGGCGTCGCCGACAGCCTGGAGTCCGCCATCGCCATGGCCGCCAGCGCCGCGCCCGAAGCGGCCCTCGTCGACATCAACCTGAGGGACGGGTTCAGCGGGGTGCAGGTCTCCCGCGCCCTCAGCGGCCAGGGCCAGGTCCACGTCGGCTTCGTCACCGGCAACGCCGAGCAGATTCCGCCGGATTTCGCCGGCGCCGTGGCGGTGCTGGAAAAGCCCTTCACCCAGGCTGGCGTCGAGGAGATGCTGGGCATCCTGCAGAGCGCCTGCGAGGGCGAGGCGCCCTCGCCCCAGCCCCGCTACGCTCGGATGGCCCGGCGCAGCTAGGCCGCCAGGGGCGCGCTCAGGCTCCAGCTGACGCCCGCCTCTGCGAAGTTCAGCTGCGCCTCGCCCGCCATGGCGCGCGGGGTCAGCACCTCCAGGATGGTGCGGCCAAAGCCGCGCACGGTGGGCGGCGGCTTGGCCGGCGCTCCGGACTCGCGCCAGTCGAGGCGAAGGGTGCGGCCGCCATCGCCGGCCGGCTCGGCCCGCCAGGTCACCTCGATCCGGCCCCCGGGGGTGGCCAGCGCCCCGTGCTTGACGGCGTTGGAGCCGAGCTCGTGGACGGCCAAGCCGACATAGTGGGCCATCTCCGGCGCCAGCTCGATCTTTTCCCCGGCCAGGTCGATCCGATCGCCGAAGGTCTGCATATGGTGCTTGAGCTGGCCCTCGATGACGGCGCGCAGGTCCGCGCTGCGCCAGGCGCCGTCGACAAGCACATCATGGGCGGCCGCCAGGGATCCCAGGCGCTCGCCCAGCCGCTCCAGGAAGGCGGCGGGCACGTCGAGCCCGGCGGCGGTCTGGCGGGCGATGCTCTGGACGATGGTCAGGAGGTTCTTCGACCGGTGATTCAGCTCGCGGGTGATCAGCCGCAGATGCTCCTGGTGGCGCTTCTGGGGCGTGATGTTGGTCGAGCTGGTGACGAGGCCGGCGCGGCCGTCGCGCAGGCGGGTGGGCTGGGCGCGGACCAGGAACCACAGCTCCTCGCCATTCACCTGCGCCCGGATCTCGCCCTCCCGGACCTCGCCGGCCTTCAAGGCGTCGCGCCGCAGCGACTCGACCGCCGCAGCCGCCTCCTCATCGACGATGTCGGCCGCGACGTGGCCGACCAGCGCCTCCGCGTCCACGCCCTTGGGCGGGTTGAACAGCCACGTGTAATGCAGGTCCTCGTCCTGCTCGACCAGGGTCACCGGCGAGTTGAGCAGGCCGGCGGCGAGGCGGCTGTTGAGCACCCGGATGTCCTCGACCTGCTCGGCCACCTTGTGTTCGAGGTCGGCGTGGGCCGTCTCCAGGGCGGCCAGGGTGGCCTGGTGGGCGACCACCTCCTGCTGCAGCCGGTCGTTGACGGCGGCCAGGGCCCGGGGCGAGGGGATGCGCAGAAGCTTGGGCGCCACGAACGGCAGGGCGCAGGCCGTCACCAGGGAGACCACCGCCGTAAGGCCCTTCAACAGGGCCTGAAGCCCGTAATAGGGGAACCACAGGGTCACCACGCCGGCGACATGGGTCAGGCCGCAGGCGGTGATGAACAGGGCGAACAGCACCGCCATGCGCCGATGGGCCGGCTCCAGGTCGGGGCGGCGGCGCACGAACCACCAGATCACCCCCGGGATGGCGAAGTAGGACAGGGCGATGACGATGTCCGAGACCACGTGCAACGCCACGAGGTCGGCCCGCCACAACAGGCAGACGCCGTGCGGCACGAACCGCGCAGTGCCGAAAAGCCATTCCAGAACGGAGGTCATCGCCGAGGTCTTTCCCGAGTTCGGGGACTTTTCTAGCTCAAGCGCGGCCTGGCGGACGCGCGGCAAAGCGTCCCCGCGGGCCCCGCCGTCAGCTGCGGTCCTGGGCCTTGGCGGCGAGGCGGGCCAGATGGCGGCCGCGGCCGCGGACCAGGGCGGTGATGACGCCGCGGAAAGTGCGCGCCTCCTGGTCGGTGAAGCGGGCCCGGCCGAGCGCCACGCGCAGGTTGCGCACCATGGCCGGCTTCTTCTCCGGCGGATGGAAGAAGCCCGAGGTCTCGAGCTCCGCCTCCAGATGCTCGTAGAGCCCGAGCATGACCGCCTGGTCGGCCGGCTCGATCTCCTTGAAGGTCGAGGGGGCGGCGTCGAGCACCGTGCGGCGCCACTCGTAGGCGCAGATGCCCACCGCGTGGCTGAGGTTCAGGGAGTGGAAGCGCGGGTCGATGGGGATCGACAGGATGGCGTTGCACAGGGCGATGTCGCGGGTCTCCAGCCCCGCCCGCTCGGCCCCGAACAGGATGCCGGTGTTCCAGCCGGCGGCCACGGCCGAGCTCAGCTCGCGGGCGGCCACGTTGGGGGTGTGGACCGGCAGCATGGTCTCGCGCGGCCGGGCGGTGGCGGCGTAGACGAGCCGCAGGTCGGCGATCGCCGCCTCCACCGTGTCGAACACCCGGGCGTTGTCGAGGGGCCAGTGCGCGCCCGAGGCCGAGACCCAGGCCCGGTCGTGGGGCCAGCCGTCGCGGGGGGCGACCAGGCGAAGGTCGGCGAGGCCGAAGTTGGCCATGGCCCGGGCGACAGAGCCGATGTTCTCGGCCAGCTGCGGGTGGTCGAGAATTACGCAGGGCGCGGCCAAGTCCGAAGAGGGGGCGGGTGCGTCGTCCATCGGTGCGGTGTGGCCACTTCCGAGCCCGCGCGCAACCGGCTATAGCGGGCCGCCCCGGCGCCGTCGGAGCGCCAGCGAATCCCACCCCCTCGCCGAAGGCCGCCTATGCAGAAGATCAAAGTCGCCAACCCCGTCGTCGACATGGACGGCGACGAGATGACCCGCATCATCTGGAAGTGGATCAAGGACAAGCTGATCCACCCCTATCTCGACATCGACCTGGAGTACTACGACCTGGGGATGGAGCACCGCGACGCCACCGACGACAAGGTGACGATCGATGCGGCCGAGGCGACCAAGAAGCATGGCGTGGCCGTGAAGTGCGCCACCATCACCCCGGACGAGGCCCGGGTGAAGGAATTCAACCTCAAGATGATGTGGAAGTCGCCCAACGGCACCATCCGCAACATCCTGGGCGGGGTGATCTTCCGCGAGCCGATCATCTGCAAGAACGTGCCGCGCCTGGTGCCGGGCTGGACCCAGCCCATCGTGGTCGGCCGTCACGCCTATGGCGACCAGTACAAGGCCACCGACTTCAAGGTGCCCGGCAAGGGCAAGCTGACCATCAAGTTCGTCGGCGAGGACGGGACGCAGATCGAGCACGAGGTGTTCGACTTCCCCGGCTCCGGCGTGGCCATGGCCATGTACAACCTGGACGATTCGATCCGCGACTTCGCCCGCGCCAGCTTCGCCTACGGCCTGCTGCGGACCTATCCGGTCTATCTGTCGACCAAGAACACCATCCTCAAGGCCTATGACGGGCGCTTCAAGGACATCTTCCAGGAGATCTTCGACGCCGAGTACGCCGACCAGTTCAAGGCCGCCGGCATCACCTATGAGCACCGGCTGATCGACGACATGGTCGCCGCCTCGCTGAAGTGGTCGGGCGGCTATGTCTGGGCCTGCAAGAACTACGACGGCGACGTGCAGTCCGACACGGTGGCCCAGGGCTACGGCTCGCTGGGCCTGATGACCTCGGTGCTGATGACGCCGGACGGGAAGACGGTTGAAGCGGAAGCGGCCCACGGGACCGTGACCCGCCACTACCGCCAGCACCAGAAGGGCGAGAGCACCTCGACCAACTCGATGGCCTCGATCTTCGCCTGGACCCGTGGCCTCGCCCACCGCGCCAAGCTGGACGACAACGCCGAGCTGGCCAAGTTCGCCGCCACCCTGGAGAAGGTCTGCGTCGACACCGTCGAGTCCGGTTTCATGACCAAGGACCTGGCCCTGCTGGTCGGCCCCGATCAGCGCTGGCTGACCACCGAAGGCTTCCTCGACAAGATCGCCGAGAACCTCGAAAAGGCCATGGCCTGATCAAAGCTCCTCCCCTGCGCTCTTCGGCGCGGGGGAGGGGGACCGCCGAAGGTGGTGGAGGGGGCGGCTGGGTACACGGTCGGCCGTAGCGCACCGAAGCCCCCATCCCCCGGCTAAAGCCGGGTACTTCCCCCGCGCCGAAGAGCGCAGGGGAAGAGCAATCGAGCGCAACGTTTTCCGCCCGTGTCCGCTTGAGCTACCATGGGCGACATGGACGACGATGACCGGCTGACGCTCTCTCGCCCCGACGACGACCGGCCAAGGCCCCGCGGCTCCGGCCGGCGCTGGGAAAGCCTCGACGGCCGGCTGGACCGGGCCGCCCGCGATCCCCGCATCGACCCCTATGACGACGCCAACGTCTATCGCGGCCGCCCCCCGTCCCGCTCGCGCCCGATCCTGACCCTGTTCCTGCTGGCCCTGGTCGGCGCAGGGGTGGTGTTCGTGGCCGCGCCGGTGTTCGCCTTCCGCGCCGTCCGCTCGGCCGCCGAGTTCGGCGACGTCCAGGCCCTGGGTCAGTTGGTGGACTACAACGCCGCGCGCCAGAGCCTGCGCACCCAGATCCGCCCGGCCTCGGCCGAGAGCGCCCCGCCCCCGGACATGCTGCGCGACCCCATCGGCGCGCTGCGCCGGGCCTGGGAGCCGGTCAGTCCGCAGGCCGACGTCAACAGCTTCCTGACCCCGCAGGCCCTGGCCCGCCTGAGCCAGGGCCGCACCCCCGTCGGCCCGGCGCCGACCCCGGGCGACGGCCCGTTCGGGGGGCCGCTGCCCGCCGTGAAATTCTGGAGCACCGACCGGGTGCGCCTGGGTGTGACCGATCCCGTGCAGCGGGCGCGTGAAACCATCTTCACCTTCGAGCGCAAGACGCTCTTTTCCTGGCGGCTGGTGGGCATACGCCTGCCGGGCGCCCCTCCCCCGACGGTCAATCCATGAAATCAAAGCTTTGGGGCGGCCTCGCCATCGGCGCCATCGTCCTGGCCGCCCTCTGGTACGTGCTGTCCCCGTTCCAGGCCTTCGCCGCCCTGGCCGAGGCCGCGCGGGTGGGCGACCGGGGCAAGCTGGAGGCGATGGTCGACTTCCCCGCCGTGCGCGAGAGCTTGAAGGAACAGCTGAACGCCCGCCTGACCACGGCGCTGAGCGGCGACAGCTCCCTGTCCAACGGGCCGTTCGGCGCCCTGGGGGCCCTGCTCGGCCCCACGGTGGTCGATCAGGTGGTCGAGGCCGCGGTGACCCCGGACGGGGTGGCGGCCATGGTCCGCAGCGGCCGGGCGCCGCTGTCCGACGTGACCCCCGGCAAGACCGCCCTGCCCCCGCCCGTGGCCGAGACGCCGGCTGCTTCCGAGGGGGCGACGCCGCCGAAGAAGAAGACCCGCTTCGCCTATTCGGACCTCAACCACGTCCGCGCCACCACCGTGTCCAACGACAGCGCCCAGACCCCGCTGACCTGGGTGCTGGAGCGGCGCGGCCTGGGGTGGAAGCTGGTGCGGATCGAGCTGCCGGCGGCTTGAAAAAGAGCTAGCCCAGAGCCGCCTTCACCGCGTCCACGCCGGCCTGGGCCTGGGCGCCGTCCGGGGCGCCGCCCTGGGCGAAGTCGGGTTTGCCGCCGCCGCCCTGGCCGCCCATGGCCGGGACCGCCAGCCGGATCAGGTCGGCGGCGCTGAAGCGGGCCTGGCCTTCGGCCGAGACCGAAATGGCGATGGCCGCCTTGCCTTCTTCGGTGACGCCGACGACCACGACCACATCGGCCTGCTTGCGCAGCTCCTCGATGATGGGCCGCAGCGCCTTGCCGTCGACGCCCTGCATCACCTGGCCGATGAACTTGACGCCGCCGATGTCCTCGACCGCCGCGCCGGCCCCGCCGCCGCCGCCCATGGCCAGCTTGCGCTTGGCGTCGGCGAGCTCGCGCTCCAGCTTCTTGCGCTCGGCGGTCAGGGCTTCGATGCGGGCCGGGACCTCGGAGACGGGCACGCGGAACTGTTCGGCCAGGCCCTTGGACACCGCCGCCTGGTCGAGCAGGAAGCGGCGCGCCGCCTCGCCGGTCAGGGCCTCGACGCGGCGCACGCCGGCGGCGATGCCGACCTCGGCGATGATCTTGAACAGGGCGATGTCGCCGGTGCGGGCGACGTGGGTGCCGCCGCACAGCTCGACCGAATAGGGACCGTCGCCGGTCAGGGCCTGGCCCAGGGTCAGGACACGGACGCTGTCGCCGTACTTCTCGCCGAACAGGGCGATGGCGCCGGCCTCGATGGCGGCGGCGGGGGTCATGTCGACCGTGGCGGCCGGCAGGTTCTGGCGGATGACGGCGTTGACCTCGGCCTCGACCCGGTCGAGTTCGTCGGCGGTCAGGGGGGCGCCGTGGCTGTAGTCGAAGCGCATGCGCTCGGAATCGACCAGCTGGCCCTTCTGGGCGACATGGGTCCCCAGCACGTTCTTCAGCGCCGCGTGCACGAGGTGCGCGGCGGAGTGGTTGGCGCGGGTGCGGGTGCGGGCGTCGGCGTCGATGGACAGGTGCATCCGGTCGCCGACCGCCAGCCGGCCCGCCGTGACCGTCACGGTGTGGACGTGCAGGTCGCCGGCCTGTTTGGTGACGGCCACCAGGTCGCCGGCGCCGCCCGGCCACTCGACCTTGCCGTGGTCGGAGGCCTGGCCGCCGCTCTCGGCGTAGAAGGGGGTGCGGTCGAGCAGGACCTCGACGGTGGTCCCCGCCTCGACGGCGTCGATCTCGGCCGCCTCGCGCACCAGGGCGAGCACCTCGCCGATGGTCTCGGACTCCTGGTAGCCGGTGAAGGCGGTCGGGCCGAGGCGGTCGCGCAGGGAGAACCATTCGGCGGTCGAGGCGCGGTCGCCCGAGCCGGACCAGTTCTCGCGCGCCATCTGGCGCTGCTTGTCCATGGCGGCGTCGAAGGCGTCGAGGTCCACCGACAGGCCCTTGGCGCGCACGGCGTCCTGGGTCAGGTCGAGGGGGAAGCCATAGGTGTCGTAGAGCTTGAAGGCGGTCTCGCCGGACAGCACGCCGCCTTCGGTCAGGCCCACGGTGGCCTCGTCGAGCAGGGCCATGCCGCGGCCGAGGGTGCGGCGGAACCGCTCCTCCTCCTGGCGCAGGGTGTCGACGATGACCGGCTCTGCCCGCTTCAGCTCGGGATAGGCCTGGCCCATCTGCTCGACGAGCACGGGGGCCAGGCGGTGCATCAGGGGGTCCTCGGCGCCCAGGAGATGGGCGTGGCGCATGGCCCGGCGCATGATGCGGCGCAGGACGTAGCCGCGGCCCTCGTTGGACGGCGACACCCCGTCGGCGATCAGGAAGCTGGTCGAGCGCAGGTGGTCGGCGATGACCCGGTGCGAGGGGGTGCGCTCGCCTTCGGCCCTGACCCCGGTCAACTCTTCCGAGGCGGCGATGATCGTCTTGAACAGGTCGGTGTCGTAGTTGTTGTGCACGCCCTGCAGCACGGCGGCGAGGCGCTCCAGCCCCATGCCGGTGTCGATCGAGGGCTTGGGCAGGGCCGTGCGCGCGCCGTCGGCGAACTGCTCGTACTGCATGAAGACCAGGTTCCAGATCTCCACGAACCGGTCGCCGTCCTCGTCCACCGAGCCCGGGGGGCCGCCGGGGATGTGGGCGCCGTGGTCGTAGAAGATCTC
>NCED01000049.1:0-12417 GCA_002280485.1 Caulobacterales bacterium 32-69-10
GTTCGCGCACCAGGCCTTCCAGGCGCGCCCGTTCGCGCTCCAGCAGGACCTGTTCAAACTTGTCATCCGCCTTGAAAATATTCTCACTGGGCGCATCTGTCAGCAGATTTTTAAACTTCATTTTGACCACAGAGCCACTGCGACCTGAGCGGCTGTATTCAGCCTTTAAAACGACCATGGCATCAGTGCCAATCATTACTACGTTACCAACGCGGAGTTCTTGTGCTGTTTTCATCTTGCTAGTCCTGGGTGCAGAGCTGCTTTTCTGCGGTTTTTATCAAAACCAAGATTGTAACCGCCCGAGGGCTCATTTCGTGTGAGATCAGGCTACAAAGCCCAATAGACGCGCTGCCAGGCCTCCATCAGCTTGTTTTTTGAGTAAATCCGCTCGCCAGGCCCTGGAATGGCTATTCCAGAGATCTAATGATGCGATCCATTGCGTGGGCACTGCCCAGGTCATTGCGGCAATCACAGCAGTCCTCAGCTCCTGGGAAGTGTCATCTAGATAGAGATCTAAGAACGCAGCTAACTTCACTTCATGGGCACGATCTTCTTGAGGATAAATATGCCAAATGAAGGGTTTGCCTGCGAGTTGGGCTCTTACAAAAGAATCTTCACCCCGCACGATATTAAAGTCGCATTGCCCAAGTACCCAATCGTATTCATCTTGAGAAACAAAGGGAATGGAAATGAGTTGAATGGACTCTGGCAGAGTAATTTCTTGGCTGGTGCTCAGCCTTAATTGCTCGAACAGGCCATGAGTCAAAATGATGTCAATGTTTTCACCAGTCTTTCTGAGATCTGTCAGCCATTTCAACAGCGGTGCTCCTGGATAGCAAAAAACGCTCATACGCTTGGCATTGGGCCTTAATCTTGACCAGCTAGATTTGAGGCTGGTCGGAATATCGCTAGCACTATCCGCAGGGGCTGGCACTGGATCAATGAGGATGCCCCCGGCATTCGCCTGAAAACCCGGAAAGAAGAAATATTTAGGAATGCCATGGGCTTGAGGAGAGGCCTTTTGATGAAAGTCCACAATCCAAGGTTCGGCACTGAGATATTCCAAATTGATAATGAGGGGTTTCTTGGGGGCAATCAGTAAACCCGTGAGATAGCGCTCTGGTAGCTCACAGCCAAAGGCTTCGACGACGACATCTGGAGTTTGAACGGGGTGGCGGCTATTGCTAAAGCTAGCCTCCCAGGGTTGAAGATCGACTTTTGCTTTGATCGACTCATCTACTCCAGAAGCGAGTAAATTAAGGGTTGGCAGATCGTCACAGAAAATGCGCACGTCTTGGCCATGAAGACTTGTTAAGCTTCTTGCTAGGCGCCAGCAAACACCGGCATCACCATAGTTGTCTACGATTTGACAGAAAATATCCCAACGCATGAGTAATTCGCTTTTTGAAACCCTTCAGCAGGATGTTAAACGGCTACCCGGATTGCCGGGGGTGTATCGCTTCTTTGATGAGGCAGGCCACATTTTGTATGTCGGAAAAGCGCGCAACCTCAAAAAACGTGTTTCTAGTTACTTTCAGCGCACCCAACTCGCCCCCCGAATTCAATTGATGGTGGGCAAAATTGCTCGCTATGAAACAACGGTAACACGCTCTGAAACCGAAGCCTTAATTCTAGAGAACAATTTGATTAAGGAGCTTGCTCCCCCATTTAACATTCTCTTTCGGGATGATAAGTCTTATCCCTATGTGATGTTGACAGGGCACCAGTTTCCACGATTGGCTTCCTATCGCGGCAAAACGGATAAGCGTAATCATTACTTTGGCCCATTTCCAAATTCCTGGGCAGTTCGCAATAGCGTGCAAATTTTGCAAAAAGTTTTTCGCCTGAGGACTTGCGAAGACTCTGTTTTTAAAAACCGTAGTCGTCCTTGTTTATTGCATCAAATACATCGCTGTAGTGCCCCTTGTGTTGGGAGGCTGAATGTCGAGCAATACGGACAAGATGTAGCACAAGCAACGCGTTTTCTGGAGGGGGACCATAGTCGCGTGCTCTCTGAGCTAGAGAAAAAGATGCATGCTTATAGCGATGCCATGGAGTTTGAGATGGCTGCTGTCTTGCGAGATCGAATTGCCGATCTGTCTAGTGTGCTGCAACAGCAATCGATGGATACCGTTGCTGATGGTGAGGGTGATGTGGATGTTGGGCTTCATGCCGGCGGGGATGAGCAGGGCCAGGCGTTCGGCGGCGCCGCCGGTCAGCAGCATGGTCGGGCGGCCGGAGCGCAGGTTGATCACCCCCATGTCGCGCCAGAACACCCCCTGGTGGATGCCGGTGCCCAGGGCCTTGGAGCAGGCCTCCTTGGCGGCGAAACGCTTGGCGTAGGAGGCGGCGCGGTCGGACTTCTTCTCCGAGCGGTTCCGCTCCAGCTCGGTGAACACCCGGTTGGTGAAGCGCGCGCCGAAGCGATCAAGGGTGTCCTGCACCCGCCGGATGTCGATCAGGTCCGAGCCCAGGCCGACGATCACCGGGACGCGCCTTGGGGTCTGGTCTCGTCCATCAGCGCCCGCATCCGGCGGATGGCGGCGTCCAGGCCGATGAAGATGGCTTCGCCGATGAGGAAATGGCCGATGTTTAGCTCCATCACCTCGGGTATGGCGGCCACGGCGCCCACGGTCGCGTAGTCGATGCCATGGCCGGCGTGGACCTCCAGGCCCAGGGCGGCGGCCTGGGCGGCGCCGGCCTTGAGCCGTTCCAGAATGCGGGCGGCTTTTTCGGTCTCGCCGGCGCGCACCGCATCGCAATAGGCCCCGGTATGCAGCTCGACGACCTGGGCCCCGGCCTCGGCGCCGGCGGCGATCTGGGCCCGGTCGGCCTCGATGAACAGGGAGACCCGAACCCCGGCGGCGGCGAGCGCCCGGGTGGTGTGGGTCACGGCGTTGGCCCCGCGCACCACGTCGAGGCCGCCCTCCGTCGTCACCTCCTCGCGCCGCTCGGGCACCAGGCAGGCGGCGTAGGGCCGGTGGGCCAGGGCTATGCCCAGCATCTCCTCGGTGACCGCCATCTCCAGGTTCAGCGGCCGGCCCCGCTGACGGCACAGGGCCGACAGGACGTCGATGTCGGCGTCCGAGATGTGGCGGCGGTCCTCGCGCAGGTGGGCGGTGATCCCGTCGGCCCCGGCGGCGATGGCGAGTTCGGCCGCACGGGCGGGCTCGGGATAGGTCGCGCCCCGGGCGTTCCGGATGGTCGCCACATGGTCGATGTTGACGCCGAGTCTCAGCTTGCCCACGGGCATCTAACTCCGCTCACCCCGGCGGAAGCCGGGGCCCAGGTTTTGGCGGTCCGCACAGTCCCAGAAACAAAAAAGCCTGGGTCCCGGCTTTCGCCGGGATGAGCGGGGAAAATCAATGCCCGAGCCGCCGGCTGCCCGGGTCCTCGGTCGGGATGGCCGCGAGCTCGGGCGGCAGGGCGTCGGCGGGATAGGCGGGGACCTTCATGCTGGCCAGGGCCACCAGGGGCGCGCCCACGTCGGCCTCGCCGCCGGAGCGGTCGACGATGCAGGCGGCGCAGACCACCTCGCCGCCGGCCGCCCGGATGGCGGCGATGCATTCGCGCGACGACAGGCCGGTGGTCACGATATCCTCGACCATGGCGACGCGCGCGCCGGGCTCGAGGTGGAAGCCGCGGCGGAACTTGAACACCTTGTCCTCGCGCTCGACATAGATCGAGGGCACGCCGAGCTGCCGGGCCGTCTCATAGCCCGGGATGATGCCGCCCACCGCCGGCGAGACGCAGACGTCGACCTCGCCCACCTCGGCGCGGATCTTGTCGGCCAGGGCCTTGCACAGGCGCGCGGTGCGGTCGGCGTGCATGAACACCAGGTTCTTCTGCAGGAACAGCGGGCTGTGCAGGCCCGAGGAGAGCACGAAGTGGCCCTCGCGCAGGGCGCCGGCGGCGCGGAATTCGGCGAGGACGTCGTCCGGGCTCATGAGGGCTCCTGGGTTCGCGGGTGTCCTTGGATAGCGAACCGCAGGGCGGACTTGAAGGGCGTTGTGCGCCCCTACCCCTTCACCCGGTCGACCGTCTCGATCGATGGGCAGGCGCGCAGGGCGGCGGCGATGTGGGTCAGGTGCTTGGCGTCCAGCACCTCGACGTCCACGTCCACGTCGAAGAAGTCCGACTGGCGGTGGTGCATGCGCAGGTTGACGATATTGCCGCCGGCCCCGCCGATCAGGGTGCAGGCCTGGCCGAGCACGCCCGGGGCGTTCCTGATGGTGGCGGTCAGCTTGGCGCGGCTGATGGTGTTGCGCTCGGCCTCGGGGGTCCAGTGCAGGTCGCGCCACAGCTCATCCTGGTCCTCGTATTCGACCAGCCGCGGGCAGTCGATGGTGTGGACGGCCAGGCCCTGGCCCTTGGCCCCGGTCTGCTGGATACCGACGATGCGGTCGCCCGGCACCGGCGAACAGCATTCGCCGAAGTGCAGCGACACGCCCGGTGTCAGGCCGCCGCCACGCACGAACAGCTTGGCCCCCTTGCCGTCCTCGATGCGGGTACGGGCCGCGGCGGCCTCCCGCTCGGCCGGCTTCAGCTCAGGGAAGACGGCGTCGAGGATCTGGTTGGGGGTGGCGCGGCCCCGGCCGGCGGCCTCGTAGATATCCTCGTCGGCGCCGAGGGCGAAGCGGTCCAGCGCGGGCCGCAAGGACACCTCGGCCAGCGTCCGGCCGGCCTTGGCGAAGGTCTGCTCGATCGCCGCCTTGCCGAGCCGCGCGAACTCCTCGCGCTCGGTCTGGCGGATGTGCCGGCGGATGGCCGAGCGGGCGCGCCCGGTGATGGTCAGGGATCGCCAATCGGGCGGCACGACCGGCTTGGGGCCGCGGATCACCTCGACCACGTCGCCGTTGTTGAGCGGGGTGCGCAGGGGCTTGAGCTCCCCGTTGATCTTCACCCCGATGGCGGTGTCGCCCACGTCGGTGTGGACCGCATAGGCGAAGTCGAGCGGCATGGCGCCGCGCGGCAGGCTGATCAGCTTGCCCTTGGGGGTGAAGACGAAGGCCTGGTCTAAATACATCTCGAGCTTGGCGTGCTCGACCAGCTCTTCGACGTCGCCGCCGTGCTCCAGCACCTGCACCAGGTGGCGCAGGTTGATCAGGGGGTCGCGGCCGCCGCCGGCCTCGGCCGCGGCGGGATCGAAGCCGTAGTTGCGGCCCTTGTAGCGCCAGTGGGCGGCGACGCCCTCCTCGGCCACCCGGTCCATGGCCTCGGTGCGGATCTGCAGCTCGATGCGCATGCCCTTGGGGCCGACCACCGTGGTGTGCAGGGAGCGGTAGTTGTTCCGCTTGGGCGTCGAGATGTAGTCCTTGAACCGCTCCGGCACGCTGGGCCAGGCGCGGTGGATGACGCCCAGAGCGCGATAGGCGTCCTCCTCGGACTCCACGATCACCCGGAAGGCGTAGATGTCGGACAGCTGCGAGAAGCCGACCGACTTCCTCTGCAGCTTGCGCCAGATCGAATAGGCCTGCTTCTCGCGGCCGTAGACCCGCGCCTCGACGCCGGACGACTCCAGGCGGGCGGAGATTTCCCCCGACACGATGGCGACCGCCTGGCCCTGGCTGCCGCGCAGCTGCTCCAGCCGGCGAAGGATGGCGTTGCGCGCCGACGGGTTGAGGTGCTCGAACGCCAGCTCCTCCAGCTCCGAACAGATGCGGTGGACCCCGATCGAGCGGGCGAGCGGCGCATAGATGTCGAGGGTCTCGCGAGCGATTCGCTCGCGCTTGGCCGCGCTCTTGATGAAGTGCAGCGTGCGCATGTTGTGCAGGCGGTCGGCCAGCTTGACCAGGAGGACGCGGACGTCCTTGGAAATGGCCAGGATGAACTTGCGCAGGTTCTCGGCGTTGCGGCGCTGGTCCGACGCCAGCTCCAGGCGCGACAGCTTGGTCACGCCCTCGACCAGCTCGGCCACCTCCTCGCCGAATAGTTCGGCGATGTCGTCGCGGGTGGCCTGGGTGTCCTCGATGACGTCATGCAGCAGGGCGGTGACGATGGCGGCGCTGTCCAGCCGGTACTCGGTGAGTATGCCGGCCACCTCGATCGGATGGGCGAAATAGGGATCGCCGGAGGCGCGCAGCTGGGCCCCGTGCATGCGCATGGCATAGACGTAGGCCCGGTTGAGCAGGCCCTCGTCGGCGGTGGGGTCGTAGCTCTTGACCCGGTCGATCAGCTCGTACTGGCGCAGGTACTGGCGGCCGCGGGGCGCCGCCGGGGCGGGCGCGGGTTCAGTCTGCGGCTCGGGAGCCGGCGGAGCTTCAGGCGTGAGCGCCGGGACGGGCCCGGCAGTCTCGGAGACCGTCTCTGGAAGAAGCGTTTCTGCGCCCGGGGGCGTCAGTAGCGCTCCTCCTGCCCGCCGTCGCGGTCGGACTGCAGGGCGCGGACCAGTTCCTGCTCGCTCATGTGCATGTGCTGCGGATCGGCCAGCAGGGCCATGGTCTCGGCCTCTTCCTCGGCCTCGGTCCGCTCGTCCACCCGCTGCAGGGTGGAGATCAGCGCCTCGCGCAGGGTGTCCGGGTCAACGGCCTCGTCGGCGATCTCGCGCAGGGCCACCACCGGGTTCTTGTCGTTGTCGCGGTCCACCAGCAGGGGCGAACCGGTCGAGATCGACCGCGCACGGTGCGCCGACAACAGCACTAGGCTGAAGCGGTTGGGAACCTTCTGAACGCAATCTTCGACGGTGACGCGGGCCATGTAGTCCTCGGGAAGGCGGATAGACCTCCCGAGATAGGGTTTTGCGCCTGCGAAGGCAATGAGAAACGGGCTGGCGCGGCGTCTTAGATCTTCCCCCGCGCCCTTCTGCGTGGGGAAGTACCCCGCGCAACGGGGGGAAGGGGCTGCAGGGCGCGACTGCTCCCTGTTTTAAGCGGCCCGCCCTGCAGCCCCCTCCACCACCTTCGGCGGTCCCCCTCCCCCAATCAGAAGAGATCGGGGGAAGAGCTTAGAGCGGCGTCGCATCTACGCCCACCGTCGCCGCGTCGGCCAATTCCCGCGCCGTCTTCCCGTTCACCGGGTGCACCCACCCTGGCGCAATCTGCGCCAGCGGCCCCATCACGAACAGACGGTCCGCCGCGCGGGGGTGCGGCAGGTGCAGCGCGCCCTCCAGCACCGTGCGGCCGTGGGCGATGAGGTCGAGGTCGACGGCGCGGGCGGCGTTGCGGGTCGTCCGCACCCGGCCGAGTTCGGCCTCGATCCCGTGCAGGGCGTCCAGGGTCTGGGTGGGACTTAGCGCCGTATCGACAATGGCGACGCCGTTGAGATAGTCAGGTTGCGTCGGGTCGGGCCAGGCGTGGGAGCGCCACCAGGACGACCGGGCCAGGACATGAAGACCTGCGGCTTCGAACCGGGCCAGGGCCGCCTCCAGCACCGCCAGGGACCCGCCCTGATCGCCGCCGAGATCGCCGCCCCCGAGATTCCCACCCAGGGCCACCACCACCTCATCCCCGGACGCCATGAAATCCTGCCTCGCCGCAAATTTGTACGTGCTGATACGCCGATGAGGGCGCTCGACGCCACACCCGCCCTGGCGCTGGGCGGCCCCGAGCCCGGCCGCGACTGCCCCCTGTGCCCGCGCCTCGTCGCCTATCGCGAGGTCAACCGCGGCTCCCTGCCCGGCGCTTTCAACGGGCCGGCGCCGTCGTTCGGCGATCCGGCGGCCCGCCTGCTGATCGTCGGCCTGGCGCCGGGGCGGATGGGCGCCAACCGCACCGGCCGGCCGTTCACCGGCGACTACGCCGGGGTGCTGCTCTACGAGACCCTGGCGAAATTCGGCTTCTCGCGCGGCCGCTACGACGCCCGCCCAGACGACGGGGTCGAGCTTGTCGACTGCATGGTGACCAACGCCGTGCGCTGCGCGCCTCCCGGCAACAAGCCCCTGCCGCTGGAGGAGGCGACCTGCCGCCCGTTCCTGACCGCGCGGATCGCCGCCCTGCCCAACCTGCAGGCCATCGTCACCCTGGGCGACGTCTCGCGCCGCAATGTGCTCAAGGCCCTGGGCCTGAAGGCCGCCGCCGCCCCCGCCGGCCACGGGCTGCAGTTCCAGGCCGGGCGCTACCGCCTGTTCTCGAGCTATCACTGCTCGCGGCTGAACACGAACACCGGGCGGCTGACCCCGGCCATGTTCGAGGCGGTGTTCGCCGACGTCCGCCGCAGCCTGGACGGCTGAGCCCATGACCGCACCCAAAGGCGCACCCAAAGCGGGGCCCAAGGGCGCCCGGGGGGCCGGCCGTGCGGCGCTCGCCTTCATCTTCATCACCGTCCTTCTGGACATGATGGCGCTGGGGATGGTGACCCCGGTGCTGCCGCACCTGCTGAACACCTTCCTGGCCGGCAACACGTCGTACGCGGCGGTGTTCTACGGCCTGTTCAACGCCTCCTTCGCCCTGATGCAGTTCTTCTTCTCGCCGCTCCTGGGCGCATTGTCGGACCGGTTCGGCCGCCGGCCGCTGATCCTGGCCTCGAACCTTGGGCTGGGGCTGAACTACGCCCTGCTGGCCTGGGCCCCGAACCTGCAATGGCTGTTCCTCGGCCGGGTGATCAGCGGCATCACCGGCGCCAGCTTCGGCACGGCGTCGGCCTATATCGCCGACACCACCCCGCCGGACGAACGCGCCCACGCCTTCGGCATGCTGGGCGCCGCCTTCGGGGCCGGCTTCGTGCTCGGCCCCGCCCTGGGCGGCTTCCTGGCCGAGTGGGACCCCAAGGCGCCGTTCTGGGTGGCGGCGGCGCTCAGCCTCGCCAATGCGGCCTATGGCGCGTTCGTCCTGCCCGAGAGCCTGCCCAAGAGCTGCCGCCACGGCTTTTCATGGAAACGGGCCAATCCGATCGGGGCCCTCGCCTTCCTGCGCCGACACCCGGAGCTGTTCGCCCTGTCCGGGGTGCAGTTCCTGTCCAACCTGGCGCAGGTCTCCCTCCCCTCGACGGTCGTGCTCTACGCCATCTACCGCTACGGCTGGGGCCCAAGCTCGCTCGGCCTGACCCTGGCCATCTGCGGCGTGACCCTGATCATCGTCCAGGTCGGGCTGGTCGGCCGCTTCGTTCGGGCTTTCGGCTACCGGGCCGCCCTGGTCGCCGGCCTGCTGTTCGGGGCGGCCGGCCTGTTCATCGCCGGAATCGCCTCGACCGGGGTGCAGTTCTGGTGGGCCATTCCGGTCATCGCCATGTGGGGCCTGGCGGGCGCCGCCTCGCAGGGCATCATGACCCGCCATGTCAGCGCCTCCGAACAGGGCCAGCTCCAGGGCGCCAACGCCAGCCTGGTCGGCATCGTCGAGCTGGCCGGCCCGCTGATCTTCCCCTTCATCTTCGCCTACTTCGCCCGGCCCGGTCAGCCGGTGGAGCGCTCCGGCGCGCCCTTCCTGCTGGCGGCGCTGATCCTCGTTATGGCGGCGGCATGGGCCTTCGCGGCGACCCGCAAGGAGGCGCAGTACGCGATGCCCGAGGAAACGGGCTCCCCTCCCACCGCCTAAAGCTGGTGCGCCAGCACCACCACTTCGGCGGCGCGGCGGATGGTCAGCCACAGGTCCCGCTCCTGGTGGGCGTCGTCGAGGGCGCGGTGACGCACGGTGCGTCCGGCGGCGTGCTGGCGCGCCCGGTGGATGATCGCCTGGGCGCGGTCGCCGAAGCCGGCCGGCGCCAGGATCTCCATCGCCGCCTCCTGGTGCGCCTCGTCGGCGTCGCGCAGGCGCAGGGCGTGCCGGGGCAGGCCCGCCGCCCGCAGCAGCACGCTCAGCCATTTGCCGTCCCAAGAGGGCGAGGTGACATAGAGGGCGTGGCCGTCCAGCACTTCGAACATCCGGCGCGCCACCGCGTCATGCGGCTCGCCCTCCGCCAGCAGCCGCTCGCGGGGGATGTGGTGCAGGGCTTCGGCGGACGGGTCCCAGTCGGTCCAGGCCGGCGCCGGCCGGATCAGGTGCGCCTCCTCGGTCCCGTCCTCGAACACCCAGCCGACCTCGATCGGATAGCTGGCCTTGGCGAGGGACGAGGCCTCGAAGTCGAGAAAGACGCGCATGGCCCTAAGCACACGCGGCGCCGCCCCAAGGCAAGACGCCAAAGGAGGTTAAGCCGTCAGGACGCCGAACGGCCCTTGATGAAGTGCATGACGACCGAAACGACGGCGACGATCAGGAGCACGTGGATCAGGAACGACGAGATGTGCAGGGCGAAGAAGCCCAGCAGCCACATCACCACCAGGACGACCGCGATAATTCCGAACATGGGCTGACCTTCAGCGCTGGAGGAGCCCTGCGCGCGTAAGCAGCCCCAACGCCCGCCCTATCAGCGGGTTCCAGCCGGCCTTCAGCTCAGTTCGCCAGATCCTTCAGGGGAACGCGCAGGGTCGCGCCGCTGGGCGCCCGGCCCACGATGGAGGCTTCGTTGGCCCGCTCGGCCCGGAAGGTGGGCACGCCGCGGAAGCTGAGGTGCAGCGGCGAATAGGTCACCGGCCATTCCCCCAGTGCAGCCAGTTCGTCGTGGTCGGCGGGATCGGCGACGATCGAGATGGGATGAAGCTGGCGCTGGGCCAGGCGCTTCAGGGCGCTATCGAACAGTTCGACCACGGACATAGGCTTACTCCCTACTCTCTTGCGTTCCGGCGCGGCGAAGCTGACCACGGAAACGGGCGCAAGTGGGGCAGCTATAGCCGAATTTCGCCGTCGTGGGCGGATGAGGTTGGGTGATCGTCAGTCCTCGCCCCACAGCCGCAGCAGATTGCCGATCGCCTTGTCCAAAAGCAGGGTGGAATCGCCTGGGTCCAGCCCCTCGCGCACCTGCTCCAGGTCGAAGAGGATTTCACGCTGGTCGGGCCGGCGGAGCAGACTCTGCATCCAGCCGACACAGGCCAGGCGTTCGCCGCGGGTCACCGGCTCCACCCGGTGCAGCTGGCCGGTGGCGTAGAGGACGGCCGATCCCGCCGCGGGACGAAACTCGCGATCCCCGGTCAGGTCGCGCACCACCAGCCCACCGCCCTCGTACGTCTCGGGGTCGGAGAGGAACAGGGTGAAGCTGAAGTCGGTCCGCACCGGCCAGCCGGCCGGGTCGTACACCGCCGCGTTGTCGACGTGCATGCCGTAGCTCTGGCCAAGGCCGTAGCGCGAGAACATCAGGCCCGACCAGCGGACGGGCCGCACCAGTGTCTGGACCGTCGGATGGATCTCCAGGGCCAGCCTCACCATCCGCGCGAGCGCCACAACCCCCGGATCGTCGCCCCGGGCCTGCTGGTTGCTCTTGACCTGCTCAGCGGCGGGACCGGCCGTTTCGCGTCCATCGCGGAACGGCGCGGCGGCCAGCCCCTCGCGAAGCGCCAGCACCTGCCGCCTGTCCAGTACATCGGCCAGAACGATCAACCTCGCGCCTCCCACTTGCCGCCCGCTCGTCGCGCTCCCAAGTTCGGGAGGCGTACCGGGCCCCTCTGGTCGCGACCGACCCTAGTCGGCCGCGGCGATGTCGGACGCATCACGTTTCGCACGTGAGGCCCGCGCGCACTTGCATCGGGCCTCCCTCCAGAAGGAAGCCTCATGCCCCTCCTCCTATGCCCCAACGACAATAGCGCCATGCAGACGGTGGATCGCGCCGGGGTCCAGTTCGACATGTGCCCCACCTGCCGCGGCGTGTGGCTGGACCGGGGCGAACTGGAAAAGCTGATGGAAGCCCAGGCTCAAGACGCACCGCCCGCCCCGCCGCCGGGCGCCCAGCCCTACAGTCCTCCCCAGGCTGCGCCCCGCCCCCAGGCCGGACCGGGGCCATGGAACGCCGGCTACGGCGAGCGCGGCGAATATGGCGAGCGCGGAGAGCGCGGGGAATACGGGGAGCGCGGCGAGTATGGCGAGCGTGGGGAACACGGCTACGGCGGGGGCTATCGCAAGAAGCGCTCGATCTTCGACATCTTCGACTAACGACTAGGCGGCGGGCGCCGCTCCGGGCGTCGCCGCCGCCCCTATCGAGCCGATCCGAGGAAGCGGGCTTGTGTCCGTAGCCGTCGTGTTAGCCTCTCCCTTTGCGAACAGACAAGCGGGGGGATCGAAGGCATGCGGGTGCTCGGCGCCTTGGCGGCGGTTGCGGCGCTGGTCCCCACCAGCCTGGCCTCCACCCCCACCCTGCTCGGCATCGGCTACATCTGCGCGGCCGAACGACGCCCGGCGGCGCAGGCGCCGCGGCGGGTGGTCATGGCGACCGGCATGGGATCGGGGGGCTTGGCCGCCCACGCCGGGTCCGCCGAGGCTCAAACGTGGCTGACCTACAGCCTCAAGCTCTACCACGCCTTCTATCACGACGACGCCAAGGCGGCCTTCGCCAGGGCCGTTGAGCTCGACCCCAACTGCTCCCTGTGCGCCTGGGGCCAGTCGCTCGGCCTCGGTCCCACCCTGAACTACGCCGTCTCGGATGCGCAGACCCTCGAGGCGCTGCAAGCGGCCAGGCGGG
>NCED01000049.1:12466-32319 GCA_002280485.1 Caulobacterales bacterium 32-69-10
CCGTGGACCGGGAGCGCCGTTACGGCCAGGAGATGGCGGCGATCGCCGAGCGCCATCCCGACGAGCCCGACCTTTCCAATCTCGCGGCCCACGCCCTGCTCACGCCGCAGCGGGGCAACGACCTGCCGGGCCTGGTCCAGGGGCTGGCCATTCTGGAGAAGCGGCTCGCCCAGGCCCCGGACGACACGGCGGCGATCCATTATTACATCCACGCCACCGAGTTCGCGGGGCGGCCCGCCGACGCCCTGCCCTATGCGCGGCGGCTGGGGGCGCTGTCGCCCAGCGCCAGCCACCTCGTGCACATGGCGGCCCACACCCTCGTCCACGTTGGCGCTTATGAAGAGGTGGCGGTCGTCAACGCCGAGGCCATCAAGGTCGACGCCGACATCTCGCAGGCCATGGCCTATGCGGGGCCGCTCGGCGCCGCCCAGTACTACGCCCACAACCTCGCCTTCGGCTTCTACGGCGCCTTGATGGCCGGCGACCGCGACCTCGCCCTGAAGTACGCCGCCCACGCCCCCATCGCCTTCCCCGAAGGCTCCGACCCGACGCGGCGCACCTTCGCCGTCTCGCGCACCCTGGTCGCCTACGGGCGGTACGCGCCCGCCAAGGCCCTGGCCCTGCCCGCCCCGGCCCCCGCCGAGGCGCCCCTGAACCATATCTACTGGCGTTACGCGCGGGGCGAGGCCCTCGCCGCCGCCGGCGACGCTCGCGGAGTGCTGAAAGAAAGCCGCGAGATCGAGCGCATCGCGGTGGAGAACGCCGGCGGCCTGCCGGAGGTGAAGCTGATCGCCGCCAAGGTGCTGGCCGGGCGCGCCGCGATGCTGAGGGGCCGGGCGAAGAAGGCGGCGAGCCTCTACGCCGAGGCCGCCGCGGCGCAGGAAAAGGCCTTCGCCAAGTCCTACGACCCGCCCCCCTGGTGGTATCCGGTGCGGCGCAGCGTGGCGGCGGCGAAGCTGAAGGCCAAGGACTACGCCGGCGCCGCGGCCGAGGCCCGCCGCAGCCTGACGGGGTCGCCGGCCGACGGCCTGGCCCTGCGGGTGCTGGGCGAAGCCGAGCGGAAGATGGGCGACCAGATCGGCGCCGAGCAGCACAGGGCCGAGGCCAAGAAGGACTGGATCGGCGACGTGGACGCGATTGGCCTGGATCTGATTTAGGCCGCAGCTCCGACGAGCGGCGATTGCAAGCGCCCGGTCGCCTCGAATGGGCTATGTCGGTCCCCGCCCGCGAACAATGGGCGGTTGCAACCGAGCGGTCCGTACCTTGTCAGCAGAAGGCCCAGCCTCCCCCGTTTGGAGCCCCGATCATCTGAGGCTGGCCATCAACGCCGCGAGGGTGGCGTTGTGGTCGTGGAACGTAGAGACCAACCGCTTCACCATGGACGAGCGCGGCTTCGAGCTCTGGGGCCTGCCCTGGAACGATCAGGTCGCCTTCGAGGCCCTGTCGGCCCATATCCACCCTGCGGACCGCGACCGGGTCCAGGCGGCCTTCTCCGCCACACGCTCCGTGGTCGGAGACTATGAGATCGATTTCCGCATCATTCTCGGCGACGAGATCCGCTGGATTTCGGCCCGCGGCCAGGGCGGGGACGCGGAGATCGTGAACGGGGTCACGTTCGGCATCTTCCTCGACGTCACGGGCCGCAAACAGGCCGAGGAAGGGCACGAACTGCTCGCCGGCGAGATGAGCCACCGGGTCAAGAACCTGCTGGCGATCGCCACAGGCCTGACCCACATCACCTCCCGCTCGGCCACGACGATCGAGGACATGGCCAGCGACCTGACGCAGCGCCTCACCGCCCTCGGCCGGGCGCACGACCTGGTGCGGCCCCTTCCGGGAAAGGAGGGCAGGGCCGCCCTCCTCGGCGACGTCCTTTCGGTTCTACTCGCGCCGTACGACGATCCCACGGCCTTTGCGGGCCGCATCCGCGTGGCGGTGCCCCGGATGGGCGTCGGCGAAAGAACGGCCACGACCCTGGCGATGGTGATGCACGAACTGGCGACAAACTCCGTCAAGCACGGGGCGCTTTCGGCGCACGCCGGCACGCTCGACATCTCCAGCACCGCCGACGAGGAGAGCCTTACGATCATCTGGGCGGAACACGGGGGGCCTCCCGTTGACCCGGCCCCAGAGATGGGCGGCTTTGGAAGCAAGATGATCGCCCGCACCTTCGCCGCGCAGCTAGAGGGCTCGATCTCCTACGACTGGTTGCCGACCGGCCTCGTCGCCACCCTGCGCATGCGCAAGGACCGGCTCGCAGCCTAGGGGCGGGTAAAGGCTGCTTGGGATAGGAGACTTCAATCCGCGCTTCTAACGGGATAGGATGCTCGCCCAAGTCGAAAAACCACATGGGGGACGCGATGAGTACTCGGGCTTCGTGCTTGGTGGTTGCTTCGATCGTCCTGGCCGCCGCGGCGGCCCCTCAGGCGCAGGCCGCCGGCGGCGCATCCCCCTACAAGGCGCCCCGCAACATCTACGGTCAGCCGGTCCTGGCCGGGACCTGGAGCAACGAGACCCTGACGCGCATGGAGCGGGGTCTCCAGTACGGCCCCACCCTCGTCCCCTCCGCCGCCGACCTCGCCAAGGTCGAAGGCACGCAGCAGGCCAAGGTCCAAGCCGGCAAGGGCGATGGGGAA
Source organism: Caulobacterales bacterium 32-69-10 (assembly GCA_002280485.1). The sequence goes on from NCED01000049.1 coordinate 15,103, forward strand.
GACCCGTTCCGGGCCGAATGCGAAACCGCCGCCGGCGCCTTCAACATCCAGTGCAGCTATGGTCAGGCCTGGTTCGACGACACCCCCCACCTGATGCGGGTGAACGGCCAGCCGCGGACCTCGCTGATCACCTCCACGGCCGACGGCCGGATCCCGCGCCTGCCGAACGCCCCGCGCCCCGGCGGCTTCGGACCCGGCGGCAAGGCCGACAATCCTGAGGATCGCGGCCTGCCCGATCGCTGTCTGGTCAGCCAGAACTATACGACCGGCGCGCTCCTCAACACCTCGATCTACAACAACAACTGGCTGTTCCAGCAGAACCGGGACTCGGTGGTGATCGTCGCCGAGATGAGCCATGACGCACGCATCGTCCGGCTGAACGCCAGGCACGACGACATCCCCCGCTGGCTCGGCGACAGCGTCGGCCACTGGGAAGGCGACACCCTGGTGGTGGACACCATCAATTTCCACCCCACTCAACTGGCCTACAACACCCCGGCCCTGCACCTCGTCGAGCGCTTCACCCGCGTCGGCGAAGGCCGCCTGCTCTACCAGTTCAGGGTCGAAGACCCGGGCGTCTACAGCCAGCCCTGGAGCGGAGAGTACGAGTTCACCACCGCCAAGGGCCTGCAGTACGAATACGCCTGCCACGAGGGCAACTACGCCATGGCCGGCATCCTGGAAGGCGCCCGCGCGGAGGAGAGGGCGGCTGGCAAGGGGGTCGCCCGGGTCAGTCACGCGCCCGTGCCGGACGGCCCCGAGGGGGAAGAGTAGTCCTCGCCTTCGGGCGTGGCCTCCCTCAGGCGCTGGCTTCTATCGGTAAATCCGTAGCCTGGAGAGGTCCTGGCCAATGGACCTGAAGGCGGTCTTCAGGTCTGTCCCGGTCTCCGGGTAGTACACATGCGTCGAATCGGTCGCGCAGTTGGCGATCAAGGTCGCGGCGTTCTGGGTGTTCACGACCTTGAAGCCGACGACGTAGACGATGACACCTGCGGCGCGCATCCGACTGCAGATTTGGCCGGACTGATAGTATGAGCTCCCGTTTGGGGCGTCACAACTCTCATGGTCCCTTATGGATCCGCTTCCTGTCGTCGAGTTCCTGCTGATCACGCCGTTGCAATAGACGCTGTTGTACTCGCCATCGGTCATGATCACGACGGCCTTGATGAGATCCGGCGCCGTATAGGCGGCGCCGGCGCTGGCGCCGGGCCACAGGTAGCCGAAGTTCGGGGACAGCATGTACCAGCCCCAGGCGATGCCGATGTGCCCGCCCGTCGATCCCTCGGCCTCGAGGACGTTCAGGCTGGCCTTCAGCGCCGCCTTGTCGCTCGACAGGGGCGTGATCGTGTTCTGAAGGCAGGGGTTGTCCGGGCTTGGATAGTTGCGTCCGAGCAAGGCGGTGCTCGGCGCGGCCTCGGTGTAGGCGTTCGACCCCGTCCGCTCGCTCACGCAGCTGCTGACGGCGAAGGTGTTGTCATTCCCATAGGGGCTGGAGAAGCTATAATAAGGGCACCCTTGAGTGGTGCAGGATACAGATCCGCCAGAGCTGTAGTAATTATAGTACCAACCGTTGACGTTTTGCAGCTGAAAGCTGTTTGTCGTCCTGTTGGCCACCGTGAACAGCTTTCCGTTGAGCTGAGTCATTCCCTTGACGCCGGAGATATAGACTTTGTCGCCGTTGGCGAAGCCGTGCCCGGCGGCCGTGATCACGACCGGATTCGCCCTTGTCGCGCCCGTGATCGTCTTCTCACCGGCGATGGCGCCCCGCGCCTGAACGGCATAGGGGCCGACGTTGACCGCCAAGGAATAGGGGACCAGGGCCACCTTGGAATAGAACGGCGTCTGGGCGTCGCGAACGACGATGTCGATTAGATCCGCCGCCGCCGCCTTCATGTCGATGATGTTCTGCCCTCTCATCGACCCGGTCGTGTCGAGGACGAGCGCCACCTCCAGGTTCTTGGAGGACCGCATCACTTCGGTCCTGGCCGTCAGGTCCAAGGCGCCTATGCCCACGAGGCCGAGCACCGAGGTGGGAACGACGCCCTGAGCGACGCCGATGACTTTCTGTCCGCTGTCCCCCGAAACGAAGCTGACCGACACCAACGCTCCGTCGTGCAGATTGAGCATATTGGCGGTCATCGCCTTGCTCCCGATCGCCTGAAGCTCGGCATCGGTGACGGCGGTGGAGCGGGCGGCGAACAGGGTCGCCGCGTCGAGGCCGTCCTGGAGAACCTGCCTGCTGGACATCGCGCGGCTGAAATCCACAGCCCCGAACGTCACCCCGACCAGAATCGGCAGCACGACAGCAACAATTACAGCCACAGCGCCGCGCTGCGATTCTGCAAACCCTCGAAGGAACTTATGTACGCGACGCTTAATATACACGGTATGCCTAATATAATTTACCATAACTACTCAGGTAAATTATATATCGAACTGTCTTAACTGAATGCCGCCGCCAAGACGCTTATTTTCGCGGGACGGATCGCCGGGACGAGGCCAAAGCCAAGACCGGGGCGCAACCCCTAGCCCCTGTCCCGCATCAGCCGGGCCTTGTCCCTCGCCCAGTCCCGATCGGCTTCGGTCTGACGCTTGTCGTGGAGCTTCTTGCCCTTGGCCATGGCCAGCTCCAGCTTGGCGCGGCCCTTGTCGTCGAAATAGAGTTTGGTCGGGACGATGGTGCGTCCCTCGCGCTGCACGGCCGCGATCATGCGGTCGATCTGCTTCCTGTGCAGCAGCAGCTTCCGGTGCCGGCGCGGTTCGTGGTTGAAGCGATTGGCCGGGCCGAACTCGGGGATATAGGCGTTGATCAGCACGATCTCGCGCCCTTCGGCCGAGGCGTAGGACTCGGCGATGTTGGCCCGGCCCAGGCGCAGGGCTTTCACCTCGCTGCCGGTCAGCACGATGCCAGCCTCGACCGTATCCTCGAGAAAGTAGTCGAACCGGGCCCGCCGGTTGTCGGCGATCAGCTTCGGCTCGGAGATGAGCTTCTTGGGGGGCTCGCTCATGCGTTGATCAGGCCGGCGTCTCGCATAGCCTCCCGAATGGCCGGGCGCACCGCTTCGTTGCACGCCGTGACCGGCAGGCGCACGTCTTCGGTACACAGGCCCAGGACCGCCATGGCGTACTTGGTCGGCGACGGGCTGGCGTCGAGGAACAGGGCGCGGTGCAGGGTCATCAGCTGGTCCTGCTTGGCCAGGGCCGTAGCGAAGTCGCCCTTCAGGGCCGCCTCGATCAGGGCCACGAAGTCGTTGGGGGCCACGTTCGAGGTCACCGAGATGCAGCCGTGCCCGCCGTGGGCGATATAGCCCATGGCCGAGGGGTCGTCGCCCGACAGCATGACGAACTCCGGCCCGCACTGGATGCGCATCAGGCTGGCGCGGCCGAGGTCGCCAGTGGCGTCCTTGACCCCGACGATGTTGGGCAGGCGCGACAGGCGCAGCACCGTTTCGTTGGACACGTCGCTGCCCGTGCGCGAGGGCACGTTGTAGACCAGGACCGGCAGCTCCACCGCGTCGTTGATCGCCTTGTAGTGCTGGTAGATTCCCTCCTGGCTGGGCCGGTTGTAGTAGGGCGACACCACCAGGGCGCCGTCGGCGCCGACGGTCTTGGCGTGGCGGACCAGCTCGATGGCCTCATCCGTCGAGTTGGAGCCGGCGCCGGCGATCACCGGCACGCGGCCGGCCGCGATCTCGACGCACAGCTCGATTACCCGCTTGTGCTCCCCATGGCTGAGGGTGGCGGTCTCGCCGGTGGTGCCCACCGGGACCACCGCCCCGACGCCCGCAGAGATTTGCCGCTCGACCGTGGCGCTAAAGGCTTTCTCGTCCACGGCCCCGTCGCGGAACGGAGTGACCAGGGCCGGAATGGCGCCGCGGAACAGGGGCTGGGACATGGAACGAGGCCTTAGCGAAGGATGGCCGCAGCTTAGTCGGTGCGGCTCTTGTTGATCTGACAATTCGTTGATCCAGGAGAATATCTGGCTGCAGCGCTTGCCCGCAACAGCGGTCTCGCTCACGCTTGGGTGCAGGGGCGTATTCCCAGCGGATAAGTCGGGTTCACGATGGCCACGCGCAAGGCATGGATTTTCAAGACGGCCGCCGTCGGTGTTCTGGCGATGAGCTGCGCCCAGGCCGACGCCCAATCCGCCCTGCCGCCGATCGGCGCCGCCCCCGCCGCGCCGCCTGCCTCCTACGCCAGACCGTCGGACGCGACGCCTGTCCAGACCAGCTCCGCGCCGCTGAGCGCCGTCGACAGCCAGACCCTCAAGCGCGCCGTCGACCAGGCTCAGGCGGGCGATGTCGCCGGGGCCCGCCAGCTGCAGGCGACCCTGACCGACCCGTTGGCCCGGCGCCTCATCACCTGGGCGATGATCGATTCGGCCGCGTCCAGCCTCAGCTTCTTCGACCTCGACACCGCGCGGCGCGAGCTGTGGGGCTGGCCCCGCGCCGCCCGCCGCCAGGCCGCCGCCGAGCGCGCCATCGAGGTCGCCGGCCTGGCGCCGCAGCGGGTAGTCGACTGGTTCGAAGGCAAGGAGCCGGAAACCGCCGAGGGGGCCATGGCCCTGGCCTCGGCCTACCAGCAGCTCGCCAAGACGGCCGAGGCCCAGGCCCTGATCAAGCGCTATTTCCGCGATCAGGTGTTCGAAGCTGACGCCCAGGCGCGAATGATCGCCCGCTTCGGCATCTATCTGTCGCCCGACGACTACACCAAGCGCCTGGACCTGCTGCTCTACGGGCCGCAGGGGCCGGCGGCCCGGGCCCTGCTCGACCTGGTCCCCGCCGACGTCAAGGCCCTGGGACTGGCGCGGATCGCGCTGCGCTCCAATAACAACGACGCCCAGAGCACCGTCGGCCTCGTGCCCGCCTATCTGCAGACCGACCCGTCCCTGGCCTTCGAGCGGGCGCGCTATTACCGCCGCCGCAACCTCGATGGCCTGGCCGCCGGACTGGTGCGCAGCTTCCCCGCCCCGCCGGCCGGCTACGAAGACGCCGCCGATCTGATGTGGACCGAGCGCCGGGCGCTGCTCAGTTCGCTGATGCGCACCGGCGATTTCCAGGGCGCCTATGCGGCGGCGACCAACCACGGCCTGCCCTACAGCGAAAACTACACCGAGGCGGAGTTCTTCGCCGGCTACCTGGCCCTGAAGAAGCTCAACAATCCGGTGGCCGCCCAGGCCCACTTCGAGAACATCCGCAAGGCGGGCTCCTCGCCCATCACCCTGGGGCGCGCCTTCTACTGGGCCGGCCGGGCGGCCGAGGCTCGCGGCGATGAGGCGGCGGCCAAGGCGTTCTGGACCGAAGGCGGCAAGTACTACACCGCCTTCTACGGCCAGCTCGCCGCCGAGAAGGCCGGGATCACCACCATCACCCTGCCGCCGGACCCGACGCCCTCGGCCGACGACCGCAGCCGGTTCGAGGGGCGCGATCTGGTGCGCGCCGCGCGCATGCTGGCCGACTCGGGGGAGCGCGACCTGTTCCGCACCTTCGTCCTGACCCTCGACGACAACCTGCCCAACGCCGAGGAACTGGCCCTGCTGGTCGACATGACCCGGCTGTACGGCGACCAGGACCTGTCCATGCGGGTTGTGCGCGCCGGGGCCCAGCGCGGCGTCTACCTGACCGAGCGCGGCTATCCGGTCCGCCAGCCGCCCGCCGTCTACGGCGCGCCGGAGCTGGCCCTGATCCACGCCATCATCCGCCAGGAGAGCGGCTTCGACCCGGTCGTCCGCTCGGGCGTCGGCGCCCGCGGCATGATGCAGATCATGCCCGCCACGGCCTCGGCGACCGCGCGCAAGATGGGGATGAGCTATTCGGCCGACCGGCTGAACGACCCGACCTACAACATGCAACTCGGCTCAGCCTATCTGGGCGAGATGGTCTCGACCTTCTCAGGCTCCTACGTGATGGCGGCGGCCGGCTACAACGCCGGGCCGGGGCGCCCGCCCCAGTGGGCCAGCCAGTGCGGCGACCCGCGCGGCGGGACCACCGACCCGGCCGACTTCATCGAGTGCATCCCGTTCTCGGAGACCCGCAACTACGTCATGCGGATCATGGAGGCGGTGCAGGTCTACCGCGCCCGCCTGAACGGCGGCACGGCCCCCCTGACCGCCATGGCCGACCTGAAGCGCGGGGCCTGGGGCTCAACGGCGCCCACGCCGATCTCCTACAGCGTGGCGGCCGGCGGGCTTAACCCCGCGCCGATCGGCGCGACGGGGGTGAGCGGCACCGGCGTCGGGCCGATCCCCTACGGCCAGCTAAACGCCCGCGCCGCCCAGTAGAGCGCGCGAAAACAGCGGGGCGTCGACATTGCCGCCCGAGGCGATGACGACGACGCAACGCCCGCCCAGATCGAGGCGGCCGGAAAGAAGGGCGGCGAGGCCGAGCGCGCCGCCCGGCTCGAGCACGAGCTTGAGGTGACGAAAGCCGAAGGCCAGGGCGTTCAGGGCGGCGTCGTCCGACGCCGTAAGCCCTGACGCCAGCCGCCGGCGGTTGATCGCGAAGGTCAGCTCGCCGGGCATGGGCGCGAGAAGCGCGTCGCTGATGCTGTTTGCGCCGGGCGGGTTGGACAGCCGCTCCCCCGCCGCGAGGCTGCGGGCGTGGTCGTCGAAGCCCTCCGGCTCCACCGAATGGATCTGCGTCTTCGGCGACAGCCGCTCGAAGGCGAGGCTGATCCCGGCGATCAGCCCACCTCCTGACACCGGGCAGAGCAGGACGTCGGCGCTCTCGCCGATCGCCTCGAGCTGGCGGGCCGCTTCGAGCCCGACCGTGCCCTGGCCGGCGATGACGTGGAAGTCGTCGAAGGACGGCACCACCACCGCGCCGCGTTCGGCCGCGATGGCCGCCGAGATCGCCTCGCGGCTTTCGGTCAGGCGGTCGTACAGCACCACCTCGGCGCCCATGGCCCGCGTGGCCTCCATCTTCACCGTGGGGGCGTCCGCCGGCATGACGATGACGGCCGGACAGCCCAGCAGGCGCGCCGCCTCGGCCACACCCTGGGCGTGGTTGCCGGACGAGAAGGCGACCACGCCGGTCTTCAGCTCGTCCTTGGACAGCCGGCACAGGCGGTTGTAGGCGCCGCGGATCTTGAACGAGCCGGTGCGCTGCAGGGCCTCGGCCTTGACGAACACCCGCCCGCCGGCCGCGGCGTCGAGGGCGTCCGAGCGCAGCAGGGGCGTACGGACGGCGACCGTCGCCAGCCGTTCGGCCGCATCAAGGATGTCGTCGAAGGTGGGGAGCGGCCCCATCAGGGCTTCAGCAGCCCCTCGAACAGGCTGTCCAGCATCCGCTCCTTCAGGTTCTCCGGCGTGTCGGACCACTGGAACTGGGGCTGGGTGAGCAGCAGGGAGACGATGCCGTGCGCCGCGCCCCACGACACCTGGGCGCAGACGGCCACGTCGCCGCGCAGCCGCCCGGCGTCGGACACCGCCTGGACCGTGCCCAGGAAACGTTCGAAACAGCGCATGCCGAGCGCCGTCATGGCCTCCAGCTTGTCCGCCGTCAGGGCGCCAGGGGGGCTGGCGAACACCAGCTGGTAGGCGTTGGGATTGGTGAGGCCGAACTGCATATAGGCGTCGAGCATCCGCCGCATCCGCGCCACCGGCTCCATCGGCATGGCGGCGATCTCGTCGTTCTGGGCGATCAGCTGAGCGAAGGCCGTCTCGCAGATCTCGACCAGGATCTCGCTCTTGTCGCGGAAGTGCATGTAGAGGGCGGTGGAGGACAGCCCCACTTCGTCGGCGATCTTGCGGATCGTCGCGCCGTGATAGCCCTCGCGCACGAAGATGCGCTCGGCGGCGTGCAGGATCTCGCCGCGCCGCAGATGGCCGGCGCCCTTGGCCTTTCGGGCCGACTTGGCGATCTTCTCTCCAGCGATATTCAAACGCATGCCCCCCAACACTGCCCGCACGGACTGAACTAGCAGCGAAAACAGCGAAACATAACCCCCGGTTGCCGCCCTGCCCCGCCCGCCTTAAAGCCAGGGCGTGAAACCAGCCCTGGCGCCCGAACCCATAGCGTTGCGAACCCGGTCCTGGGGCGACTACGCCCTGCTGGACAGCGGCAATGGCAAGAAGCTGGAGCGCTACGGCCGCTTCACCGTGGTCCGCCCGGAGCCGCAATGCTGGTGGGCGCCGCGCCTGCCCCAGGCGAAGTGGGATGCGGCCGACGCGGTGTTCGACCCGACCCCGGCCGACGAGGACGACGGCCGCTGGCGCTTCTCGGGCCGCCCGCCGGAGAGCTTTCCCCTCAGCTGGGGGCCGGCGAAGTTCAACGCCCGCTTCACCGCCTTCCGCCACCTCGCCTTCTTCCCGGAGCAGGCCGCCAACTGGGCCTGGCTGCAGGCGGCGGTGAGCGGCGGCGAGCAGCCCAAAGAGCAGCTCAAGGTGTTGAACCTGTTCGGCTACACCGGCGTCGCCAGCCTGGTCATGGCGGCGGCGGGGGCGCACGTCACCCATGTCGACGCCTCCAAGAAGGCCGTGGCCTGGGCGCGGGAAAACTCCACCCTGTCGGCCCTCGACGACAAGCCGGTGCGCTGGATCGTCGAGGACGCCCGCAAGTACCTGGCCCGCGAGGTGCGGCGCGGCTCGCGCTACGACGGCATTGTCCTGGACCCGCCCAAGTACGGTCGCGGCCCCGGCGGCGAGGTGTGGCGCCTGTTCGAGGACCTGCCCGAGCTGATGGCCATGTGCGCCGAACTTTTGAGCCCCGACGCCCGCTTCCTGCTGCTCAACGCCTATGCCGAACGCATCTCCGGCCTGTCGCTCGCCCACCTGATGGCGGGGTCTCTGGAGGGCCGGGGCGGCGTCGTCGACTGGGGCGAACTCGACCTGTCCGAGGACAATGACGGCCGCGAGATCGGCCTGTCGTTCTTCGCGCGCTGGCGTCGCGCATGACCGCGCGCCAGATCACCTCCCTGACCAATCCGACGGTCAAGGCCGTGCGGGCCCTGCACATGCGCAAGGACCGCGAAGAGACCGGGCTGTTCCTCGCCGAAGGCCTGAAGATCGTCGCCGAAGCCTTTGAGCTGGGCCGCAAACCCAAGATCCTCATGCACGGCCCCGAAGCGGCCCAGCATCCCCTCGTCCAGCGCATCGCCGCGGTCAGCGAGGAGGTGCTGGAGGTCAACCGCGACATCCTCGAAAAGGTCTCGCGGCGCGACAATCCCCAGACCGTGATCGGGGTGTTCGAACAGATCTTCACCCCGCTGACCGACCTCAAGCCTGACGCCGCGACGTGCTGGGTGGCGCTGCAGGCGGTGCGCGACCCCGGCAACCTCGGCACCATCATCCGCACCGCCGACGCCGCCGGCTGCGGGGGGGTGATCCTGGTCGGCGACTGCTGCGATCCCTATTCGGTGGAGGCGGTGCGGGCGACCATGGGCTCGATCTTCGCCGTGCCCCTGTTCAAGGCCACGGTGGACGAGTTCCTGGCGTGGCGGGCGGACTGGCCCGGCTCGGTGGTCGGCACCTTGCTCTCCGCCACCGTCGCCCATTCCGACGCCGACTACCGCCGCCCGACGATGATCCTGATGGGCAACGAGCAGCAGGGCCTGCCGCCCGAACTGGCGGCGGCCTGCGACGTCAACGTCAAGATCCCCATGCGCGGCCGGGCCGACAGCCTCAATCTGTCGGTGGCCACCGGCGTGATGATCTACGCGGCCACCGCGTGAGCTGGCCCCGCCGGATTATAGGCTGGCTGGGCGCCGCCCTCGCGGCGGGGGCGGGGCTGATGTCCGCCGCCGGCCTGATCGGCGCGGTGTGGGGCTGGGCCGACGCCTTCAACAGCTTCGCCCCGGTGTGGCTGGTCGCCGGATGGGTCGGCGCCGGCGTCGTGGTCCTGGCTCTGCCGCGAGGACGCATCCGCACGGCCGCCCTGATCAGCGCCGCCGTGGCTGTGCTGCTCAACGGCGTCCCTCTAATCGCCGAGATGGTGCGGACCGGCCGCGAGGCGCCGCCGCCGGGGAACCTGACCATCCTGACCTTCAATCGCTGGTGGGATAGCCCCGACCGGCCCGGCCAGATCGCCGTGATCCGCAATTCGGGCGCCGACCTCGTGGCCCTGCAGGAGGTGGACGGGCTGGAGCCGGCCTTGAGCCGCGATCTGCGCGACCTCTATCCGCATCAGATCTACTGCCATCCCGACTGCGACACGGCGATCCTGTCCAAGCGGCCGTTCCTGGCCAGCGGACAGGACCCCCACTTCCGCGTGCCGGGCGGCACCGGCTTTCTGTGGGGGCGCACCACCGCGCCGGACGGCAAGCCGGTCACCCTGGCCACCACCCAGCGCGGGCACCTGCCCACGATGATCGCGACCGCCAACCCCGAGGAACTGATCCTGGTCGGCGACTTCAACCTGACGCCGTGGTCATGGGCCATGCGGAAGATGGACCCCACGCTAAAGCCGCTGACGCGCCGCACCCACGGCCTGCTCACCTTCCCCGCCAGCTGGCCGTTCCCCTTCCTCGCCCTGGACCAGGTCTACGCCGCACCGGTGTGGAAGACGGTCGAGGTCAAACGCCTGCCCCGCGCCGCCTCCGACCACTATCCGGTGCGAGTGGAGCTAAAGCGGGAGTAGCGGCCCCTCCTCCCGACGGGAGAAGGAGCGCTGACGCTAGTGGCTGTCGGCCGAGATATCTTCCAGCACTTCGCCGACCTTCTTGTTGCCGAAGTCGGTGGCGATGTCGCCGAGGGACAGGATGCCGACGAGGGCGCCCTTCTCGTCGGTGACGATGAGACGGCGCAGCTGGTGGCTGGCCATCTTGCCGGCGGCGTCGGCGACACTGTCGTCCGGGTGGCAGCCGAGGACATGGTCGCTCATCACCGCCGAAACAGGGCCCTTGATGTCGCCGCCCTCGGCCACGACTCGCAGCACGATGTCGCGGTCGGTGACGAGGCCGACCACCTTGCCGCCTTCGAACACCGGCACGGCGCCGGTATCGACCTCGGCCATGATCTTGGCCACCGACTGGATGCTGTCGCCGGGGTTGGCGGTCACGACCTGGGCGGTCATGGCTTCGCTGACTTTCATGGGGCAGGCCTCATTGGGTGGGGACCCTACCAACCCGCCGCCGCGACGGCGGTTCCAACACGAGGCCGCTACCTGCCGGGCGGCTCGAACCCCAGGACCTGGTCGGTATAGCTCTCGACCACCACGCTGAACGGCGCGCCCGCGGCGTCGGACAGCACGGCCCGGTGCTGCAGCACAAAGGGCGGGACCGCCAGCTTGCCCCGGCCCCGGGGCAGCCGCAGCGTCACGTCCCACCCCTCAGGCAGCGGCTTGAACAGCAGGTCGGCCGAAAGGGTGCGGCGCTTGAAGTTCAGGGCGGCGACGGCGCGGCCGAAGGGGGTGTCGGTCTCGTCCAGCACCCGGTTCATCTCCGCCGTCAGCTTGTCCGGCACATACCAGTTGTCGGCCTCGGACAGGATGCGGTCGCCGCAGGCCAACTGCACCCGGCGGTAGCGCAGCGGCGTCTCGGGGGCGGCCTGCAGGGCGGCGCGCACCTCGGGTGGAGCGGGCTTTTCGGTGCGCACCCGGCGGGCGAGGATCCGCGGGCGGGGCGCCAGACGGTGCGAAGCGCACCAGGCCTCGAGGGTGGCGGTGGCGCTGTCGTGGGTCAGCAACTCCACGTTCAGGCTCTGCAGGGCGGCCAGGGCTTCGACCCGGCCAAGCCCGGTGTCAGGCCAGGCGGCGGCCGGCCCGGCGACGGCCAGCGCCACGGCGGCGCCGGATAGGAGACGAAAGGGCGACATCGGCGTTAGATAGCGCGACGGAGCCGGGCCGCCCAGGCGTTCAGCCTGCATACCGTCGCCGGGAGCGCGCGCGATGATCTTCCTCGACCGCCGACAGGCCCTGCTGGGCGCCGCCGTAGCCCTGACCGCGGGCCGCCCCGCCTTCGCGGCCGGGGCGCTGCGCCCCACGCCTTCCCAGACCGAGGGGCCGTTCTATCCCGACCGCATGCCGGCCGAGACCGATCCCGACCTGGTGCGGGTCGGCAAGCGGGCCCTCGCCGGGGGCGAACTGCTCGACCTGCGCGGCGCGGTCCTCGACGTGCATGGGCGCCCCGTCGCCGGGGCCATGGTCGAGATCTGGCAGGTCGACGCGGCCGGCCGCTATATCCACACCCGCGACGCCTCCCGCGGCGGCCGCGACGAAGGCTTCCAGGGCTTCGGGCGCACCAAGGTGGACGCCCAGGGCCTGTACGCCTTCCGCACCATCCGGCCGGTACGCTACCCGGGGCGCACGCCCCACATCCACTACAAGATCTATCGGCCCGACGGGCGCGTTCTGACCACCCAGATGGTCATCGCCGGCGAGCCGCAGAACGAGCGCGACGGGGTCTATCGCTCGGTTCCCGCGTCCGACCGCCTGCTCGTCACCGCCGACCTGAACCGCCAGGGCGCAGGCTGGGCGACGCGGTTCGACATCGTGCTGGGGTGAGTGCTGTGCGTGCTTCGAGACGCGCAAGCTACGCTCGCGCTCCTCAGCATGACGAGCCTTGGTGCGATCCCCACCCTTCGTCATCCTGAGGAGCCCGAGAAACTCGGGCGTCTCGAAGGACGCACGCGGCTACTGCAGGCGAGAGGCTACCACCACTTCGCCGGCTTGGCCGTGAAGGCCGCGGCCTTCTCCATCGCCCCCGCCAGGGAGAACAGCGTACCCTCGTCGAGGGCCCGGCCGATCAGTTGCAGGCCCAGCGGCAGGCCTTCCGACGACAGGCCGGCGGGGATCGAGATGCCCGGCAGGCCGGCGAGGTTCGTCGTCACCGTGAAGATGTCGTTGAGGTACATCGCCACCGGATCGTCGGTGCGCTCGCCCAGCCCGAAGGCGGCCGAGGGCGCCGACGGCGTCAGGATGGCGTCGACATTGAGGAAGGCGGCGTCGAAGTCCTCGGCGATGCGGCGGCGGACCTTCAGGGCCTTCAGGTAGTAGGCGTCATAATAGCCCGCCGACAGCACATAGGTGCCGATCAGGATGCGCCGCTTGACCTCGTCGCCGAAGCCCTTGGCGCGGGTGTTCTCATAGACCTCGGTCAGGGTGGCGCCCGGCTCGCGCAGCCCGAACCGCATGCCGTCGTAGCGGGCCAGGTTCGACGAGGCCTCGGCCGGGGCGATGATGTAATAGACCGGCAGGGCGTATTTGGCGTGCGGCAGCCGCACCGATTTGACCTCGGCGCCGGCGTCCTTCAGCCAGGCGATCCCCTGGTCCCACAAGGCGTCGATCTCGGGCGAGAGGCCCTCGATGCGGTAGTCCTCCGGAATGCCGACCCGCAGCCCCTTCACCGACTGGCCGACGAAGGCCGAGAAGTCGGGCACCGCGACCGGCAGGCTGGTCGAATCCTTGGGGTCATGGCCGGACATGGAGGTGAGCAGGATGGCTGCGTCCTCCACCGTCTTGGCGATGGGGCCGGCCTGGTCGAGGGACGAGGCGAAGGCGACCACGCCCCAGCGCGAGCAGCGGCCATAGGTCGGCTTGATGCCCACGGTGCCGGTGAAGGCGGCCGGCTGGCGGATCGAGCCGCCGGTGTCGGTGGCGGTGGCGGCCAGGCACAAGTCGGCGGCGACCGCGGCGGCCGAGCCGCCGGACGAGCCGCCCGGGGTCAGGGGCTTGTTGGAGCCGCGCCCCTTCCACGGGTTGGTGACGGGGCCGAACGCCGAGCTCTCGTTGGACGAGCCCATGGCGAATTCGTCGAGATTCAGCTTGCCCAGCATCACCGCCCCGTCGGCCCACAGCTTGGTGGTGACGGTGGATTCGTAGGGCGGGACGAAATTGCGCAGGATGTTGGAGCCCGCCGTGGTGCCGACGCCGTCGGTGGCGAACAGATCCTTCACCCCGATCGAGGCGCCTTCCAGCCGGCCGGCCTCGCCGCGGGCGCGGCGGGCGTCCGATGCGCGGGCCATCTCGATGGCCTTCTCGGGCGTGGCGACGATGTAGGCGTTCAGCGCGGGGTTGGCGGCCTCGATGGCCGCGATCTGGGCGCGCGCCAGCTCCTCGGCCGAGAAGTCCTTGGCGGCGAGCCCACCCAGGGCGCCCTTGAGGGTCAGTCCGTTCAGATCGGCCACGGCTATTCCACCACCTTGGGCACGACGTAGAAGCCGTCGGCGGACTTGGGCGCATTGGACAGCACGCGGGCGGCGTCGCCGCCGTCGGCCACCACGTCCTCGCGCATCGGCAAGGTGGCGTGCACGGCCGAGGTCATCGGCTGCACGCCCTCCACGTCCACCTCGTTGAGCTGCTCGATCCAGGTCATGATCGAATTGAGCTCGCGGGCGAGCGGCTCCAGCCGCTCTTCCGGCTCGGCGATGCGGGCAAGCTTGGCGACGCGTCTCACCGTCGCGGCGTCGATGGCCATGGGGCCTAATCTCCTTCAGACGCGGTTGGGTTAGCGGCGAGGGGCCGGAGTGGCAAGCCAGATCACGTGCTTGGCCCCCTTGCCGGGACGGGCGCGCACCACGTGCTCCTCCGCCTTGAACCCCGCCTTGCGCAGGCGGCTGGTGAAGGCCGCGCTCGGCGCCGACGACCATACCGCCAGGGCCCCGCCGGGGCGCAGCGCCCGCGCGGCGGCGGCCAGGCCCGCCAGGCTGTAGAGGCCGTCGTTGGCCCGGCGGCTCAGGCCCTCGGGGCCATTGTCCACGTCGAGCAGTATGGCGTCATAGGTCCCCTGCCCGGCCCGGATCAGGTCTCCCACGTCGCCGATGTGCACCCGCGTGCGCGGATCGGCCAGGCACGCGGCCGACAGTTCGGCCATCGGCCCCTTGGCCCACTCGACCACCGCCGGGACCAGCTCGGCCGCCGTCACCGTCGCCTTCGGCCCCAGGCAGGCCAGGGCCGCGCGCAGGGTGAAGCCCATGCCGAAACCACCGATCAGCACATGCGGCGCCGGCGTGTTCAGCCCGTCGCAGGCCAGGGTCGCCAGGGCCTGTTCCGACCCGCTGAGCCGGCTGTTCATCAGCTCGATCGCACCGGACATGATCGAATATTCGGCCCCGCGCCGCATCAGGCGCAGCTCGCCGCCGCCGTCCGGCATGGTCGCCGTGTCGAGGTGTTCCCAGGGGATCATCCGCCGCTCCTAGCAGAAGCGGCGCGTCCGCATCAGGCGTAGACGATCCAGTCGCTGCTGAAGCTGGCCGCCGCCCCCGACAGGCCGAGCACATCGCCGCCGCCTAGATCGATCAACACGTCGCCGTTGGTCAGCACGGTGGCGGTGTAGGCCGTGCCGGGCGCGAGCTGGATACGGTCGCCCTGGGCGTAGTTCACGTCGACGGCCCAGTCGCGCCCCCCGTCCCGGCCGAACAGGAATCGGTCAGCCCCGGCGCCGCCGGCCAGGATGTCGTCGCCAAGGTCGCCGGAGAGGCGGTCGTCGCCCTCGCCGCCATGGACCGTGTCGCCGCCCTGGCCGCCGTAGAGGGTGTCGTTCCCGGCGTCGCCGGAGACGCTGTCGCCGCCCCGGTTGCCGCTGATGCTGTCGGCGCCCTCGCCGCCCGTCACGCTGTCGGTCCCGTCGCCGCCGAACACCGAGTCGGTCCCGACCCCACCCTGGACGCTGTCGTCCCCGAGGTCGCCGGACAGGCTGTCGGCGCCGTCGCCGCCGGCCACGGTGTCGTTGTCCTTGCCGCCGTACAGGCTGTCGGTCCCGCCCCCGCCGCTCAGGCTGTCGGCGCCCTGGTTGCCCTGGATGTCGTCGGCCCCGTCGCCGGCGCTGATGCTGTCGTTCCCCGCCGCCGCCTTGAAGACGTTGTTCCCGGGCGGCAGCATGCCAACGTCATTTCCGGCGCTCGTGACCGGCGGCGTGGGCTCGGGATCGGGCGCCGGCGGCGCGGGCGGTGCGGCGAGGGTCACGTTTGTGCCGCCGGCGCCGTCCGACGCGAGCGCGAAGTTGAAGCCGGCGAAGCTGTCGGCGTCCTCGAAGTTGAGGGTGACGGTCCGCGCGCCGCCGCTGAGCGTGAGGGTGTTGTTGGCGCCGAGGGTGGCCAAGGTCGCCAAGCCCATGCCGCCGACGCCGATGGTGTCGCCCGAAGTGAACGACCTGAGATTGGTGGCCAGGGCCCCGCCCGTCGTGACCGCATTGTTCAGTGTGAGGGTCTGGGCGCCCGCTCCGAAGGTGATGTCGCCCGAGCCGGCGGCGCCGACCTGGCTCAGCTGCAGCTTTCCAGCGTTCAGGGCGATCCCGCCGGTGAAGGTGTTTGCCACCCCCAGCGCCACCGTCCCGGCCCCGCTGACGACGAGGCGGCCGGCGCCGGCGTTTCCGCCCGTCCCGCCCGAGCCGGTCTGGTCGGCGATAACGCCGTTGATGCTGAGGGTGCCGCCCGTCCCCGGCGAGAGGGTCACCGCCTGGTCGCCCTGGATGAACATGCCCGACCCGAAGGCCTGTCCGGCCGTGGCGTCGAGACCGCCCGGGCCATTGCTGGGGCCGGCGGCGCCGCCGGTCACGCTGTTGGTGTTGGAGACCAGCCCCGCCCCATAGGTGAGCGTGCCGCCCTGCTGGACGAAGACCGCGCCGCCGGCTCCAAGCCCGCCGCCGCCGCCGTGGATCGTACCGGCCACGTTACCGCCGTCGCCGCCGCCGAAACCGCCCAGCCCGCCGCCCGCCTGGTTAGCCTGGCTGGCGCCGCCGCCTCCGAAGCCTCCGTTTCCCGACACCCCGCCGGCCTCCGGCCGCGAACCGCCGCCGCCGAAGCCGCCCGTGCCGCCACTTCCGCCGCCGCCGCCAAAGCCGCCCGCCGCGGGCATGCTGCTTCCGGCGGCGCCGCCGATCCCGCCACCGCCGTGCTCCGCGTAGTTGTTGTCGTCGACCCCGCCGCCGCCGCCGTTTGCGCCCCCCGAGGTGACTCCAGCGCCGCCGCTGGCCGCACCGATGATGATGCCGGCCCCGCCCGCTCCAGACGATCCGCCGAAGGCCCCGAGGCCTACCCCGCCGCCGCCGAAGGCCCCGGCGCCGCCCAGGCCGCCGCCGCCGCCGCCGCTCGCCTGCTCGTTCCCGCCCCTGCCGCCGACCGCCGAGCCAAGCGTGAAGTCGACGCTGGTGAGGATGACCGAACCGCCGGAGGCCACGAACAGTCCGCCGCCCAGGCCAGCTCCGGCCCCACCGCCGCTGTCGCCGCCCACGCCGCCGATGGCCCTGGCGGCGGAGATCGTCAGGGCATTGATGGCGACCTCGCCGGTGTAGACGAAAAAGCCGCGGTAGGCGCTGCCGCCGCTCAGGGTGAAGCCGCCGCCGTTG
>NCED01000049.1:32328-45573 GCA_002280485.1 Caulobacterales bacterium 32-69-10
CCGCCGTTGATCGTCAGCCCGGGCGTGCCGGCGAGGTTGAGCGCCCACAACTCGCTGGTGAGGGTGAAGCTGCCCGTGATGTTGATGACGTCCGCGACGCCGTCGTAGCCGGCTCCACCGGGATTCACGGCGAGAAGCGCGGTCTTCAGCGATGCGGTGTCTGAAACGTTGTACGTGGTCATGGCGGCGCCCTTCATTGCGAGCGCGGCTGACAACGGCTGCCCCAGCCAGGCTGGGAAACCCCGCAGGAAACCAACAATCCAAACAGAAGCGACTCGACTAAGGATCCCAGGTCGCTCCCAAGCGACTGAACAAACTCATAAGGGGCGGCGCGAGCGCCCTACCGGTCTGAGGCCAGCCCCGCCTCCCCAGTCGCCTGCGACTATTCTTTACCGGCCGGGAAAAAAGTTTGCCGCCGCGATTGTTACGACTCCTGCCAATCAGCTAGGCTGTTTTCCATGTCCTCGATGCTCTCCGTCTCCGGCGTCTCCAAGACCTATTCGACCGGCTTCCAGGCCCTGAAGTCCGTCGATCTCGAGATCGCCAAGGGCGAGATCTTCGCCCTGCTGGGTCCCAACGGGGCCGGCAAGACCACCCTGATCAGCATCATCTGCGGCCTGGTCTCGGCCTCGGAAGGGACGATCACGGTCGACGGCCACGACATCAATTCCGACTGGAAGGGCGCGCGCTCCCTGATCGGCCTGGTGCCGCAGGAGCTGAAGACCGACGCCTTCGAGAAGGTCATCGACACGGTCAACTTCAGCCGCGGCCTGTTCGGCAAGGCGCCCGACGCGGCCTATGTGGAAAAGGTGCTGACCGACCTTTCCCTGTGGGACCGCCGCAACGACAAGATCATCACCCTGTCCGGCGGCATGAAGCGCCGGGTGATGATCGCCAAGGCCCTCAGCCACGAGCCGCAGGTGCTGTTCCTCGACGAGCCTACCGCCGGGGTCGACGTCGACCTGCGCCGCGACATGTGGGGCGTGGTGCGGCGCTTGCAGCAGTCGGGCGTCACCATCATCCTGACCACCCACTACATCGAGGAGGCCGAGGAGATGGCCGACCGGGTGGGGGTGATCAGCAAGGGCGAGCTGATCCTGGTCGAGCAGAAGACCGAGCTGATGCGCAAGCTGGGCAAGAAGCAGCTGACGCTGCAGCTGGCCGTGCCCCTGGTCGCCGTGCCCGACGCCCTGGCCGACTACGGCCTTGAGCTGGCCGCGGGCGGCGCCGAACTGGTCTACACCTACGATACCCAGCGTGAGCGCACCGGCATCACCGGCCTGCTCGCCCGCCTGGGCGAGTTGGGCGTGGGCTTCACAGACCTTCACACCGACCAGAGTTCGCTCGAAGAGATCTTCGTCGAGCTGGTGAGGACCCGATGATCAACTGGCGCGCCATCCGCGCGATCTATCTGTTCGAGATGACCCGCACCTGGCGGACCCTGCTGCAAAGCGTGGTCTCGCCCGTGCTGTCGACCGCGCTCTATTTCGTGGTGTTCGGCTCGGCCATCGGCTCGCGCATCTCGGACGTCGAGGGTGTCCCCTACGGCGCCTTCATCGTCCCCGGCCTGATCATGATGTCGGTCCTGACCCAGAGTGTGTCCAACGCCTCGTTCGGGATCTACTTCCCCAAGTTCACGGGCACGATCTACGAGGTCATGTCGGCGCCGATCTCCTGGCTGGAGATCGTCGGCGGCTATGTCGGGGCGGCGGCGACCAAGTCGATCATCCTGGCGGCGATCATGCTGCTCACCGCCTTCTTCTTCGCCCCGGTGCGGATCGAGCACCCCATCTTCATGGTGGTGTTCCTGCTGGCCACGGCGATCAGCTTCAGCCTTCTGGGCTTCATCATCGGCATCTGGGCCGACGGGTTCGAGAAGCTGCAGATCATCCCGCTGCTGGTGATCACGCCGCTGGCCTTCCTGGGCGGCAGTTTCTACTCGATCGCCATGCTGCCGCCGCTGTGGCGCACGATCACCCTGTTCAACCCGCTGGTCTATCTGATCAGCGGCTTCCGCTGGGCCTTCTACGGCGCGGCCGACGTCAGCGTCGCCGTCAGCCTGGGGGCCACGGCCCTGTTCATCACCGTCTGCCTGGCGGTGATCTGGTGGATCTTCAAGACCGGCTACCGGCTGAAGACCTGAACCTCATACCGTTCATCCCGGCGGAAGCCGGGACCCAGGCTTGAGCGACCGCGCCACGAACCAAAACAAAAAACCTGGGTCCCGGCTTTCGCCGGGATGAACGGGTATAAGTATTTCATGCCCGTCATCGACATCACCGAAATGCCCGCCGCCCTGCCCCCGCGCACGCCGGTGGTCGGGCTGGACCCCGGGGAGAAGACCCTGGGCGTGGCGGTGTCGGACCTGACCCTGTCCATCGCCAGCCCCCTTGCCCTGATCCACCGGGTCAAGTTCACCAAGGAAGCCGAGGAACTGTTCAAGCTCATGGAGGGCCGCGGCGCGGGCGGCGTCGTCATAATCCAACCGCGCGCTCGCCCGTAACCTGCTGCGCCTGCGTCCCGAGATCCCCATCGCCTTCTGGGACGAGCGCCTGTCCACCGCCGCGGTCGAACGCATGCTGACCGCCGAGCACGACATGACCCGCGCCCGCCGCGCCGAGGTCGTCGACAAGACCGCCGCCGCCTACATCCTGCAGGGCGCCCTGGACCGGCTTCGCGGCTGACGTATCAGCCCAGAAATGATCGGAAGGACCGCACGGGGTATCTAGCCCAGCCGAATTCCACCGAAGGAGACAACAAGATGACTGCTTCCCGCCTGCTGGCCTGCGCCGCCACCGCCCTGGCGCTGGCCGCCGCCGCCCCGTCCCTGGCCGCCGCCCAGGCCCTGACCGGCGACAAGATCGCCACCTCGAACGGCGACCTCACCGTCCACCCGGTCAACCACGCCAGCTTCGTGATGAGCTGGAACGGCAAGACCATCTACAACGACCCGGTCGGCGGCGCGGCCGCCTACGCCGGCCTGCCCAAGCCCGACCTGATCCTGGTCAGCGACATCCACGGCGACCACATGGACGCCCCGACCCTGGCCGCCCTCGGTAACGCGCCGATCGTCGCCCCCGCCGCCGTCCGCGACGCCCTGCCGGAAGCCTTGAAGGGCCGCGTCCAGGTCCTGGCCAACGGCGCCAGCGGGACCTTCGCCGGCATCCCCGTCACGGCCGTCGCCGCCTACAACACCTCGGCCGACAAGCTGCAGTTCCACGCCAAGGGCCGCGGCAACGGCTATGTCGCCACCTTCGGCGACAAGCGCGTCTACATCGCCGGCGACACCGAGGCGACGCCCGAGATGCAGGCCCTCAAGTCCATCGACGTGGCCTTCGTGCCGATGAACCTGCCCTACACCATGACCGTCCAGCAGGCGGCCGAGGGCGTGAAGGCCTTCAAGCCCAAGATCGTCTACCCCTACCACTCGCGCGGCAGCGACGTGGCCGAGTTCGCCAAGCTGGTCGGCACGAGCGCCGACGTCCGCCAGCGCGCCTGGTACTAGGACCTCTTTCTTGCTCCTCCCCCGGCCTCTTCTGGCTGGGGGAGGAGAACCATCGAAGATGTTGGAGGGGGCCGCAGGGCGCGACCTGCCCAGCATTTTGCGCCTCGCGCGCTGCGGCCGCCGCCGTCGACGGCCGCCTGCTTAACCATCTGAGATCGCAGCGCGCTTGAGCCCTGCCCCAAAGCTCCCTATTCCTCCGCTTCGATGGAAACCGGCGCAGACATCGAAGCTTCGCTCAGAGCCCGGGCGTTCCCGTTTCCACAACCGCATTTCCTGTCCGTGCTCGGGCTGAACCGGCCCCAGGCCAAGCAGCTGCTCGATCTGGCCGACGCCTTCGTGGCGGTGAACCGGCAGGCGGACAAGAAGCTCGGCCTCCTGCGCGGACGGACCCTTGTCAATCTGTTCTTCGAGGCCTCGACCCGCACCCAGAGCTCGTTCGAGCTGGCCGCCAAGCGGCTCGGCGCCGACGTCGTCAACATGAGCCCGCGCACCTCGTCGATGACCAAGGGCGAGACCCTGATCGACACCGCGGTCACCCTCAACGCCATGAAGCCGGACCTGCTGGTGATCCGGCACGCCGCGTCCGGCGCCGCCGCCCTGCTGTCGCAGAAGGTCGGCTGCGCGGTCATCAACGCCGGCGACGGCTGGCATGAACATCCCACCCAGGCCCTGCTCGACGCCCTGACCCTGCGGCGCGCCTTCGGCAAGGTCGAGGGCCTGACCGTGGCCATCTGCGGCGACGTCCAGCACAGCCGGGTCGCCCGCTCCAACGTCGGCCTGCTGCAATTGTTGGGCGCCAAGGTTCGGCTGGTCGGCCCGCCGACCCTGATGCCGTCGGGCGTCGACCGCTGGGGCGCCGAGGTGTTCCACGACATGAGGAAAGGCGTGGCGGGCGTCGATGTGGTGATGATGCTGCGCCTGCAGCTCGAGCGCATGGACGGCGCCTTCGTGCCCTCCACGCGCGAATACTCCCGCTACTTCGGCCTCGACGCCGAGATGCTGGCCCTCGCCGCCCCGCACGCCCGCGTCATGCACCCCGGGCCGATGAACCGGGGCGTCGAGATCGAGTCCGGTGTCGCCGACGACCCAAGGGTCAGCCTGATCCAGGAACAGGTCGAGATGGGGGTCGCCGCCCGCATGGCCGTGCTGGCGTCCCTCGCCGCCCGCCTGGAGGCCGGCCAGTGAGCGCCCCTCCCCCTTCCCGCCCGACGGCCTTCGTGGGCGCCCGCCTGGTCGATCCGGAGACCGGCTACGACGGCTCCGGCTCACTGGTGGTGGTCGAGGGCGTCATCGCGGACGTGGTGCGCCGCCCGCAGATGGAGAACCTGTCGGCGGACATCCGCGTCATCGACTGCGGCGGCCAGCTCTTGATCCCCGGCCTCGTCGACCTGAGGGTCAAGACCGGCGAACCGGGGGCCGAGCCTAAGGAGACCCTGAAGTCCGCGGCCCGCGCGGCGGCGGCCGGCGGCGTCACCTCCATGGTGCTGCAGCCCGACACCGATCCGGCCGTGGACGACCCGGCCATGGTCGATTTCATTCTGCGCCGGGCCCGCGACATCGAGCTGGTCCACGTCTATCCCGCCGGCGCCGCCACCAAGGCCTGCGAGGGCTCGCGCATGGCCGAGATCGGGCTGATGCGCGAGGCGGGCGCGGTCTATTTCACCGACGCCGACAAGCCGATCATCGATTCCAAGGTGTTCCGGCGCGTGCTGCAGTACGCCAAAGCCTTCGGGGCCATGGTCGCCCACCGCCCGGCCGATCCCTATCTGACCGCCGGCGCCGTCGCGACCGCCGGCGAGTTCTCCGGCCGCATGGGCCTGCCCTCGGCGCCGGCTATCGCCGAGCGGATCATGCTGGAGCGCGATCTCGCCCTGGCTGAGCTGACCGGCGCCCGGCTGCTGGTCGACCAGATCACCACCGCCGACAGCCTGGAGAGCTTCGAACGGGCCAAGGCGAAGGGCCTCGCCGTCGCGGCCACCGCCTCGATAAACCACCTGAGCTTCAACGAGCTCGACATCGGCGACTACCGCACCTTCTACCGCCTGGACCCGCCCCTGCGCCCCGAGGATGACCGCCAGGCCCTGATCGACGCCATCGCCTCGGGCCTGGTCGAGGTCATCGTCTCAGCCCACGCCCCCGCCCCGGCCGAGGACAAGCGCCTGCCCTTCGCCGAGGCCGCCCCCGGCGCCGTGGGGCTGGAGACCTTCCTGCCCGCCTTGCTCGCCCTGCACCACGACGGGCGGGTGGCCCTGGTCGACCTGATCCGGGCGGTGACCCTGGCCCCGGCTCGGCTGATCGGCCTCGACGCCGGGCGGTTGGCCGTCGGCGCCCCGGCCGACCTGTTGCTATGCGACCTGGACGCACCGGTGGTGGTCGATGCGGACAAGCTGATCTCCAAGTCGAAGAACTCGCCCTTCGACGGCCGGCGCCTGCAGGGGCAGGTGCTGATGACCCTCGTCGACGGCCGCGTGGTGCACCAGGCGGCGCCGTGACCGTTATCGTCGGCACGGCGGGATGGCAGATCCCCCGCACCAGCGCCGAGGCATTCCCCGTCGACGGGACTACCTTGCAACGCTATGCCGCCCGCTTCGGCGCGGTCGAGATCAACTCGTCGTTCCACCGGCCGCATCAGCCGAAGACCTACGCCCGCTGGGCGCAGACCACGCCGCCCGGCTTCCGCTTCGCGCTCAAGCTGCCCAAGACCGTCACCCACGAGCGGCGGCTTGTGGACTGCGCCGAGCTGGTCGAGGCTTTCCTGTTCCAGATCAGCCAGCTCGGCGAAAAACTTGGGCCGCTGGTGATCCAGCTGCCGCCCAGCCTCGCCTTCGACGCAGGCGTAGCCGGCGCCTTCCTGGCCATGTTGCGCGCTCGCTTCGATGGCGACCTGGCCTGCGAGCCCCGCCACGCGAGCTGGTTCGAGGCCGAGGCCGCAGCGGTCCTGTCCGATCAACGCGTCGCCCGCGTCGCCGCCGACCCCGCGCTGGTGCCGGCCGCGGCCGAGCCCGGCGGCTGGACGGGCCTCAGCTACTGGCGCCTGCACGGCTCGCCGCAGATGTACTGGTCGGCCTATGGTCCTGAACGGATAGGGGAACTGGCCGCCCGCCTCGCCGCCGCGCCGCAGCCGGCCTGGGTCTTCTTCGACAACACCACCTCGGGCGCGGCGGCGGCCGACGCCCTGTTGCTGCAGGAGCGGCTGGCATGATCATCAGGCCGACGGGGGCGGACGATCGCGACGCCCTGTGGGCGATCCTCGAGCCGGTCATCCGCGCCGGCGAGACCTATCCCCTGCCGTTGGACATGGGCCGTGAAGAGGCCCTGGCCTACTGGCTCGCGCCCAGCCATTCGACCTTCGTGGCCGAGGCCGGAGGCGAGGTGGTGGGGATCTACTACCTGCGCCCCAACAACCGGGGCGGCGGGGACCATGTGGCCAACTGCGGCTACATGACCGCTCCCAGCGCGCGGGGCCGCGGCGTGGCGCGGGCGATGGGCGCGCACTCGCTGGACGAGCTGCGTCGCCGTGGCTTTCGGGCCGTACAGTTCAACTTCGTCATCGCCACCAACGCCCCCTCGATCCACCTGTGGACCAGCTTCGGCTTCGAGGTGCTGGCGCGGCTGCCGGGCGTGTTCCGCCACCCTACAGAGGGGTTCGTGGATGCGCTGGTGATGTTCAGGCGGCTGTAACGGCGGACCGCTAGGCCTTCCGGAACACCCACATCTCGCCGACGGTGTTGAACGGGCTGATCTTGTCCTCCAGCACCAGGCCCGAGCCCTCGGCGTCAGCGGCCAGGTCCGAGACGTAGTAGGTCAGGGTCTCAGCCGAACGACGCAGCTCGGTCCCGTCGGCGGCGACCTGCACATAGTCGAGCTGCTGCTCGAAGCGGCCGGTGTCGGCGTCGTAGCTCTGGGCGGCGACATACAGCTTCAGCCGGTTGTCGGTGGCGTCATAGGCCACGTCGAGCACGGGCTTGCCCGGATCGACCGCGCTCGGTCGGGCGATCGCATCGGGATAGATGGCGTGGATGGCCGCCAGTCCGCCCTGCCGCAGATGGCGGGAGATCATGGTCATGGCGAAGCGACGGAGCGCGCCCGGGGCCAGGTGCGAGAAGCTGAAGAAAGGCGCGATCACCGCATCGAATTCATTGTTCAGGTTGAAGCCGCTCATGTCGCCGAGGACGAAGGCGGTGCGCGCCTGGATATCGGGAGCGGCCTTGGCGTGCTTGGCCTGGGCGGCCGCGATCATGTTGGGAGCGTTGTCGAGGCCGACGACCGCATAGTCCCGCTCGGCCAGCGGCAGGCTGATGCGTCCGGTGCCGCAGCCCAACTCAAGCACCCACGACTGGCGCGGGATCAGGCCGGCGTAGAAGTCGACCTCGCCCTTCAGGGTCGGGTCGTAGTGGGCCACCACGTCATAGAACGGGGCGCTGAGCCCCTTGGGCGAATAGTAGGCGAGGCGCTCGGTCATGCCTTGCCGATAGCACAGGGCGTCACTTCTTCTCCAGCAGCAGAACGCCCTGTTTCTTGACCCGGCCCTTGATGGTGTCGGCGATCATGGCCAGCATCGGCGGCAGGTCGATCTCCATCTTGATCGCGTCGTCCAGCACCTGCAGCCGGCCGCCGATCGCCTGGCCGAGGACCTTGGCCGAGAAGACCATGCGGTCGTCCTCCCAGCGCTTGTCCACCTGGGCCAGGCCGCCGGAGATCTGCTGCTCCAGCTGGCCGAAGCCGGCCTCGATGCGCTTCTTCGCCTCGGCGGCGCCCAGCCTGTGGGGGATGTCGATGCTGACGGGTCGGGACATTTGGGAACCTCCTCTTCCACAACGGCCGACCAAGGCCGTAAGCTCCCGCCATGGTGTTCACCGTCACGCCCCTCATCGCCGTCGTCTGCATCGTCTGCGGCTATCTGCTCGGCTCGATCCCGTTCGGGGTGCTGATCTCGGCCCGGGCCGGTCTGGGCGATCTGCGCAAGATCGGTTCGGGCAACATCGGCGCGACCAACGTCCTGCGCACCGGCCGCAAGGACCTGGCCCTGCTGACCCTGCTGGGGGACGGCGGCAAGGGGGCTGTGGCGGTGCTGGTCGCCCAGGCGATCTGGGGCCAGGACGCCGGGGCCCTGGCGGGCGGTGCGGCCTTCATCGGCCACATCTTCCCGGTGTGGCTGAAGTTCAAGGGCGGCAAGGGGGTGGCGACCTTCTTCGGCGTGGCCCTGGCCGCGGCCTGGCCCGTGGGCGTGGGCGCGGCGGCGGCCTGGATCGCCATGGCCATGGTGTTCCGCTACTCGTCCCTGGCGGCCCTGACCGCCGCCGCCCTGTCGCCGCTCCTGGCGCTGGGGACCTATCAGCCGCGCTCGATCGCGGCCCTGATGCTGTTGATGGCTGTGCTGATCTACGTCCGCCACCGGGAGAACATCCAGCGGCTGATGATGGGCCAGGAAACCAAGATCGGCGGCGGCGCGAAGCCGGCCGGCCCGGCGCCGTCCGACCCCGCATGAGCCTGGACGGCCCGTCTCCCGCCGAACGGCGCGACCGCCTGCGCCTGGCCCGCACCGAGGCCGTGGGCTCGGTGACCTACCGCGAGTTGATGGCCCGCTGGCGCACCGCGACGCGGGTCCTGGAGGTCCTGCCGGACCTGGCCCGGCGGGCCCGGCGCCCCGGTCCCCTGCGCATCCCCACCATCGACGACGCCGAGCGCGAGATCGCCGCCGGCGAGGCCTTGGGCGCCGAACTGATCGTGCTGGGCGAGGCCGGCTTCCCGCCGCTCCTGGCCGCCCTCGACCCGCCGCCGCCGCTGATCTGGACCAGGGGCCGCGCGCCCCTGCTGTTCAGGCCGGCCATCGCCATCGTCGGCGCGCGAGTGGCCTCGGCCGTCGGCCAGCGCTTCGCCCGCCAGCTCGCCCATGAGCTGGGCGAGGCCGGCTATGTGGTGGTGTCGGGCCTGGCCCGCGGCATCGATGGGGCCGCCCATGCCGGTTCGCTCGCCACCGGTACGGCGGCGGTCCTGGCCGGGGGCATCGACGACATCTACCCGCCCGAGCATGCCGAGCTGCACGCGGCCATCGCCGACCAGGGCTGCCTGGTCTCGGAGAGCGCGCCGGGCCGCCGGGCGACGGCCAAGGACTTCCCCCGCCGCAACCGCATCATCTCCGGCCTGTCCCTCGGCGTGGTGGTGGTCGAGGCCGAGATGCGCTCCGGCTCGCTGATCACCGCCCGGCTGGCCGGCGAACAGGGGCGCGAGGTCTTCGCCGTGCCGGGCTCGCCGCTCGATCCCAGAGCCAGGGGGACCAACGACCTGATCCGCCAGGGCGCGGTGCTGTGCGAGGGCGCCGAGGACGTGCTGCGCGTGGTCTCGGCCCTGCCCCTGGTCCGCGACCAGGGCGACCTGTTCGAGGGGGCGCAGATGGACAACGACGCGGTCGACGCCGCCGCGGCCCGGATGCGCGACAAGGTCGAGGCCATGCTGTCGCCCACGCCGACGTCGCGCGACGAGATCGCCCGGGCCCTGGGCGGGCCGCCCCAGGGGGTGTTCGCCGCCCTGGTCGAACTGGCCGTCGCCGGCCGGGCCGAGCTGCTGCCCGGCGGCATGGTCTGCCGGGCGTTCCCGGAGGACTAGCGGGAGAGGAGAATGCGGTCCTCACGGCGCCCCGCCTCGCCCATCATGGCGCCATGAGATCGTTCCTCGCCGCGCTCCCGGCCTTCTGCCTGGTCCTCGCCGGCCCGGCCCCGCCGCCGGCCCAGGCGCAGGTGCAGGCGAACTATGGCGGCTGCACCCTGATGGGCCGGCCGGTGCCGTCGATCCCGGACCCGTCGCTTAACGACATCGCCATGGCCGGGATCAGCCCGGTCTATGGGCCGATGATCCTGTACAATCCCGCCATCGTGAACCGGGCGCGGGCCGAGACGCGGACCTTCTTCTACTACCACGAGTGCGCCCACCACGCGCTGGGCCACACCCTCGGCTTCGCCCATCCGCAGGCCAGCGAGCAGCAGGCCGACTGCTGGGCGGTGCGCGAGCTGTTCGGCCGGCGGCTGTTCAACCCGGCGCAACTGCGGGTCGTTCAGGACGAGGTCGCCACCTCCCCCGGCGACCGCACGCACCTACCCGGCCCGACGCGGGCGATGAACCTCTACGCCTGCCTGGAACACTGAGAGCAGGTTCAGGATCGGCCCGGTGCGCTTGACCAGGTGGTGGCGGAGCTGGAGCCGGTCGAGGCGTTCGCGGGCCTTGAGGCAGACGTGGACCTCGTTCATGCCCAGGCCCATCGCCTCGGCCCACAGGGGGTGGCCGGGGCCGGCCGCCTGGGCGATGCCGTCGGCGTGGTCGACGTAGAGCAGCACCCGCTCCTCCCCCGGCCCCCGCCGCACGAAACCATAGAGGCCCGGGCCGCGGATATGGCGGGCGTCGTGGTGCGAGACGGCCCAGAACCGCACCCCCGCCCACTCGAACTCCCCCTCGTCCATGTCGCCGCTCCCGTTGCAGAACATAACAGGAACCCCCGGGCGGCCGCAGAGTCAACCGACGCCGGCAGACCGTCCACACCTTCGCGGCCGGCAGGTCCGAAAGCCTCGCCCTTCGACAAGCTCAGGATGAGGCTTCCTACTGACGCGTCGCATTCATTCGGCCTCATCCTGAGCCTGTCGAAGGACGAGGCCGTCGCAGGAATCCGGCGGAGGAGAGCAGGTCCATGGCCCGCTCGGGATCGATGCGGAAGCTCTGCTCGCTGGAGCGCGGCCCCGCCTCGCCCACCTCGTCCAGGCAGCGCATGTAGAGGCTGTCCACGGGCTTGAGCGCGTCCTGCAGCAGGAAGCGGCCGTTGAAGCGGCTCCAGGTCAAGAAGCCCTGGCGCAAGGGCCGCTCCGAGCGGCGGAACAGCAGGGTGTGCATGGCCGAGCCCTCGGCGGCCACGATGGTCGGCGCGGCCTCGAACAGGGCGATCTGGTCGCCCAGCGACAGGGTCTGGGGGTGGACCACCGCATAGCCCTCGCGCTCCAGGCGCTGCTCGACCGCGTCCTCGCCCAGAACCTGGCGAAAGCCGCGGCCGAGGCGGCGGCGGCTGAGATAGACCGGCCGCGCCTCGGCCACCGCGCCCGCGGCCAGGCGATCGGCGGCGGCGCGGTGGGGCGCGTCGAAGCCGGCGCGGACCCGCCGGTCCCACTGGATCAGGGGCTGGGGCGCGATCACCCGGCGCAGCAGGAGGGGGGCGTCGGACTGGATCACCCGCTCGGGCCCCACGCCGAGGGCGGCCAGGGTCTGGGCGACGAAGGGCGGGCAGTCGGCGAGGCGCCGGGCCGGGGCGAACACGACCTTGACCTCGGGGCCGACCTGGGCCAGCGCCCAGGCCCGGGCCAGGCTGTCGGTGAGGAAGTGGCCGTAGTGGACGAAGATCGAGCCGAGGAAGAGCACCGGCTCGCGCACCTCCAGCGTCGCCTCAGGGATCGCCACGGTCCGGGGCGAGCGCTGGTCCTCCATCGCCGCCAGCTTCTCGTCCTGGGTGGCGGTGCGGCGCACGTCGGGATCGAGCCAGGTCGGCATGGTGGAATCGATGCGCGCGCCGTCCAGCCGGTAGAGGGCCCTGGCCCGGGGGACGCAGAGGCAATCCTCCAGCATCGCCGTCCGCGGCTCTGGCCCCCGGAGCCGCGCATCGACGGCCCTGAACAGGTGCCGGGGAACGCGCGGCGGGAAGCCGAGGAAGGTCGAGGCCCCGCGGCCGAGCCGGAAAGTCCTGCGCCGCTCACCCCCGAACCACACGATCGCCCACCCCCGCTCCACCCCAGTTCGCCCGCCCGCCGACGCCGGTCAACGGTCATTGCAGGGGCGCCCTCGCCTATTGCGCGAACAGGCTGCAATCACCTCCCCCGTAGGGGGAGCCGGGAAATGGGCCCCGAACGTCACGCGCCTGCCGTTGACATAGGCCGGGCCGCACCCCCACTTTCCCGCCCCACCGCCTGGGAACCGCCGGGCCGTCCACAGGCAGCGTATTCTCCCAGCATGAACGTCGTCGTCGTCGAGAGCCCGGCCAAGGCCAAGACCATCAACAAGTACCTGGGCTCCGGCTATATTGTGCTGGCGTCTTACGGACACGTGCGCGACCTGCCGTCGAAGGACGGCTCGGTTCGTCCGGACGAAGACTTCGCCATGAGCTGGGACGTCGATCCCAAGGCGGCCAAGCGGCTCAGCGACATCGCCGACGCGATGAAGGGGGCCGACCGGCTGATCCTGGCCACCGACCCCGACCGCGAGGGCGAGGCCATCAGCTGGCACGTGCTGGAGGTCCTGAACAAGAAGAAGGCGGTCAAGGGCGCCGAGGTGCAGCGGGTGGTGTTCAACGCCATCACCAAGTCCGCCGTCACCGAGGCGATGCGCCACCCCCGCGCCATCGACATGGAGCTGGTCGACGCCTATCTGGCCCGCCGCGCCCTGGACTATCTGGTCGGCTTCACCCTCTCGCCGGTGCTGTGGCGCAAGCTGCCCGGCGCCCGCTCGGCCGGCCGGGTGCAGTCGGTGGCCCTGCGCCTGGTGGTCGACCGCGAGGTCGAGATCGAGGCGTTCAAGACCCAGGAGTACTGGACCGTCGAAGCGGACGTCTCGGCCGGGACCGAGCCGTTCCTGGCCCGCCTGGTCAAGCTGGACCGCAAGCGCCTGGGAAAGTTCGACCTGCCGGACGAAGCCAGCGCCAAGGCCGCGCTGAAGGCCGTGCAGATGGCCGACCTGCGGGTCGCCTCGGTCGAGAAGAAGCCGGCCCGGCG
>NCED01000050.1 GCA_002280485.1 Caulobacterales bacterium 32-69-10
TAGGGTCCGGAGGTGTCGTAGACCCGCACGCTCGGCTCGTCGCCCTCAAGGTCGATCTCACGGCCGCGCCTCAGGGCCTGGTGATGGGCGACCAGGACCGGGTTCGCCAGATCCTCAGCAACCTGCTCTCCAATGCGGTGAAGTTCACCGAACAGGGCGAGGTGCGCCTGACCGTGACGGCGATCGAGGGGGGCCGGGTGCGCATGGCCGTCGCCGACACGGGAATCGGTTTCGACGCGGAGTTCGAGGCGCGGATGTTCAACCGGTTCGAGCAGGCCGACTCCTCGATCACCCGCCGCTACGGCGGATCGGGCCTGGGCCTTTCCATCGCCAAGCGCCTGGCCGAACGAATGGGCGGGGAGCTGACCGCCAGCGGCGCGCCGGGCAAGGGCGCGACCTTTGTCCTCGAACTGCCCCTGCCGGCCTGCGCGCCGGCCGCCGCCTCCCCGGATCTGGCTTCCCGGCCCACGGACGGCCGGCGCCTGCAGGTGCTGGCGGTCGACGACCACCCCGTCAATCGGCGGGTGGTCGAGCTGATCATCGGCCCCCACGTCGACCTGACCTTCGCCGAGGACGGGCAGCAGGCGGTGGACGCCCATGCGGTCCAGGCCTTCGACCTGATCCTGATGGATATCCAGATGCCGGTGATGACCGGGATCGAGGCGATCAGCATCATCCGCGGGCGCGAAGACCCGAAGGGTCGGCGCACCCCGCTGTTCGTGCTCAGCGCCAGCAGCCAGCCGGCTCACCGGGAGCAGGCGCGGGAGGCCGGCGCCGACGGCCACCTGCGAAAGCCGGTCACCGCAGACGAGCTGCTGAACCTCATCGCGTCCCTGGTCAACGATCCGGTGCGGGTCGGCGCCGACCAGGCCGCCGCCTGAGCCGCCGCTATCCGACCGAGCGGTAGATCAGCCGCACGAGGTTGACGCTGGCCTGGTCGTTGGCGCCGGCCCGGGTTTGGACGTCGCCGGCCAGGGGCTTGGCCTCCACCACCTGGTCCTCGGTCATGCCCGAGGCCTTGGCCTTGGCGACGGCGCTGCGGGCGTCGACCAGCAGCTTGCGGTACGCGACGAGGTCGGCCCTGGTCATCAGGGCGCCGTGGCCCGGCACGATCTTGGTGCGGGCGTTGGAGCGGGCGATGAAGGTGTCGACCGCCCTGACCATGCCGTCGATGTCGCCGCCGTCGCCCACGTCGATGTTCGGATAGCGCATGCCCCAGGAGACGATGTCGCCGGTGGCCAGGACATTGGCGTCGGGGATCCACACGGCGGTGTCGCCGCGGGTGTGGGCCGTCGGCATGGCCATCAGCTGCACATTGCGGCCCTTCACCGAGACGTTCATGCGGCTGAGATAGGTGCGGGTCGGCAGGGCGCCCTGCGGCGCCGGCGGGGTCTTGGCGCCGGTCAGGGCGTTGGTGGTCCCCTCGGACAGGCTCTTCTTCAGGTTCTCGGTGGCGACGATCACCGCCCCGTCGAGCCAGAAGGCCTGGTTGCCGCCGGTGTGGTCGCCGTGAAGGTGGGTGTTGACCACGTAGCGGATGGGCTTGCCGGGCGCGGCCTCCGCCACCGCCGCCTTGATCTTGTCGTGCAGGGGCGCGAACTGGGTATCGACCATGATCACCGCGTCGTCGCCGGCCACGACGGTGATGTTGCCGCCCGCGCCCTCCAGCATCCAGGTCCGGGCGCCGAGCTCGGTGGTCTTGATCTGGACGGTGTCGAAGTTGGCCGGCGGCTGGGCCGCGGCCGCGCCGGCCAGAAGCGCCGACGCACACACGAGCATGCACAGGGTCTTGCGGATCATCGAAGATGCCCCTCCCAAGGCTGGTTTGGGGCATCATGCGCACCGGTCAGGCGCTGCGGCAACGCTTGGTGCGTGCTTCGAGACGCGCAAGGCTACGCCTCGCGCTCCTCAGCATGACGAGCCTTTGTGCTGGGCCTCAGCATTCGTCATCCTGAGGAGCCCGAGGTACTCGGGCGTCTCGAAGGACGCAGATCGCTCCTGCCGCCCTAGACCTCGGCCACCCGCACTCGCGCCCCGTCGAGCACCAGGGCCAGTTCGCCGCGCTTGAGCCGCAGGGCGTCCTCGCCGAACAGCTCTCGGCGCCAGCCCTGCAGGGCCTGGACGGGGGCCTTGTCGTCGCCGGCGATCTTTTCCAGGTCGGCGACGGTGGCGATCAGCTTGGAGGCCACGCCGGCGTCCTCGGCCCGGGCCTTGAGCAGCACCTTCAAGAGCTCCACCACCGCGCCGGGGGGCGGCTGGCCGCGGCCGTCGGGGCGGTCGATGTCGGGGGCGTAGGCGTCGGGGTCCTTCAGGGCGGCCTTGATGGCGTCGAGCATGTCCGGCCCGAATCGCGAGCCGGAAAAGCCCTTGGGCACCGAGCGCAGCCGGTTCAGCCCGTCGGCGTCCGTCGGCAGCTGGGTGGCGATCTCGTCGATGGCCTCGTCCTTGAGGATGCGGCCCCGCGGCTGGTCGCGGTTCTGGGCGGTGCGTTCGCGCCAGGCGGCCACGGCGCGGAAGGCGGCCAGATACTTGGCGCTGAACTTGCGCGGCTTAAGCCGCTTCCAGGCGTTCTCGGGGTCGGTGTCGTAGTTGGCCGGCGAGGCCAGGGCCGCCATCTCCTCGCTGACCCAGGCAAGGCGCCCTTCCCGCTCCAGCCGGTCGTGCAGCTTGGGGTAGATCTTGGCCAGGTGGGTCACGTCGGCCAGGGCGTAGACCAGTTGGGCGTTGGACAGGGGCCGCCGGGCCCAGTCGGTGAAGCGGCTCGACTTGTCGAGGTCGATCTTCAGCATCTGCCGGACCAGCGAATCATAGGCGACCTGCTCACCGAAGCCGGCGGCCATGGCGGCGATCTGGCTGTCGAACAGGGGGCTGGGGATCACCCCCAGGATGTTGAAGATCTCAATGTCCTGACGTGCGGCGTGGAACACCTTGACGATCTCAGGGTCGGCCAGCAGCTCCAGCAAGGGTGCCAGGTCCAGACCCTCGGCCAGGGGATCGATCACCGCGGCGTCGTTCTCGCCGGCGACCTGGATCAGGCACAGCTTGGGCCAGTAGGTGGTCTCTCGCATGAACTCGGTATCGACCGCGATGAACGGGGCCCTGGCGAGGCGGGCGCAAAAAGCGACGAGGTCGGCGTTGGCGGTAATCGGCGTCATGGGCTAGCTATAGCCGCGCGCGCGGCCACCCTGGCAAGCCTCACTAACGTTTTCGGAGATTTCCCGCCCATGACTGAACGCCAGAACGGCCTCACCTACGCGGCCGCGGGCGTGGACATCGACGCGGGGAACGCCCTGGTCGAAGCCATCAAGCCTCTGGCCAAGGCCACCCGGCGGCCCGGCGCGGAAGCCAGCCTCGGCGGCTTCGGGGCCCTGTTCGACCTCAAGGCCGCCGGCTACGACGACCCCCTGCTGGTCTCGACCACCGACGGCGTCGGCACCAAGCTGAAGGTGGCCATCGACACCGGCCGCCACGACACCGTGGGCGTCGACCTCGTCGGCATGTGCGTCAACGACCTGTTGGCCCAGGGCGCCGAGCCCTTGTTGTTCCTCGACTATTTCGCCTGCGGCAAGCTGGACGTCGCGTCCGCCACAAAGGTCGTGGCCGGCATCGCCGAGGGCTGCAAGCTGGCCGGCGCGGCCCTGGTCGGCGGCGAGACCGCCGAAATGCCGGGCATGTATTCCGGCGGCGACTACGACCTGGCCGGCTTCTCTGTCGGCGCCGTGGAGCGCGGCAAGGTGCTGCCGGACCTGGCCTCCCAGAAGGCCGGCGACCTGATGATCGGCCTGACCTCGTCCGGCCCCCACTCCAACGGCTATTCGCTGATCCGCCGCATCGTCGAGCGCTCGGGCCTGGATTGGGAGGCGCCGGCCCCGTTCGCGGAAGGGCTGACCCTGGCCGAGGCCCTGATGCTGCCTACCCGAATCTATGTGAAGTCGGTCCTGCCCCTGATGAAGGCCGGCCTGATCAAGGGCGGCGCCCACATCACCGGCGGCGGCCTGATCGAGAACCCGCCCCGCTGCATCGCCGAGGGCCTGGTCCCCCGCTTCGACTGGGAAGCCTGGCCCCTGCCGCCGGTGTTCGATTGGCTGCAGAAGACGGGCGGCGTGTCGGACCACGAGCTGCGCCGCACCTTCAACTGCGGCATCGGCTTCCTGCTCATCGTCGGCCCCGAAGCGGCCACCCCGGTTTTGGCCGCCCTGCTCAACGCGGGCGAGGAGCCGGTGGTGGTGGGCGAACTGAGCGCGGCGTGAGCGGCCGCGTCCGCGTCGGCGTCCTGATCTCGGGGCGCGGGTCCAACATGGAGGCGCTGATCGCGGCGGCCCGGGCGCCGGACTATCCGGCCGAAATCGCCGTGGTGCTGTCCAACCGGATCGATGCGCCGGGCCTGAGAAGCGCCGAACAGGCCGGCGTCGCCGCCTTCGCCATCGATCAGCGGCCATTCGGCAAGGACCGCGAGGCCCATGAGCGGGCCATCGACGCCGAACTGCGCGAGGCCGGCGTCGAGCTGGTCTGCCTGGCGGGCTACATGCGCATCCTGTCGCCGTGGTTCGTGAAGGCCTGGGCCGGGCGGCTGCTCAACATCCACCCCAGCCTGCTGCCGCATTTCCCGGGGGTGGACACCCATCAACGGGCGCTCGACGCCGGGCACACCACCCACGGCTGCACCGTGCACTGGGTGATCGAGGCCCTCGACGCGGGCCCCATCGTCGGCCAGGCGCAGGTGCCGGTCTATGCGGACGACACCGAGGCGGCCCTGGCCGCGCGGGTGCTGACCGAGGAGCACAAGCTCTACGCCCGCTGCGTGGCCGAGGCGGCCCGCCGCATCCAGGCTGAACGCACCGCCTAGCTCGCGCGTTATCCCGCCAAATCCGGGAGGTCTTCGCGATGGTCCACCACGTCTACAATGTTGTTCGCCACCCGGACGGGTGGGCGGTCGAGCACATGGGCAAGGTTCTGGATGTCCACGCCAGCCACGAGGCGGCGGAGGCCCATGTCGCGGGCCTGGCCAAGCTCACCCAGGCCGGCGGCCACGACGCCGAGGTCGTGATGCAGGATGAAGCGGGGGCTGTGGAATCCGACCGCGTCTACAAGGCGGTGAAGCGGTAGCGTAGTCCGTCATCCTCGGGCGGAGGCCGTCAGGCCGCAGACCCGAGGACCCAGCAAGCGCGACCGAAAAACAGCCGAACGCCTGGAGCTGCTGGGTCCTCGGGTCTTCGCTTCGCTGCGCCCGAGGATGACGGCTATCGTTTAGCCGACGATGTCTTCGTCCTTGAAGAACTGGGCGATTTCGATCTTGGCGTTGTCCTGGCTGTCGGAGCCGTGGACGGTGTTCTCGCCGACCGATTCCGCGAACAGCTTGCGGATGGTGCCCTCGTCGGCGTTGGCGGGGTTGGTGGCGCCCATGACTTCGCGATAGCGGGCCACGGCGTTGTCGCCTTCGAGCACCTGAACCACGACGGGCTCGGAGATCATGAAGTCCACGAGCTCGCCGAAGAACGGCCGCTCCTTGTGGACCTCGTAGAACTTTTCGGCCTGGGCGCGGCTCATCTTGATGCGGCGCTGGGCGACGATGCGCAGGCCGGCGTTTTCGATGACGGCGTTCACCTTGCCGGTCAGATTACGACGGGTGGCGTCGGGCTTGAGGATCGAGAAGGTGCGTTCGGTCATGGGGAAAGGTCACACATAGGTTGGCGGATGGGAGGTCGCGGGCTTATAGCGACCGCTTGAGGCCCCGCCAAGGCGCGCCCTAGTCCCCCGAGGCGGATAGCTCCCATGCTCCAGATCAAAGACCTGACCTTCGACGCCTATGGGCGACGGTTCTTCGACGAGACCAGCGTCAGCCTGCCCGTGGGCGCCAAGGTCGGCCTCGTCGGCCGCAACGGGATCGGCAAGTCGACCCTGTTCAAGCTGGTCCTCGGCCAGCTGCAGCCCGGCGGCGGCGAGATCAGCTTTCCCAAGGGCGCGCGGATCGGCTCGGTGGACCAGGAGCACCCGGCCTCCCCCGTCTCCCTGCTCGACACCATCCTCGAGGCCGACGTCGAGCGCGACCGGCTGACCAAGGAGCTCGAGACCGCCGACCCCGAGCACCTGGGCGAGATCTACGCCCGGCTGATCGAGATCGACGCCGACCGGGCGCCCAGCCGCGCCGCCGAGATCCTGTCCGGCCTCGGCTTCACCACCGCCGACCTCGCCCGTCCCATGTCCGAGTTCTCCGGCGGCTGGCGGATGCGGGTGGCCCTGGCCGCCGCCCTGTTCTCGGAACCCGACCTGCTGATGCTCGACGAGCCGACCAACTACCTCGACCTGGAAGGGGCGATGTGGCTGGAGGCGCGGCTGAAGAAGTACCCGAACACCGCCATCATCATCAGCCACGACCGCGAACTGCTGAACAATTCGGTCGACTTCATCCTGCACCTGGCCGACCGCAAGCTGGAGCTCTACACCGGCGGCTACGACGATTTTGAAAAGCGCCGCGCCGAAAAGCTGCGTCTCATGGCCTCGGCCGGCAAGAAGCAGGAGGCCGAGCGCGCCCACCTGCAGGCCTTCGTCGACCGCTTCAAGGCCAAGGCCTCCAAGGCGGCCCAGGCCCAGTCGCGGATGAAGCGCCTGGCCAAGATGGAGCCGGTCAATGTGCCCGAGAACGAGCGGGTCGCCCCCTTCCTGCTGCCCTCGCCGCCCCGGCCGCTGGCCCCGCCGCTGATCCGGCTGGAGGACGCCACCGTCGGCTACGACGGCCGGGCGATCCTGAAGCACATGAACCTGCGCCTCGACCTCGACGACCGCATCGGGCTCTTGGGCGTCAACGGCGCCGGCAAGTCGACCTTCGCCAAGCTGATCGCCGACGCCCTGACCCTGCAGCACGGCCAGATCCACCGCGACCGGCGCATGAAGGTCGGCTGGTTCCACCAGCACCAGATCGAGGCCATGGACCCCAACGACACGGCGCTGGAGATCGTCCGCCGCGCCCTGCCGGAATCGACCGAGAGCCAGCGGCGCTCGCGCCTGGCCCAGTGGGGCCTGGGCTATGAGAAGGCCGAGACCACCGTCGCCAACCTGTCCGGCGGCGAGCGGGCGCGCCTGCTGCTGAACCAGGTGGCGATGAGCGCGCCTCACCTGCTGATCCTCGACGAACCCACCAACCACCTCGACATCGACAGCCGCCGGGCCCTGCTCGACGCCCTGAACGACTACGAGGGGGCGGTGATCCTGATCACCCACGACCGCTCGCTGATGGAGCTGGTCGCCGACCGGCTGTGGCTGGCCAGCGACGGCACCATCAAGCCGTTCAACGGCGACATGGACGACTACGCCAAGCTGGTCATCGACCGGGCCCGCCAGGCGGCCAAGAATTCCAAGGAGGCGCCGCCGCCCCCTCCTCCGCCCCCCGCGCCGAAGCTGTCGTCGAGCACCCTGCGGCGCAAGCTGGAGCAGGCCGAGGCGGCCCTGGCCCGCGCCACGGCGGCGGTCGCCGACCTCGACCGCCAGCTGGCCGACCCCAAGCTGTTCGCCCGCGACGCCGCCAAGGCGGCCGAACTCGGCCGGCAGCGCGCGGCCGCCCAGGCCAAGCTGGACGCCGCCGAGGCGGAGTGGATGGCGGCGGCGGAGGCGGTGGAGAAGGTCTGACCCAGCTTCCAACTCCCCCCGCCCCACTCGCCTTCGGCGAGTCGCCCTCCCCTCCAGGGGGAGGGTGAGCAGGGCTTCTTCCCCTCCCCCTGGAGGGGAGGGCGACGGGGCGTCAGCCCCGCGGGGCGGGGGGACGCCGGCCAGAAGCGGGCCCTAGCCGCACGTCACGCTGGTCACCCGGCCGGTGGCCGCGTCGTACTCGATGGTCATCCGGCCCGGGTTGAAGTCCTGGGTCCGCGGGCAGGTGGTGCAGACCACCCGGCGGCGGGAGGGGATCAGCGGCACGGGGATCTCGCTGCGCGGCTTGCCGACGAGGCCGGTCAACTCATAGGCGCCGCACTGGTCCGGC
Organism: Caulobacterales bacterium 32-69-10; assembly: GCA_002280485.1. Next base: position 7,973 of record NCED01000050.1, read on the forward strand.
GGCGGCGGCGGCGCGACCGAGATCGGGGCGGGCGGCAGCCTGATCGGAGCCGCCGGGGGCGGGGGTGGAGGCGGCGGAGGCGGCGGGGCCGGCGCCGGCTTGGGGTCGCTGGAGCACCCGGCCAGGATCGCGATTGCGGCCGCCGCCAGCCCGATGCGCCTCATGCGGTCTTCTCCCATCCACGCTCGCCCTGCTTCCAGTAGGAGACCGGCAGTCCCCGTCCCTTTAGCGTCTTCCAACTCGTCCGCGCCCCCGCGACGGCCGCCTCGTCGCGGCCGTCGAACAGGATCAGGCAACGCTCATAGGCGTCCAGGGCTCCCGGCTCGGCGCCGTCGAGGAGGAACAGGGCCTGGGCCCCGTTCGGCCCGTCCGGCCCCGTCGTGATCAGCACCGGCTGGCGCGCGTCCTGAGGCTCGCCCGCGACCCCGTGCGGCAGGAAGCTGTCCTCGCGGTAGCTCCACAGCCAGTCGTCGAGGTGCTGCGCCCGGTCGGGCGAAGGCGTGCGGACGAGCGCCCGCCAGCCCTTGGCCAGGGTCTTTTCCAGCAACTCGGGCAGGGCCTGGTCGAGGGCCGTCTGCTCCAGGTGGTAGAACCAGACCTCGCAGGTCACGGCCTAGGCTTCCTCGTACCTGTCCTTCACCAGCCGGTTCAGCAGGCGCACGCCATAGCCGGTGGCGCCTTCCGGGCTGGTGGGGACCGTGGAGGTCTTCTTCCAGGCGGTGCCGGCGATATCGAGGTGCGCCCAGGGGCAGCCGTCGACGAAGCGCTGGATGAACAGGGCGGCGGTGATCGAGCCGCCGTACCGGCCGCCGATGTTCTTCATGTCGGCGATCGGGCTGTCGATCAGCTTCTCGTAGGCCGCCGGCAGAGGCATGCGCCACAGGGGCTCGGCCTCGGCGACGCCGGCGGCCAGGAGCTCCTCGGACAGGGCGTCGTTGTTGGAGAACAGGCCAGCGTAGTCGAAGCCGAGCGAGACGATGATCGCCCCGGTCAGGGTCGCCAGGTCGACGATGAACTTCGGGTTGAACCGCTGCTTGCAGTACCAGACGGCGTCGGCCAGCACGAGGCGGCCTTCGGCGTCGGTATTGATCACCTCGATCGTCTGGCCGGACATGGAGGTGACCACGTCGCCGGGCCGCTGGGCGTTGGCGTCGGGCATGTTCTCGACCAGGCCGAGGATGCCCACCACATTGACCTTGGCCTTGCGCGCGGCGAGCACGTGCATCAGCCCGGCCACGGCGCCGGCGCCGCCCATGTCGAACTTCATGTCCTCCATGCCCTCGGCGGGCTTGATGGAGATGCCGCCGGTGTCGAAACAGACGCCCTTGCCGACGAAGGCGATGGGCTGGGCGTTCGGATCGGCCGCGCCCTTCCACTGGATCACGGCCAGCTGGCTCTCGCGGACAGAGCCCTGGCCGACGCCGAGCAGGGAGCCCATGCCGAGCTTCTCCATCTCGGCCTCGCCGAGGATCTCGACCACCAGGCCGAGGCTCTCGAGCGCCTTCACACGGCGCGCGAACTCTTCGGGGTAAAGCACGTTGGCCGGTTCGGAAACCAGGTCGCGGGTGAAGGCGACGCCGTCGGCGATGGCCGCCTGTTCGGCGAAGGCGGCGCGGGCCGCCTCGGGCTCGGCCGCGACGATGCGGACCGTCTCGATCGAGGGCTTGGCCTCGGGCTTCTCCTTGGTGCGGTAGCGGTCGAATCGGTAAGCGGCCAGGCGCACGCCAAGGCCGGCGCGAGCGGCGCCCGCCGCGTCCAACCCGTCGAAGTCCAGCACCAGGGTGGTCAGGCCCGAGGCCTTCACCGCCTGATAAGCGCTGGCCGCCGCCTGCTCGGCGCCGAGCCCGTCGAGGCCGTCCTTGGGACCCACGCCCACCACCAGCAGGCGGGCGGCGCCCACCCCGGCCGGGGCGAGGAAGTCCAGGGCGTGGCCCTTGGCCCCCTTGAACCGGCCGGCGGCGATGGCGGATGCGACCGCCCCGCCCGACGCGGCGTCGGCTCCTTGCGCAGCGGGCGATAGGGCCGCCCCGTCATAGGCCAGCACCGCCAGGACCGCCCCGTCCAGCGCCTCGGCCTTGCCAACGAACTGAATATCCATGCCGTACTCCTCGCGCCGGCGCGGCTGGGCGCAAGCTGCGGTTGATCTGCAAGCGGAAGCTTAGCCGTAATTGGCTGCCGCGCAGGGTTATGGTTGTGGCCCCGCGCGGGGGGCGTGTAGAACATGGGCCGCGCGGCCTTCCCCCGCAACACGGCGATTTACGGCGGCATACTGGGGCGGGCGCTCAAGGCCATATGCGACTGATCGAAGGCTATCTTTTCCGGCAGTTGCTCGCCCCCACCCTGGCGGCGGCCTTGGCCTTAGGCGCGGTCGCCCTGCTCAGCCAGAGCCTGTCGAGCCTCGACCTGATGGTCGATCAGCGCCAGAACGTGCTCGTGTTCGGCCGCATCGTCCTGCTGACCATGCCCCAGCTGATGTCGATGGTGCTGCCGATCGCGGTCTTCGTGGCCGCCCTGCTGGCGCTGAACCGGCTGCACATCGAGCAGGAGATCGTGATCTGCTTCGCCGCCGGCATGAGCCGCTGGCGGGTGGTGGCGCCGGCGGTGAAGCTGGCCACCCTGGCGGTGGTGCTGACCCTGGCCACCAACCTGTGGATCCAGCCCTGGTGCGCCCGCGAGATGCGCCAGGAGCTGTTTCGCATCCGCACCGACCTGGCCGCCGCCCTGGTCAAGCCGGGCGAGTTCACCCAGCCGACCCCCGGCCTGACCATCTATGTCCAGCAGGTCGAGCAGGGCGGCGTCCTGCGCAACCTGTTCATCTACCGCGAGATGCCGGAGGGCGGCTCGACCACCTACACCGCCCGGCGCGGCATCGTCACCAAGCGCCACGGCGAGCCGGTGCTGGTCATGCAGGACGGCTCCAACGAGGGCTTCAATTCGTCCGGGGTGCTGAACTTCCTCGCCTTCGACGAATATACCCTGGAGCTGGGGCCCTATCTGAAGAGCGTGGACGTCCTCCACTTCAAGACCGCCGACCGCTATCTGCACGAGCTGGTCTATCCGGACCTGACCCAGGAGTGGGAGCAGCGCAACCGCAAGCAGATGCTGGCCGAGGCCCACTACCGGCTGGCCTCGCCGCTCTACAACTACGCCTTCATGATGCTGGCCCTGTGGGCCGTGCTGGGCGGGGCGTTCAGCCGGCTGGGCTACGGCAAGCGGGTGGCGCGCGCGGCCCTGATCGCGGCGGTGGTGCGGATCGTGGGCTTTGGCGTGCAGGCCGCGTGCACGTCGAACGTGGACCTCAACGTGCTGCAGTACCTCGTGCCCATCGCGCCCACCGCCCTGGCCTGGGCCGCCGTGTTCCGCAACGGGCCGCGCGCGCCCTCCGCCCGCGAGGAGCGCCGCCGCCGCCGGCGCGCCGGCGCGCCGCAGTTCGCAGGGGCCGGATCTTGAGCAAGGGCGTGCTGCGCCTCGGCCACATCGAGCGCTATGTCCTGGCCCGCACCCTGACGGGCGTCGGCGCGGCCCTGGCCGTGATCTCGTTCATCATCATGCTGATCGACTTCGTGGAGCTGTCGCGGACCGTGGGCACCCGCGCCCGCGACGCCAGCGTGCTCGACCTCTTCGCCCTGGCCCTGTTGCAGTCGCCGCAGGTGATCGTGCTCCTGCTGCCCTTCGCCTTCCTGTTCGGCGTGCTGTTCGCCTACATGAACCTGAACCGGCGCAGCGAGCTGATCGCCATGCGCGCCGCCGGGATCTCCGCCTGGCGCTTCATCCTGCCGGCGGCCATGGCCGCCGCCGTGATCGGCCTGTTCACCGTCACCGCCATCCACCCCCTGGTCTCGCAGATGCACGCGCAGTTCGAGCGCAAACAGGCGACGATGATGGAGAACTACCTGCCCAGCGCCCCCAAGGCGATCTGGCTGCCGCCGCAGGGCGATGGGCGCAACATGATCCTGATCCGCGCCGGCTCGCGGGTCGGACCCGGGGTGCGCCTGAAGGACGTCACCATGCTGGTCTATCGCCGCGAGGCGGACGGGGGCTGGGCCTTCTCCCGCCGGGTCGACGCCCAGGATGCGCGCGCCTTTGTCGAACATGGGCTTTGGCTGCCGGGCCAGACTGACCATCTCCGCGCTGATCAGGCCCTTCTCCGCGCCGCGCATGAACGCCATTTCTGGCGTGGCCGGGTACTCCTGATTGAACAGCGACACGTCGCCGGCAAAGTCGGTGGAGATCTTGGCGCGACGCCACGCCATCTGGCCGAGCGTGAGGCTGAACGCCTGCTGGTACTGGGCCTCGGCCTGGTCAAGAACGAAGCCTGCCGGCACCTCCTTGGTGTAGCCCTCCTCCCAGTACCACGGCACGAAGATCGCGATGAACTCGCTCTCGCCGCGCACCGCCATCGTCCATGCGGCGTGGAACGGGTTGCCAATGCCGTTCCCAGTCGACTCGAACACGATCTCGGTGCCGGGCTCGTCCGGAATGGTCTGCCCGATGCCCGCCAGGTGGTCGAGGGCGTTCGGCCAGAAGGCCATTTCCGAGCCGTGGAAGTACTGCGCGGTGCCGCTGCGGCCCGTGGCCTTCGCGCCGGCGGTCGCCACCTTGTAGCGGCTGTCCAGCACGTTGAACCACAGTTCCTTCGCGTTCTCGGCTGCCGTCTGCGGGCGCAGCTCGTCG
>NCED01000102.1 GCA_002280485.1 Caulobacterales bacterium 32-69-10
CGCCATCCGCGGCGTGTCGCGCACCGACGCCGACTATTTCCCGCTGACGGTGGGCAACACCCTGCTGGGCGGCGGCTTCTCGTCGCGGCTGAACCAGGAGATCCGCATCAAGCGCGGCCTGTCCTACGGCGCCGGATCCTCGCTGGGCGTGCGCGCCGACGCCGGGGTCTTCACCGCCTCGACCCAGACCAAGAACGAGACCGCCGACGAGGTCGCCGACCTGATCCTGGCCGAGATCGCCAAACTGGGCGCCGAGACCCCGACCCAGGCCGACCTGGCCCCGCGCCGCGCCACCCTGATCGGCGGCTTCGGCCGCTCATTGGAGACGGTCGACGGCCTGGGCTCGCTGGTCGCCAATCTGGCCCTGTACGACCTGCCGATGAGCGATCTGGCCGACTACGCCGGCCGCGTCCGCGCCGTGACCCCGGAACAGGTCGAAGCCGCCTTCGCCGAACACCTGCCGGTCAATCGCGCCAGCCTGGTGATCGTCGGCGACGGCTCGCTGTTCCTCGACGCCCTGCGCGCCAAACACCCGAACCTCGAGGTCATCGAAGCCGGGGATCTGAACCTGAACAGCGGTTCGCTGAAGTAGGGATCGCAAAGACCTCTCCCTCCCCGTCCGGGGAGGGAGAGGCGCCGTCTCAGATCCTCAAACCGACAGACACACCACCTGGGCCACGCGCAGGTCGCGCCGCAGAGCATCCGCCACCCGGCCATAGTTGTCGATCGTCACCGGCTCGCCCAGCACCGCCTCGTCGGCCCGCTGCTCGCCCCGGATGGCGGGGGCGAAGGATTCGGGGGCTGTCGTATAGATCCGCCCCCGGCGCGGGGCCTCGGCGATGGTCACCCCCAGCACCCGACCGCGCCCATCCATCACCGGCGCGCCCGACAGACCGGACAGGGTCCCCTCCAGCCCGTCGGTCCGGCCGACCTCGGCCCAGGCCAGGACGGGTTCATCACGGGCGCCGCGACCGAACACCTTCAACGTCTCTCGCCCCAGCAGGCGCGAGGTCACCTCTCCGGCGCGCCCCTGGGGGAAGCCGGGATGGAACGCCCGCTGACCCTTGCGCAGGGGGGCGTCGGCCGCAACCGGCAGGGCGGGCGGGCCGCCGTCCGTGATCAGAAGGGCGACATCCGCGCGGGGCGCCAGGCGCACATCGGCCGCGACGGCCCGGTCGCCTCCGATCACCAGGGCGGGCTTGCGACACCCCTCGACCACATGGCGGGCGGTGACCCAGCGGCCACGGCCGGCGATGGAGAAGGCCGTGCCCGAAGAGGGCTGGAACGGCGCGTCCGGCGCGTCAATGGTGACGGCGGAATCAAACGGGGTGACAGGCCCCAGCAGGGCGCCCTCGATCTCGTCCGGCGGGGGCGGGGCGGGCGGGGCGTCGGCGTTCTCGCGCCGGCCCAGCGACACGGCCAGCAGCACGCCCGCGACCGCGCTGTAGATGGCCCAGTCCGGCAGGCGGGGAAATTGCATGGGTCAGCCCGCCGATCAGCCGGTCAGGGCGGCGGACAGGATCAAGGCCGTGGCCAGCTTGGCGCCCACCAGGACCACGGCGGCCGAGACCTCGCCCTCCTTGATCCGCTGCGGCAGGCCATGCAGCATCAGGTCCACGACCCGGAAGGCCAGCAGCTGCAGCACCAGGGTCGCGACGCCCCAGATGGTGATGTCCCGCACCGAGGTCGAAACCGACAGGGACACGGCCAGAGGAATGGCCAGACCGACCAGGATCCCGGCGAAGGCCACGGCGGCGGCCGGATTACCCTCGCGGATCAGGGCGATCTCGCGCCACGGCGTCAGAAAAGCATAGATGGCCGCCCCCGCCGCCAGCAGCAGCAGGGTGACGATCAGGTGCATGACCATGACCGGAAAGCCCGAGGCGAAAGCCTGAACCTCGGCGCTGGACAGAACGTCGGACAGTGATGGGTCCATATCCACACGCCTTGCCCGATTGCCGCCCCAATCCGCAAGCGCGGCGGAGACACAGTGCGTGACATTATGTGTCGAACACGGGTCTCGACTTCAAACAGACCCTCTCCCGCTTGCGGGAGAGGTGGCCCGGCGTTCGCGAAGCGAACCAGGGTCGGAGAGGGGAGTCTTGCTTGGCTGAAGAAGACTTCCCCCATCGTCAGGCGTGTCGCTTCGCGCCACGGCCTGACACTTCCCCCGCAAGCAGGGGAAGGTCTGAGAGACCTTAAGCCGCCGCCTGCTCCGCCTTCCTGAGCGTGCTGGCCCGGACCTTCTCGCTCTCGGACTTCAGCTGGCCGCAGGCGGCCAGGATGTCGCGACCGCGGGGGGTGCGGATGGGCGAGGCGTAGCCGGCCTTGTTCAGGATGGCGGCGAAACGCTCGATCGTCTTCCAGTCCGAGCATTCGTATTCGACGCCCGGCCAGGGGTTGAACAGGATCAGATTGATCTTGGCCGGGATGCCTTCGATCAGCTTCAGCAGGGCCCGCGCCTCTTCCGGACTGTCGTTGACGCCCTTCAGCATCACATATTCGAACGTCACCCGGCGCGCATTGGACAGGCCCGGATAGGCCCGGATGCCGGCCATCAGCTGTTCCAGCGGATATTTCTTGTTCAGCGGCACCAGGACGTCG
>NCED01000051.1 GCA_002280485.1 Caulobacterales bacterium 32-69-10
CGGCGCTGGGTGAAGCGCACCAGCACGACGGAGATGCCTTTCTTGCCGGCCCGGCCGGTGCGGCCCGAGCGGTGCAGCAGTCCGGCGGGGGCGCTGGGCAGGTCGGCGTGGATGACGAGGCCGAGGTCGGGCAGGTCGAGCCCCCGCGCCGCCACATCGGTGGCGACGCAGACCCGCGAACGGCCGTCGCGCAGGGACTGCAGGGCGTGGGAACGCTCGGACTGGCTCAGCTCGCCCGACAGGGCCACGGCTGCGAAGCCGCGCTCGATCAGGCTGCCGTGCAGACGCTTGACCGCCTCGCGGGTCGAGCAGAACACCAGCACGCCGGGGCTCTCGAAATAGCGCAGCAGGTTGACCACCGCGTGCTCGATGTCGTTCGGCGCGGCGCGGATGGCGCGGTACTCGATGTCCCCGTGCGGCTCGCTGCGGTCGACGGTGTCGATGCGCACGGCGTTCTTCTGGAATTTCTTGGCGAGCTGGGCGATCTCGCGGGCGATGGTGGCCGAGAACAGCAGGGTGCGGCGCTCGCCCGGGGCGGCGTCGAGGATGAACTCCAGGTCTTCGCGAAAGCCCAGGTCCAGCATCTCGTCGGCCTCGTCGAGCACCACGACGCTGAGCGCCGAGACGTCGAGGTTGCCGCGCTCCAGGTGGTCCTTCAGGCGCCCCGGCGTGCCGACCACCACGTGGCAGCCGGCGGCGAGCGCCCGCTGCTCGCGGCGCGGGTCCATGCCGCCGACGCAGGACACGACCCGCGCGCCGGTGTGGGCGTAGAGCCAGGTCAGTTCGCGCTCGACCTGCATGGCCAGCTCTCGGGTGGGGGCGATGATCAGGGCCAGGGGCGGGCCGGCGGGGCCGAAATTCGCCCGGTCGCCCATCAGGCTCTCCGCGGCGGCCAGGCCATAGGCCACGGTCTTGCCGGAACCGGTCTGGGCCGACACCAGCATGTCGCGGTCGCCGCCGCCGGCCTCGAGCACGGCGGCCTGCACCGCCGTCGGCTCGGCGTAACCCTGCTCGGTCAGGGCGCGCTGCAGCGCGGGATTCATCGTCGGGAAGGGCATGGCGGCCTCGATAGCTCGGCTTGCTCGCCGGGGGCGGCTTGTGCCACAGACGGCGACCGCAGTGCAGAAAATCTGTCGATCCGCCTCGGAAAAGGCTTGCACAAAGGCTCGTCATGCTGAGGAGCGCGAGCGTAGCTTGCGCGTCTCGAAGCACGCACGACAGTCACACCCGCGCCAAGCATGTTAGGTAACTGGCCTCATGCGCCTCGCCCTCTTCGCCGCCTCCGCCCTCGCCCTGGCCGTCGCCACCCCCGCTAGCGCCTGGGAGGAGACCGGCCACCGCATGGTCGCGCGCCTCGCCGTCGAGGCCTTCCCGGAGGAGCTGCCGGCCTTCCTGCGCACCAAGGAGGCCGCCTGGAGCCTGACCGAGCTGTCCCGCGAGGCCGACCGCTCCAAGGGCGCCGGCCAGCCCCATGACGCCGACCTCGACCCGGCCCACTTCGTCGACGTCGACGACGCCGGCAAGGTGCTGAACGGACCGGCCCTGGCCGCCCTGCCGCGCGACCGTGAGGACTATGAAAAGGCTCTGCAGGCGGCGGGGACCAACAGCTGGGACGCCGGCTGGCTCCCCTACACCATCGTCGAGGGCTGGCAGCAGCTGGCCAAGGACTTCGCCTACTGGCGCGCCGCCCGCGTCGGCGAGAAGACCGGCAAGACCCGCGCCGAGCGGCGCTGGTTCGCCCAGGATCGCAAGCTGCGCGAAGCCCTGATCATCCGCGACCTGGGCTACTGGTCGCACTTCGTCGGCGACGGCAGCCAGCCCCTGCACGTGACCATGCACTACAACGGCTGGGGCGATCACCCCAACCCGAACAACTACACCAAGGACCGCATCCACGGCCCGTTCGAGGGCGCCTTCGTCGCGGCCAACGCCACCGACGCGGCCGTGCGCGCCGCGATGAAACCCTATTCGCCCTGCGGCTGCACGGTGCAGGTCTCCACCGCCCGCTTCCTCGGCGAGGCCTCCGGCAGGCTCGTGCCGCTCTACGAGCTGTGGGGGCAGGGCGGCTTCACCAATGGCGACCCGCGGGGAACCGCCTTCGTGGTCGAGCGGTTGGCGTCCGGCGCGACCCAGCTTCGCGACATGGTGGTGGACGCCTGGCGGGCCAGCCCCGACTTCACGGTCGGCTATCCCCCGACGGCCGCCCGGGTCGTGGAAGAGACCGGAAAGGCGCCGTTCGAGACCATCTATGGCAGGCAGTGATCTCCAGTTCGGCCGGCTCCAGCCAGGCCTGACCTATACCGACCGCCCGGCGGCCTTCGGGATCGCCGAGAGGGACGGCCGCATCGCCCTGGTCAAGGTCGAGACGGCCGACGGGACCTGGCGCGACCTGCCCGGCGGCGCCATCGAGGATGGCGAGGACGAGGCCCAGGCCATGGCCCGCGAGTTCGGCGAGGAGACGGGGCTGGTGGTCCGCGCGGCGGGGCTGATCACCCGCGCCGACCAGTACTTCCGCAAGTCCGACGGCCAGCCGGTGAACAACCTTTCGGCCATCTACCGCGCCGCCATCGAAGGCGAGGACGCCGCTCTCAAGATCGAGGACGACCACACCCTGGAATGGTGGGGCCCGCTCGAAGCCCTGAAAGCCCTGCGTCACGACAGCCACGCCTGGGCGGTGGCGGCGTGGATGCGGGAATCTTCCCCTCCCCCCGGAGGGGAGGGCGACTCGGCGAAGCCGTCCGGGGCGGGGGGACCTATCCGCAGCTGAGGCGATAGCCGCCGAAATCGCCGCCGCCATTCTTCCGCAAACTCAAAAACGCCCCCGCGTTCTTCGCCAGGAACAGGGCGTCGGCGGCGTAGCGCTTGCGCGTGCGCGGCTCGTTGAGGAAGCGCCACAGCCATTCGCCGCCCAGCTTCTGGGTCCACTTCGGCGCCCGCTTGCTGGCGCCGGCCAGGAACAGCAGGCCCGAACCGCAGCTCAGCATGTCGGCGACGCAGCCCGCCCGCTTGAGCTGGGCGGCCAGGAGCTCGCTCTGCGGCGCGCCGGTGCAGATCAGCACCAGGTCCGGCCGGGCGGTCAGGACGCGGGCCGCGATGGCGCGGCGCTCCGACGGGCGGCGGATATAGCCCATCGACGGCTCCAGGAAATCGAAGCCCAAGGCGGGGTAGGTCTGCAGCAGCTTGGCCTCGACCTCGGGGGTGTAGCCGATCACGAACACCCGGGCGGCGGCGGGCAGGCGCGCCAATAACTCCGGCGCGAGGTCGGCGCCGGTCAGGCAGAAGGCCTGGCCCCGATAGAACGCCCGATCGAGGAAGCGGCTGTCGTTGAGCAGCACGTCCGCCCGGCGATAGGCCCGGCGCAGGGCCTTGGACAGCGACAGCAGCCGCAGGTGGTCGAGGTTCGGCGTGATGATCAGCCGGCCGCCGACGGGGGCGGCCAGGGCGTCCAGGCCGCCGCCGTAGAGCCGAAACAGGGGCGCGGCGCGATGCGTCCGCGCGGCGGGCGCCAGGCCTTGGGCGTGAGAGATCGACAGTTCCATGCGGAAAAACTACCGCCTGTGCGCTTGCGACCCCGTGAACGAACTTGGTGAACGGCTCAAACCAGGCCGCGGCGCGAAGCCTCCAGGGCGGCCTCGGCCCGGGAAGTGATGCCGAGCTTGCGGTAGATGATCTTCACATAGGTGGCCACGGTCTGCTCGGTCAGGCCCAGCCGCGTCGCCGCCTCGGCCACCCGCGAGCCGCGGGCCAGCAACTGCAGCACCTCCAGCTCGCGCGGCGTCAGATTGGCTTCGGCCTCCTTCTCGGGCGGCGCCGGAGCCTGCCGATGCTGGAAGTGGGCCAGGAGGCGCCGGGCGATGGACGGGGTGAGCGGCGGCTCCCCGTCGTCGATACGCCGCAGGCACCGCACCAGGGTTTCGGTGTCGTGGCGCTTGAGCAGGAAGCCTTCGGCCCCGGCCGCCATGGCCTCCAGCAGATTGGCGTCGTCGTCGAAGGCGGTGATCACCACCGCCAGGGTCCGCGGCGCCTCGGTGCGCATCTGGCGGATCAAGTCGATGCCGCTGCCGTCGGGCAGGACGAGGTCGATCAGCGCCAGGTGCAGGCGATCGCGGTCCGCGGGCGAAATCTCCGCCAGCCAGGCCCGAGCCCCCGCGAGGTCGGCGACCGTCGTCACCTGCGCCCCGGGCAGGGCCTCACGCATGACGTCGGCCATCCAGCGGCGGACCTCCGGCTCGTCTTCGACTACGAGGCCAAGCGGCAAGTTCGACGCGGCCGTCAGGCTGACCTCCACACTTGGACGATCCTCCCTGTTCAGGGAGTGGCGCCGCGTTGTTCCGTCACGGAAGGCTGCGGGCTATGCAGTCTCCAGGGGACCGGTAGAGCCCGCAAGCCCTTTAATCCAGTGGAAGCAGGCGCTTGAAAGACCGTCCTATCGCGCCGCTCCATCGACTGGCCCTGGCCCTGCTGCTGGGCCTCGGCCTGGCCGCGGCCTGCACCTGGTATGCAGCCGTCCAGCCCTGGCTGGGCCTGACTCTCAGCTACAGCGCCGAGGCCAACGGGGCTGTGGTGCGCCAGGCCCGCGGGCCCGCCGCCGCGATCCCGGTCGGCACGGTGCTGACCCGCGTCTCCGACGGGCGCGACACGATCGACTTCGTCGCCGACGATTTCGTCACCGAGCCCGACGGCAGCCTCGGCACCTATCGCAACCACGACGTCTTCCTCGCCCGCCAGGGCCGGCTGGCCCAGATCCAGGCCGCCCCGACCGTGGTGTTCACCGACGCCAAGGGCATGGGCTGGAGCGTCAGCCCCCGGCCGCACCGGCCCCTCGTCTCCCTGGGGACATCCTACTGGGTGCAGCTGGCGGTGGGGGTGTTCGCCTGGCTGATATCGGCCTGCATCTGGGCGTTCCGCCCCGGCGACATCAGCGCCCGCTACCTGTTGCTCAGCGGCTTTTCGACCCTGATGTTCGCCCCCTTCGCCGGGGTCTACACCACCCGCGAGCTCGGCCTGCCGTCGCTCCCGTTCCGGGTGCTGGACGACCTGAACTTCCTCGGCGGCAGTCTGTTCGCCGCCTGCCTGGCCTCGATGCTGCTCTACTACCCGCGCAAGATCGCCCCCCGCTGGGTCGGCTGCGCCGTCGTCGGCGCCTCCATCCTCTGGTTCGTGGCCCAGGAGGCCTATGTCTTCGAGTCCATGACCATGGCCCGGCGCCTTCTGGTCATGGTCATGCTCCTGGCCACCTTCGTCCTCTCCGCCGTGCAGTGGCGCCACACGGCCAAGGACCCCATCGCCCGGGCCGCCCTGCAATGGTTCCTGTTGTCGTGGGTGGTGGGCGCGGGCCTGTTCTGCTCGCTGATCCTGGCCCCGCAGATGGTGGGGATCGATACCTCGCCGCTGCAGGGCTACGCCTTCCTGCTGTTCCTCCTGGTCTATGGGGGCCTGGCCTTCGGCATCCTGCGCTTTCGCCTGTTCGACCTCGGCGAATGGTGGCTGCGCACCATGCTGTGGACCGGCAGCGTGGTGGCCCTGGTCCTGCTCGACATGCTGTTCCTGGCCGGGCTGCAGCTGTCGTCCGGGATTTCCATCAGCCTGGCGCTGCTGATCTGCGGCCTGCTTTGGCTGCCCATGCGCGCCTGGGTGTGGGGCCGCTTCCTGATGCGCTCGCGCGAGAACGACCGGGCCCTGTTCGAGCGCGTGGTCGGCGTGGCCCTGGCCGAGCGCGGCGAGGAACAGGCGGGGCGCTGGCTGGCCCTGTTCCAGGCCACTTTCGATCCGCTCAACATGAGGACCGAGCTGCGGGTCGCCGCTCCGCGGATCGAGGACGACGGCCTGGCCCTGCTGGTCGCCCCCGTCGACGAACTCCCGGGGCTGCGGCTCGAATACGCCGACGGGGGGCGGCGCCTGTTCGGCCGGCGTGACGTGGCCCTGGCCGGCGAGTTGGCCGGGATGCTGCGCCACGTCCTGCACAGCCGCCGCGCCTACGAGGACGGGGTCGCCGTCGAGCGCAAGCGGATCGCCCGCGACATGCACGACAACATCGGCGCCCAGCTCCTGCGCGCCCTGCATTCCGACGGGGAGGACCGGAAGGACCGGCTGATCCGCGAGACCCTCGCCGACCTCGGCGGCATGATCAACGACGCCGCCCGGCTGGGCTCGTCCCTCGACGAGGTGCTGGCCGACCTGCGCTACGAAACGGCCGAGCGGCTGCAGGCTCGCGGCATCGTGCTTGACTGGGCCCTGGACGAGGGCCAGGGGCTCGACCCCACGCCGGCCGTCGTCCACACCCTGCGCTCGGTGATCCGCGAGTCGGTGAGCAATGTGCTCAAGCACGCCCATGCCGGACGGCTGTACGTCTCGGCCCGGCAGGTTGACGACACCGTCGCCCTGCTGGTCGAGGACGACGGGGTGGGCTTCGACCCGGACCGGGTCTCGGGCGGAAACGGCCTGGGCAACATGAAGGGCCGCGTCGAGACCCTGGGCGGTTCCATCGGCTGGGCGCCGGGCGCCGGCGGGCGGGGCGTCCTGCTCACCGCTCGACTGCCGCTGCGGGCGACGACGATCAAGGCGTAGCGACGGCTGCGGTTCCCGCGCTAGAACTGCAACCCATGACTGTAGCGCTCTACACCCATGCCTCGATGATCGAGCACCGCCCCGGCGACGGTCATCCCGAACGGCCGATGCGCCTGCCGGCCGTGCTCGACGCCCTGGCCGACGCCGGGCTGGACCTCGACCGCCGCGAGGCGCGGATGGCGACCCGCGCCGAGCTGGAGCGGGTGCACCCGGCCGCCTTCCTCGACCGGCTGGCGACCCTGGCCCCGTCGACCGGCTCGGCCCCGATCGATTCCGACACCTGGATCTCGCCCGGCACCTGGGAGGCGGCCCTGCGCGCGGCCGGCGCCTGCGTCGAGGCGGTGGAGGCGACGGCCCGGGGCGAGATCACCCGCAGCTTCTGCGCCGTGCGGCCCCCGGGCCACCACGCCGAGCCGGACCGGGCGATGGGCTTCTGCTTCCTGTCCAACGTCGCCATCGCCGCCCGCGCCGCCCAGGCGGCGGGCTTGGCGCGGGTGGCGGTGGTCGATTTCGACGTCCACCACGGCAACGGCACCCAGGCGGTGTTCGAGGCCGACCCCGACCTGTTCATGGCCTCGATCCACCAGTCGCCGCTCTATCCCGGCACCGGGGCGGAGCACGAGACCGGCGTCGGCAACATCGTCAACGCCACGGCGCCGCCGCACGCCCCGCGTGAGCTGTGGCGCAAGCTGTTCGAGACCCGGCTGATCCCGGCCCTGTCGGGCTTCGGGCCCGACCTGGTGATCATCTCCGCCGGCTTCGACGCCCATCGCCGCGACCCCATGGCCCACCAGAGCCTGGAGGCCGAGGACTTCGCCTGGGCCACCCGCGCGGTGGTCGAGGCCGCCGGCGATACGGCCAAGGGCCGGGTTGTCTCTTCCCTGGAGGGCGGCTACGACCTGGAGGCGCTGGGCCGTTCGGCCGCGGCGCACGTCCAGGCCTTGGCAGGAGGGTAGGGGAAGTTCCGCGGCCGACGAGGCCCTCCCCCAGCGCATGTCCGACCCAACCGCCCCAGACACGACATCCTCTTCGGCGGCGCCGGGGTGGATTCTGCTCGCCCGTCACGGCGAGCCCGCCCTGTCGCGGAAGATCAGGCTCAACGCCGCCGAATACCGCGCCTGGTGGGACCGCTATGAGGCGGGCGGCCTGCTCGCCGACCAGGTCCCCCCGCCGGCCCTGGTCGAGATGGCCGGCAAGGCCGACACGGTCATGGTCTCCAGTCGCCGCCGCGCCATCGAGACCGCCCACGCCCTGGTCCAGGGCAAGGCCTTCGATCCCGACGTCCGCATGATCGAGGCCCCGCTGCCGGCGCCGCCCCTGCCGGATTTCCTGCGCTTCAACCCCAAGGTCTGGGGTTTCATCTCGCGCTTCTGCTGGTGGTTTTTCGACTACCACGACGCCGGCCAGGAGAACCGCAGCGGCGCGGTGGCCCGGGCGCGCGACCTGGCCCAGCGCCTGATCGACGAGGCGCAGGCGGGCCGCAACGTGATCGCGGTCGCCCACGGCTTCTTCAACTTCCTGGTCGCCCTGCAGCTCAAGTCCCTGGGCTGGCGCCAGGTCGAGGGCCGCGGCCACCGCTACTGGTCGACCAAGCTGTTCAAGCGCTGATGACGGTTGAGGCGGTCGGTCTCCGTCGCTAGGTTGCGACATGGCCGACGCTCCCAACTCCACGTCCTCCGACATCGCGACCCTCTCTTTCGAGGCGGCGCTCTCCGAGCTGGAGAAGATCGTCGCTCAGCTCGAGTCCGGGCAGGCGCCGCTGGAGGAGTCCATCGCCCTCTATGAGCGCGGCGCCCTGCTGAAGTCGCACTGCGAGGCCCGGCTGGAGGCCGCCCGCCTGAAGGTGGAGAAGATCGTGGTCGGGCGCGACGGCGCCGCGGAGCGGACCGAGCCGGCGGAGTTCACGTGATCATGGACGAGGGCGCGGCCGCCGCTGCGGACGCAGCCCTGGCCCGGCGAATGGCGGAGGCGGCCGACCTGGTGACGGTGGCGCTCGACGCCCTGCTGCCCCGCGGCGAGGGCCCGGAAAGCCGCCTGACCGAGGCGATGCGCTACGCCGCCCTGGGTCCCGGCAAGCGGCTGCGGCCCTATTTCGCCCTGGAGACGGCGCGGATGTTCGACCTGGACGAGCGTCCGGTCCTGCGCGGCGCCTGCGCCCTGGAATGCATCCACGCCTACAGCCTGGTCCACGACGACCTGCCGTGCATGGACGACGACGACGTGCGCCGCGGCCGGCCCACCGTGCACAAGGCCTATGACGAGGCCACGGCCCTGCTGGCCGGCGACGCCCTGCAGACGGCGGCGTTCGAGATCATGGCCCATCCCGACACCCACGACGACCCGCAGGTCCGCTGCGAGCTGGTGCGCAAGCTGGCCCTGGCCTCGGGCGCCCGGGGCATGGCCGGCGGCCAGATGATCGACCTCCTCGGCATCGGCGCCGAGGATCTCGGGGCCGTCGCCCGCATGCAGCGGATGAAGACCGGCGCCCTGATCGCCTTTTCGTTCGAGATTCCCCTGATCGTCGCCCACGCCGGCGACGGCGAGCGGCACGCCCTGATGGGCTTCGCCCAGGATCTCGGCCTGGCCTACCAGATCGTCGACGACCTGCTGGACGCCGAGGGCGAGGCCGACGTGCTCGGCAAGGCCGTCGGCAAGGACGCCGACCGCGGCAAGGCCAACTACGTCACCCTCCTGGGCGTCGATGCGGCCAAGGAGCGGGTGAAGATGCTCTCGGACCAGTGCAAGACCCACCTCGACTTTTTCGGCGCAGGCGCCACTTATCTCCGGGCTAGCGTCGATTTCGTGCTAGACCGCCGCGCCTGAAACCGGCCCGGATTCTTCCGGCCCCGCCCTAAAGACGCCGTCGTCCGGGAAGTTCTTCGTCCGATGTCCCAGTCCACGCCCATCCTCGACAAGGTCTTGGCCCCGGCGGACCTTCGCGGGTTCTCCATCGCCGAGCTGCGCGAACTGGCCGACGAGCTGCGCGCCGAGACCATCGACGCGGTCTCCACCACCGGCGGCCACCTTGGCGCGGGCCTTGGCGTGGTCGAGCTGACCGTCGCCCTCCACCACGTTTTCGAGACGCCCAAGGACATCCTGATCTGGGACGTCGGCCACCAGGCCTATCCGCACAAGATCCTCACCGGCCGCCGCGACCGCATCCGCACCCTGCGCCAGGGCGGCGGCCTGTCCGGCTTCACCAAGCGGGCCGAGAGCGAATACGACCCCTTCGGCGCGGCCCACGCCGCCACCTCGATCTCGGCCGCCCTCGGCTTCTGCGCCGCCCGCGACGCGAAAGGCGAGGACCAGGCCGTCGTGGCGGTGATCGGCGACGGCTCGATCAGCGCCGGCATGGCCTATGAGGCGATGAACAACGCCGCCGAAACCACCAAGCAGCTGGTGGTGGTGCTGAACGACAACGACATGTCGATCGCCCCGCCGGTCGGCGGCATGAGCGCCTATCTGGCCCGGCTGGTCTCCGGCGGCGCCTACCAGTCCCTGCGCAAGCTCGGCAAGTCGGTCGCCGACCACCTGCCGCGCCCGTTCAAGGAAGCCGCCCGCAAGGCGGAGGAATACACCCGCGGCATGGCCACCGGCGGCACACTGTTCGAAGAGCTGGGCTTCTACTACGTCGGCCCGATCGACGGTCACAACCTGGACCACATGGTCCCGATCCTGAAGAACGTGCGCGAGATCAAGGACCGCCCCGTGCTGGTCCATGTGGTGACCCACAAGGGCAAGGGCTACGCCCCGGCCGAGGCGGCCCCCGACAAGTACCACGGGGTGGCCAAGTTCGACGTGATCACCGGCGAGCAAGCCAAGGGCAAGGCGGGCCCGCCGTCCTACACCAAGGTTTTCGCCCAGGAGCTGATCAAGCGGGCCGACGCCGACCCGCGGATCGTCGCGGTCACCGCCGCCATGCCCTCGGGCACGGGCCTGGACCTCTTCGCCCAGCGGTTCCCGGATCGGATGTTCGACTGCGGCATCGCCGAGCAGCACGCGGTCACCTTCGCCGCCGGCCTCGCCGCCGCCGGCATGCGGCCGTTCGCGGCGATCTATTCCACCTTCCTGCAGCGCGGCTACGACCAGGTGGTCCACGACGTGGCGATCCAGTCGCTGCCGGTGCGCTTCGCCGTCGACCGGGCCGGCCTGGTCGGCGCCGACGGGCCGACCCACGCGGGTTCGTTCGACGTCGGCTATCTCGGCGCCCTGCCGGGGATGGTGCTGATGGCGGCGGCCGACGAGGCCGAGCTGGCCGGCATGATCGCCACCGCCACCGAGATCGATGACCGCCCCTCGGCCTTCCGCTACCCGCGCGGCGAGGGCACGGGGGCCGTGATCCCGGCGCTGGCCGAACCGTTCGAGATCGGCCGCGGCCGGGTGGTGCGCGAAGGTGCGGCGGTGGCCATCCTGTCCTTCGGCTCGCGCCTGCCGGAATGCCTCAAGGCCGCCGACCTGCTGGCCGCCCGCGGCCTGTCCGCGACGGTGGCGGACGCCCGCTTCGCCAAGCCGCTCGACGAGGACCTGATCCTGCGCCTGGCCCGTGAGCACGAGGCCCTGATCACCGTCGAGGAAGGCGCCATGGGCGGCTTCGGCGCCTTCGTGCTGCAGATGCTGGCGGCCCGCGGCGCCCTGGACCGCGGCGTAAAGATCCGCACCCTGGTCCTGCCCGACATCTTCCAGGACCAGGACAAGCCCGAGGTCATGTACGCCGAGGCCGGCCTCGACGCCGACGGCATCGTGAAGTCCGCCCTCTCGGCCCTGGGCGTCGGCGGGACGAAGGCGAACCTGCGGGCCTAGTCGGCCGTCACGGATTCGACATAGGGTCGCAGCGCGGCCGCGAAAGCTTCCGGTTCAGCGGCGCCTTCAAGCACGTCGACGATCAGTTCTGCGAAGTGGACGGCGTCGAACGAAGCGGTCACCGCCCATCCGTTGAGCGCCAGGAAGTTGATGGCCGCGGCAAACCCGGTGCGCTTGTTGCCCTGCAGGAACGGATGATTGCGCGCGACGGCGAAGAGAAGCACGGCCGCTAAGGCGACGATGTCCCGCTCGCCGCCGTAATGCCAGCTGTTCGCCGGCACGGCGGACGCGCTCTCCAGAAGTTGGGGGTCGCGGAGGGCGTAGGGTTCCTGGGTCGCCGCAACGACGGCCAAGTTGGTTGCGATCAGATCGTCAACCGTGAACCAACGCGGCTCACTCGCCGAGCTTGGCAATGATCTTCGGGAATCTCGCCATGACATCGCGTGTCATCGCCGAGATATCCACCTCGCCCTGAACAGGCCGAGCCTCAAGCGGCGCCTTCCGGTCATGCTCTTCGGCCGCACCGACAAAGGCCGGAGCGTCTTCAGCGAGGTCTTGACCGGGTTTCGGCTTGGCCATGCGCTCAAGATGAGGGCCCCGGGTCGCAAACTCAAGCCTGCCCGGCGCGCGCCGATTTCGTTCCCACCGCCCTCAGCAGACCAGGACCGGCGTCCTGAAGCCCCACATGCCGTTCTCGTCGATCCGGCGGCTGCGCTGCCGCAGGCTCGGAAGCAGGACGGGCCGCGAGACCACGATCAGGTCGGCGCTGCGCGAGGCGCGGTAGAGCGAGACCGCCTCGTCGAGCCCCTCCGCCTCCACGGCGAAGACCTCGGCGCTGTCCGCCGTCAGCTCGCCGCGCGCCCATGCCAGTTTCTCGGCGGCCGGTTCCCCGGGCGCGGCGGCGACGATCAGGTCGGTGTCGAGGCCGCGCAGGCCGGGATGGGAGGCCACGAACTCCACGGCCCGCCGGTGCTGCATCAGCATAAGGCCTGCGGACATGATTTTCGCTCGGTTCTGGCTTGCTCCGAATGCGGTGAGCCGGTCGGCGCACGCGATGTTGTCGCTCATGGCCGCGGGCCAGCGCTGGGTCGGTCGCTG
>NCED01000103.1 GCA_002280485.1 Caulobacterales bacterium 32-69-10
AGGCTCGCCCGTGTGGCATCCTTCCGGCTGCCGCATTCGTGCGCACGGATCGTCCAGAGCGCGCTGCCGGTCATGGCATGGGCCACCATCAGGCGTAGCGCGATGGCAGGCTGGCTTGCCAAGCTCGCCTGCGCCGCCCCATGGCGGTGCAGCAGGATATATTCAGCAAGGGGCCCAGACATTTCAGGTTTGACGGACGCGGACGATGCGTCGTCTCCACCGCGCATGTCCTTCTCCCGTCGCCGCGCCTCAGCCTGTGAGATATAGCCTTCATGGAAGGTCACACTGCCGTCATGGCGAAGCTCGACGAACACTTTGCCGCCCTGCGTCTTCGTCTTGGTTACATGGTCCCAGCGCTGGAAATACTGCCCCCGCTCAAGGCAGACCACGTCCTTCCACCCCTCGGCGAGATAAGCCTCGATACGCGAGGCTACGGCTGCCGACTGCGCGGTCCAGAAGGCGTCCGCGTCGGCAAACACGCCATGCTCGCCAAACAGGTCAGCCGTGATCAGGCCTGATCATGCTTAAGGGATCGCTAAGCGGGGAGCGCCTGGGGGCCAAATCGCAAGAGGCCGTTAACCACGTCTGTTTAGCTTGATTTCAGCCCCGCCGGTTTAACCAGAACCGGTTGCACCCGGCGCGGCGCCTGATCGGGAGCCTTCCATGCCGCTGAAACTGTCGCTGAAGCCGGGTGAGAAATTTGTTCTGAACGGGGCCGTGGTCCAGAACGGGGATCGCCGCGGCGTCCTGGTCCTGCAGAACAAGGCTTCGGTCCTTCGTGAGAAGGACATCATGCAGGCGGAGGAAGTGACCTCTCCCGCCCGCCGGGTCTACTTCCCGGTGATGATGATGTACCTCGATGAGGCGGCCGCGACTCGGTACTACGAGGAGTTCGCGCACCGGCTCAGCGAATTCATGACGGTGATACGTAATCCCGACGTGCTTGGCGACTGCGTAGGGATTTCTAAATACGTTATGAGCCGAGAGTACTACAAGGCTCTCATGGCCTGCCGGAAGCTTATCGAGTACGAAGACGAGAGGATCGGGCAGAATGTCGTTTCAGGCCTATCAGCGCACCGCGCAGTCGGCTGAGGCTCCTCGCGACACCGAGTACCGGCTGTTCGGTCAGGTGACGCGGGCGCTGATGGCCGCTGCGGAGGCCGACGAGTTCGACCTGCAGACCCGGTGCAGGGGCTGGCCCCGAGCCCGCGGCCTGAATCCGAAGCGGCCTGAGGCTGAGCGCCTATTCGATCCTGTCGTGCAGGAAATACCACTGGTCCAGGTTGTCCAGGATCATGGGCTCCACAACGGCGTTGAGGGTCGCGACATCCCGCGCCAGCAGCTCGCCAGGCCGCGCCTCGGGCGTGAGGCGCACGGGCTCCCCCACGTGCAGCACAAAACGACAGCCTTCGGCGCGCCGGACATAGCCGGGCACGATCGGCGCGCCGGTGGTGCGCGCGAACTGCACCGCATAGCGAAGATTGCTGTCCATCCGCGGGCCGCGCCCCAGGAAGGGGCCCCGTACCCGCCCGTCCACGCTCTCGTCGCCGAACAGGCCGATCGCGCCGCCCGCCCGCAGTTGCTGCAGCGCCTGCCGCACCCCGTATAGGTCGGGTTCGAAGGTGACCGCGCCCATCCGCCGGCGCACCTGGTCGGTGATGATCTTACGTCCCAGGGTCGGCCGCGGCTCGTGGAAGGCCGCCATGGGTATGCCCAGCGAGGCCAGGGCGGGGGTGTAGGCCTCCCAGTTGCCGAGGTGGAGGCCGAGCAGGACGATGCCCTTGCCGTCGGCCTTGGCCGCGGCCAGGCGCTCGGCGCCGCGGATCTCGATCCGCCCTTCGCGGACCAGCCGGTCGCAGGCGGCGTATTCGGCCATCAGCCGGCCGATGTTGTCCCAGCGCAGGCGGCAGGCCTCGGCGATGCGCGCCTCGTCCCAGTCGGGCCGCAGGCGGCGCATGTTGTCGGCCGCCCGCCGGTCGGCGACCGGGTAGGCCTTGGCTCCGCGCACCGAGACCGCCCAGGCGCCGAAGGCGGAGACCGCGCCGGTCGGCGCCGCCCGAAGCGCGGTGTGCACCGCGAGGTCGAGCAGGTCTGCAAGGGTCAGCTTGGCCATCTTGCGTGAGTGTAGAGGCCCGGCGTCACAGGACAAACCCGCACCCCGGGGGCGCGGCAAATCCTGCAGCCCGGTCGATCGCGCCTAGCGGGCGCCGTTGGCCCGTCAACACAAAGCCAACGCCGCCAAGGGGTTAAGGGCCGCCCCTCGTGGCCCGCCCTTTGCGAACCTCGGCGGCTGGACGCCAGAAGTGCGTCCACCGGCCAAAAGGCCGGTTTCCCCCTCCAGAATGGATGGACATCTCATGGCTATGAATTCGATCAACACCAATGTGGGCGCGATGATCGCGCTCCAGAACCTTAACGGCACGAATTCGCAATTGGCGACGACCCAATCCCGTATCAACACCGGCCTCAAGGTGGCCAACGCCAAGGACAACGGCGCTATCTGGGCTATCGCCCAGAATCAGCGTTCGAACGTCGGGGCGCTGGAAACCGTGACCGACTCGTTGAACCGGGGAAAGAGCACGCTCGATGTGGCGATCTCTGCGGGCGAGACCATTTCGGATCTTCTGAACCAGATGAAGGCCAAGGCCCTGGCTGCCGCCGACGTGTCCCTCGATTCAGTGGCGCGCGCGGCGATGAACGACGATTTCAAGGCGCTTCGCGACCAGATCAAGAAGACCGTCTCCAGCGCGAGTTTCAACGGGACCAACCTGTTGAACACCAGCGCCGTCAACCTCTACTCCTTGGCCGACGCCACGGGGACTTCGAAGTTGACCGCCCAGGCCCAGATCATGGGGCTGGGTGTGGCCGGCGGCATCTTGCAGACGGTGACTCCGACCGCCTCGTTCAGCACCCAGGCCACGGCGTCGGCCATGGTGGCGACACTCAACGCCGCCATCACCGGGGTCAACGCCGCCGTCGCCAAGATGGGCACGGCGTCGAAGGCCTACGATCTTCACACCGCCTTCGTGGGCAAGCTCATGGACACGATGACGGCCGGGATCGGCAATCTGGTCGACGCTGATGTCGCCAAGGAGAGCGCGACCCTGCAGGCCCTGCAGACCAAGCAGCAGCTCGGAATCCAGGCCCTGTCGATCGCGAACCAATCGCCTCAGGCGATTCTTTCCCTGTTCAGGTAAGCCGTGTGCGCCGGACGGAGCTCGTCTCCGTCCGGCGCCTCCTTTTTCGGGCGCCCGGCAAAAATGGGCGCGCCTTGGGCAGGATTTGCCGCCGCGCCTCCCGGCCCGGCAAAAATAGCCCTCTTCACCCAACGATAAATCCAACAACTACAGAGTGTTGAGCGACCGGCCGCCTGGCCCGGCGCTTGCTGTTTAGACCCCCGGGCAAAATGCCCCCGGCCGTCAAAATGACGCCGGACACCTTGAAAAAAGGAGGCGTCCTCATGGCGCTGAACAGCATCAACACCAATGCCGGGGTGAACAGCGCCAAGGACAACGGCGCCATCTGGGCCATCGCCCAGAACCAGCGCGCCGACGTGAGCGCCCTCGACTCGGTCAAGGATTCGCTCCAGCGCGGCCAGTCCACCGTGGACGTGGCCATCTCGGCCGGCGAGACCATCTCCGACCTGCTGAACCAGATGAAGGCCAAGGCCCTCGCCGGCGCCGACGTGTCTTTGGACGCCTCGTCGCGGACCGCCATGGCCAACGACTTCGTGGCCCTGAAGCAGCAGATCATCAAGACGATCGCCAGCGCCAGCTTCAACGGGACCAACCTGCTGAAGACCGCCGCCACGGCGCTCTACTCCCTGGCCGACGCCTCCGGTTCTTCGAAGCTCACTGTCGGCGCCCAGGTCATGGGCTTGGCCAACACCGCCGGCGCGATCCTGACCTTCTCCATCGGCGCGACCTTCACCTCGGCGGCCACGGCATCGGCGATGGTCACCAACATGACCAACTCGATCACCGCCGTGAACGCCGCGGTGGCGAAGCTGGGCACGGGCTCGAAGGCGATCCAGACCCACCTCGACTTCGTCAGCAAGCTGCAGGACACCATGACCGCCGGCGTCGGCAACCTTGTGGACGCCGACGTCGCCAAGGAGAGCGCGACCCTGCAGGCCCTTCAGACCAAGCAGCAGCTGGGCATCCAGGCCCTGTCGATCGCCAACTCGTCCTCGAGCGCGCTCCTCAGCCTGTTCCGCTAGTCCAGACTTCAGTCACGCAAGACCCGCGGGGCGGGGTGGGAAACCACCCCGCCCCGTTTTCATGCGCGCCCGGCCTCTACCGCCGGTCTGGCGCCCGGCAAATTCTCCCCTCCACCCGGCAAAAATTGCCGGCGCCCGCCTCGCCCGGCAGAAAAAACCTGCTTTCCGCTTCATTAAAATCAATAAAAACAGTAATTTAGCCGAGGTAGGCAACTGGCGCCGCCCTTGCTGCAAACCTTGCCGGGCAAAATGCTCCCGGCCGTCAAAATGACGCCGGACACCTTGAAAAAGGAGGCGTCGAATGGCGCTGAACAGTATCAACACCAACACTGGGGCGATGATCGCGCTCCAGAACCTCAATGTGACCAACACGGGTCTGAACGTCACTCAGAACCGGATCAACACCGGCCTGAAGGTGGCCAGCGCCAAGGACAACGGCGCCATCTGGGCCATCGCCCAGAACTCCCGCGCCGACATCAGCTCGCTCGACTCGGTCAAGGATTCCATCCAGCGCGGCCAGTCCACCGTGGATGTGGCCATCTCGGCCGGCGAGACCGTCTCGGACCTGCTGAACCAGATGAAGGCCAAGGCGCTCGCCGCCGCGGACACGTCGCTGGATGCGACCAGCCGCACGGCGATGAACGATGACTTCAAGGCCCTGCGTAACCAGATCGCCAAGACCATCGCCAACGCCAGCTTCAACGGCACCAACCTGATCAAAACGGCGGCCACCAACCTTTACGCCCTGGCCGACGCCACGGGCGCGTCCAAGCTCACCGTGGCCGCTCAGTCGATGGGTCTCGGATCCGCCGGCGCCCTGTCGGGCATCGCCGCGACCGCCTCGTTCTCAACGGCGGCGGCGGCTTCGGTCATCGTGACCGCCCTGACCACGGCGATCACCAACGTCAACGCCGCGGTGGCCAAGCTCGGCACCGGGTCCAAGGCCCTGCAGACCCACCTCGATTTCGTGGGCAAGCTGCAGGACACCATGACCGCCGGTGTCGGCAACCTGGTCGATGCGGACGTGGCCAAGGAAAGCGCCACCCTGCAGGCCCTGCAGACCAAGCAGCAGCTCGGTATCCAGGCCCTGTCCATCGCCAACTCGTCGACTAGCGCTGTGCTCAGCCTCTTCCGCTAAGCGCCCGCGCTCTTCGCGTGAGACCGGCGGGACGGGGTGTGAAACGACCCCGTCCCGCTTCTTCCCCTCACTCGTCGGCCGCCCCGGCAAAATCTCCCCACCCGGGGGCAGAACTTGCCGCCAGAACGCCAACTGGGCAAAAAGCTCCGGTCCGGCTTTCGGAATTTGGCCTGCGAATACAGGGGGTTGTGCGGCTGGCGCGGGGTCATGATCTGGCCCGGCGCTTGCAACTTCGTTCCCCGGGCAAAATGCCCCCGGCCGTCAAAATGACGCCGGACACCTTGAAAAAAGGAGGCGTCCTCATGGCGCTGAACAGCATCAACACCAATGCCGGGG
>NCED01000104.1 GCA_002280485.1 Caulobacterales bacterium 32-69-10
CCGATCAGCATCAGGTGATTGCCGCCGGGCGCCAGGCCGACCGCCTGGCCGGCCGGCAGCGGCAGACCCTCGGTCAGCTGGGCCATCTTCATCATGCCGTTCTCGGTCTTCATCTCATGGACCTGAAGCTCTCCGGCGCGCGGCGTGGAACCGCCGGTCAGCCGGTCGTCGGTCGCGGCGGTCAGGGTGACGTAGCAGCCGCCGGCCTTGGCCCCGTTCGGCGACGGGCGGCACCAGGCGTTGGCTGCGGTGACCGCCGCCGCGGCGGTGGGCGCCTCCGGTGCAGTCTTGGCCTCTTCCGGCGGGTTGCAGGCCGCTAGAGCGAGGGCGACGGCGGCGAGGGACAGATGGGTCTTCATGGCGTCGGTTCTTTCAGGAAACGGCGGGGCGGCGCCGGATCATCGGCCGCACGGCTCGATCGAGCAATACGGCGAGGATCAGGCTCAGGCCCGTCAGGGGATAGAGGATGGCGAGGGGCAGGACGATGCCCAGGACGGCGGCGCGGACGCGCGGTCCGGGTGGGGCGGGCGGTGCGCCCAGGCGAAGGCGCGACAGGTTCGGCGGACGGCGCTTCCACCACATGACCAGGCCGCTGATCGCCAGCAGCCAGACGCCGATACAGCCCAGCAGCATGACGATCCGGTTCAGTTGCCCGTACTGGGTGCCCTGGTGGGTGTAGACGCCCCATTCGATCGCCTTGGCGCCCGCGCCGAACTGGTCGTAGGAGAGGTCGGCCAGCAGACGCCCCGAGGCGGCGTCGATGTAAAGCGACCGGCTGTCCTGAACCCGGCGGGCCTGGGTCGTGATCGTATAGGCCGTGCCGCCGGCGGCGGGGATGTTGACGGCGTAGGGCCGGGCCAGACCGGCGTCGTCGGCGGCCTTCAGCACCCGGTCCAGGGCGCCGTGGCCCGCGTGGTCGTGGGTCATGACCATTCCGTCCATGGCCCAACCGGCGCCGATGGGCTGGTCATGGTGTTCGGCGCGCTGCCAGGCCCCCGCGACAGGCGCCGGCGGGCGGCCAAGACCGCTGGACTTGACCGCGTCCATCACCGTGTCGCCCCAGAAGGCCGACCAGGGCATGCCGGTGACCGCCAGGAATAGCACGACCCCGCCGACATAGACGCCGGTCAGGGCGTGCAGGTCGCGCCAGAAGGGGCGGCGTCGGGTGTCGGTCGTTCGGGGCGAGACCGTCGCGACAGCTCGTCCACGCGGCCACCAGAGATAGAGGCCGGTGGCGAACAGGATGATGGTCCAGCCGGCCACGATCTCGACCAGGATGTTGAACGGCCGACCCAGCAGGGTCAGACTGTGGGTCTTCTTGACCAGTTCCATGAAGCCGCCGGCGGGAATGACGCCGGTGACGCGGCCCGTGTGCGGATCGACGAAGACCGTCTTTTGCACCCCGTCGGGACGGTCCACCCGCAGACGAATGGCCTGGTCCGCCCCGGCGGGCATGACCAGATTGGCGACCCGTCCGCCGCCGGCGGCTTGAGCCGCCGACGCCAGCCAGGTTTCCGGCGCCGCCTGAGATTGGACCGCAGGCACGCGGATCATGTTGCGATAGAGGGCGCCGTCGATCTCGTCCTTGAACAGATACAGGCCGCCGGTCAGGGCGAGCAGCATCAGCACGGGCATGACGAAGACGCCGGCGTAGAAGTGCCAGCGCCAGACGGCCCGGTAGGCGCCGGACAGATCGTCCGGCGCCTGGGTTGCGGCCTTGCCGGCCATCAGTAGCTCATCCTGATGCCGACATAGGCCGAGCGGCCTTCGCCGGGGAAGAAGACGGCAGTGGAGATGCTGGGCAGGCTGGCGTCGGTGACGGCGCTGAAGTTCGAGATATAGGCTTCGTCGAACAGGTTGCGCACGTCGGCGAAGACGGTCAGGCCGCGTCGCACGGTCCAGCCCATGTTCAGGTTCGCCACCGTATAGGCGGGCGACTTCAGGGTGTTGGCGTAGTCGACCCAGGAATCGGCCATCGACCATTCCACGCTGGGCGCCACGAACCAGCCGGCCGGGTGATCATACCGCAGCTCGGCCCGATACAGGTGCGGCGGCACGACCGGCAGGTCATTGTCGCCGTAGACCTTGTCCCCGTCGAAGTAGAAGTCGGAGAAGGCGTAGGTCTGGCGCAGTCGCCACTGCGGCGCGATCCGCCAGTCCAGCCCCGCCTCGATCCCCTGGTGAACTGTGGGCCCGGCGTTGAAGGTGGAGGCGGGAATGCCCAGCGCGTTGTCGATCACGAAGTTCAGCAGCTCATGGTTCAGGTCGGCGCGATAGGCGGTGACGTCCCAGGTCACCGGGCCGCGGCGACCGCGCGTGCCGACTTCCCAAGTCACGGCTTCCTGCGGGACCAGGGGCTGATAGCCGCCGGCGGTCGGCGACAGGGCCGAGAAGTTGGGCGGTTCGACCGAGCGGGTGACATTGGCGAACACCTGATCGCCTTCCTCGCTTTCCCACAACAGGCCGGCGCGG
>NCED01000052.1 GCA_002280485.1 Caulobacterales bacterium 32-69-10
CCTGCGCCACGCCGGCCGGCTGGGCCCTGGGATCGAATAGCCGGACTTGGCCATTATGCTATCACGGGCGCGCCAAGCCGCCCGCTGAGGTTGGGGAGCAGATGCGCCGCCGAATCCTGGTCGCCGACGACGACCCCATCCTGCGGGAGATCGCCAGCGAGCACCTGACCCAGGCCGGCTATGAGGTCGCGCTTGTCGAGGACGGGGTCCAGGCGCTGAAGGCGGTCGCCGCGGCGCCCTTCGACCTCATCGTCACCGACATGGTCATGCCCAACCTGGACGGCATCGAACTGCTCCAGGCCCTGAAGCGCGACTATCCCGCCATTCCCGTCGTGGCCATCTCGGCCGGCATGTCGGCGATGGACCCGGAGCTGATCCTTCGCGCCGCGACGGCGGTCGGCGCCGTCTCGGTCCTGACCAAGCCCCTGGTCGGCGAGACCTTCCTCGAGCACGTGCGGGCCGCCCTCGCGGGGGCAGGGGCGGGCGCCGGCCCCGCCTGACGACGATGCGGCTCTATCTCGACTGCGACGGGGTGCTGGCCGACTTCGACGCGGGCGCCATCGCCGTCCTCGGCATGCACCCGCGCCACTACCAGGACCGCCGCGGCCTCTATCGCTTCTGGCACGCCCTGGCCCGCGCCGACGACTTCTACGGAACCCTGCCGTCCCTGCCGGACGCGCGGCAGCTGTTCGACGGCGTGCGCCACCTCAGCCCCACCATCCTGACCGGCGTGCCCCGCGGCGGCTGGGCCGAGGACCAGAAGCGCCGCTGGGCCCATCTGCACTTCCCCGGAACCCCCGTCATCACCACCCGCGCCGCGCTCAAGCGCGAGCACTGCCATCCCGGCGACATCCTGGTCGACGACACCCTGAAGTACCGCCACCTGTGGGAAGACGCCGGCGGCCATTTCGTCCACCACCGGACGGCCGCCGAGACCCTCGCCGAACTGGCCCGCCGCTGGCCCGAACTCGGCGTCGTTCCCCCTCCCCCTGGAGGGGAGGGCGACTCGGCGTAGCCGAGCGGGGCGGGGGGACGCCAGACCCATCCCCCTACAGCAGGATCCGGAACCGCACCGTCTCCGCCCCCTGGTGCAGCGGATCGTCGAAGCGTCCGACCTCCCGCCCGCCGTTCGCCGTCACCACCGCCTGCGAGGCCGCATTGTCGGCCAGGGTGGTGATCTCCACGTGCGGCAGCCCCAGCGCCCGCGCCAGGGGCAGCAGCAGGCCGAGCGCCCGCGTCGCCTGGCCCTCGCCCCGCCGCCACGGAACCACCGCATAGCCGATGTGGCCGCGCACATAGGGCGGCAGATCGGCCGTGCCCGCCTGCCAGCGCAGGCCGATGGAGCCGCAGAAGCCGTCGTCCCAAATCCAACGCCGCAAGCCGGGCAGGCGAGGGACCTGGCTCCCGTCCGGCAAGGTGATCGGCGCGCCCCTGGCCTCCGGGTCGTCCAGCGACGCCACAAAGGCCGCCGGATCGGCCGCGATCCTGGCCAGTTCCTCCTGCGCCGCCTGCGGCCGCATGGTGTCCGCCGACCAGCCGCGCTCCAGCGCCTCGGCATAGGCGCCCAGGTGCGCCAGGTCCGGAGCGATCAGCCGCGTCGCCATCCCCGCGCCCCTCAGCCCCACGAAGGCTTATGCATTGATCTAGAACAGCTTTGCAGCCCACCCACCTTCGTCATGCTGAGGAGCCCGATGCAATCGGGCGTCTCGAAGCACGCAAAACCGCAGTGCAGCAGCCCCGCTCGCCCCCTCAGCCGCCCCCCTGCATCGCCGCGAAACCGCCCGCGACATGGGCGACGTTATCCATGCCCATGTCCTGCAGCGCCTTGGCCGCCAGGGCCGAGCGTCCGCCGCCGGCGCAGTACAGCACCACCCGTTTCGCTTCGGAGAACTCAACCCGATGCCGCGGGTTCGCCGGATCGGCGATCCACTCCAGCACCCCGCGGGGCACGTGGACGGCGCCGGGCATCAGCCGGGTCGCCTCGACCTCGTCAGGCTCGCGCAGATCGACGAACAGCACCCCCGGCGCGCCGATCAGCGCCAGGGCCTCGCCCGCGCTGAGCGCCGTCACCACGGCGTCGGCCTCGGCCACGAGCTGGCTGGCGGTCTTCATCGGCATGGCGGGCTCCTGTCGCTCTCAACCCTAACCTAACCCGTCATTCTCGCGCCTGGCCCGAGACTCCAGAGCGCGGATGTCCGTCGAGTAAGCCGCGACGATTTCGCCCCGGCAAGCTTGCCATTCGCGTCGTCAATCTTCGGGGCGGCGACCAGCGCATCAAGTTGCGGGCGAACCTTGCATAGC
Organism: Caulobacterales bacterium 32-69-10; assembly: GCA_002280485.1. The sequence goes on from NCED01000052.1 coordinate 2,302, forward strand.
GGACCGCCGAGCCAGGAAAAATCGGGCCGAGAGCTTGCTTGGCGCAAAAAAATGATCCATTTTCCCATTCCACACAGAGGAAAGTCACGATTCTATGGCCTTCTTTGACCGGGTTATCCGTGAGCATTTTGACCGGCAGTTCTTCCTCAATGTCGCTGAGGCGATTGATGGTGCCTTTGCTTCCGCCCATCACCGGGCGGCGCTAGAGGGGCGCGCGCTTAGAAGCCAGCAGGCCTACGCGCGAGGCACAGATCGATATTTCGCGGTGCAGGCGGCGGTTATGAACACGGCCCTTGAGTGCGGTGCCGAAGATGTAACTGCCCGTGCGGGGAACTTCCCGATGCCAGTCGCCCGACATCGGCGATTTTTGGTGACCGCCTCAATCACCGACTCGTTGGAGCATTTGAGGAGATCGAGGGCGCGGCGACTTCTCGCTGGGCTCAATGGGATTCTCGACCCGCACCAACCCGACTTTTGGCGCTCTGAGGCCCCTCTCACCGATGGGAAGTATTTCGGAATGTTGCTTATCGCAAAAGGTGCCGGAGCCCCTCAGGAACTCCCCTTAGGGGTATTTTTTGGGGTGCCAAGTTCGTCATTCAAATCCTGGCACTTTTACGAGGAGGTAGGCCGGGTAGCCGAGTTATATGGCGACACGCCGTCGGCGCTTCATCCGACTCGGGTTCCAACCCTGCGCTCGGTGCCGCGGTCGATTGTTCGCAAAATTCGCAAGACAGATTGAGTTGATTAGAATGGCTAAAGGGGTTCAGGATTTCGTCGGGTCGCGGTTGGAGGAAGCGCGCCTCGCCCGTGGCCTGACGCAAACTTCCCTCGCTCAAATGGTAGAACGTAGTTCGTCTACTATCTCTTCCTGGGAGAGCGGTCGGCAGGTGCCTGAGCCAGATGCGATAGAGAGTCTGGCTTCAAAACTAAATGTTCGACCTAGTCTTTTCCTGCGGCAATCTCCGCCGTCCGAAGCAATGCATTTCTACCGATCGAATAGTACCCTCACGCTAGGTCTCCGCAAGAAGGCCGAGGCGAGGCTTCAGTGGGCAAAACATCTATTTTCGGAACTAGAGGAGTGGGTAGATTTTCCGGAGCCAGATTTTCCGCGTCTTGGTCCAGTCAACTATCGCCTTATCGACGAAGCTCAAATTGAAGAATGCGCTCGTGACTGCCGCGCTCGGTGGGGGCTTGGTACTGGACCTATAGCAGACGTTATCGGCACCTTGGAAACTGCAGGTGCGATTGTCGTCCGGGAAGAGCTGGGCGGCCTCAAGATGGACGGTGTCTCTGCTTGGTGTGGCCTCGCCAGTCGGCCGTTTGTTCTACTAGCAGAGGATAAAGCCTCAGCGGTCCGGTCGCGGTTTGATGCTGCTCACGAATTGGGCCATTTGATCTTGCATGAGGGAGTTGATCCCGGAGAACTGAGCACCTCGGAATACGCGGAACTCGAATCTCAGGCGCATCGTTTCGCATCCGCCTTCCTGCTTCCCGCAGAATCCTTTATGCGCGACCTGAACGCGATAGACCTAGAGTCGTTTATTATTCTGAAGCGAAAATGGAAAGTTTCTGTTGCGGCGATGATTATTCGCTGCTTCCAGATGGATGTAATAAGCGAAGAATACAAATCAAAATTATACAAATACATGAGCGCTCGCGGCTGGCGGCGGAGCGAGCCTCTTGATGACGTCTTAATTCCTGAGGTGCCGCAAGCATTGTCTGCTGCGGTCAAGCTTGTGATTGAGGCGGAAAAGTATACGCGGGATGGCATACTAGAAGCCGTCGGCCTGAATGCTGCTGATGCCCATCACCCTCTCCGCCGATCCGCCTCCGGCCGTCGGCGCGTCCGCGCGGGCGATGATCGAGGGCCAGTTGGCGATGCTGGCGGAGCTGGCCGAGATCGGGATGGAGATGGCCAGGGCGGCCGGGCGCAGGGCCTGCGCCCTCGCCGAGAGCGATGAGGCGAGCGGGCTCGACCCGGCGCTCAGCTACGCCCGGGCGGCCCGCGCCGTGCGCCTGACCATCGCCCTGCAGTCGAGGCTGCTCAGCGACCTGGCGGCCCTGGACGGCGCCGAGACCAAGGCCCGCGCCGCCGAGGCGTTCAAGCGCCGCGACCGTATCCATCGCCGGGTCGAGACGATCATTGAGGCCGAACGCGCCGACGCGGACGAGGCCGAGCAACTGTCGTCGGATGTCTGGGAGCGGCTGACCGACGCGGACGAGAGCGCCGTCCTGGATCGCCCCATCGATGAGGTGGTGGCGCAAATCTGCCAGGACCTCGGGCTCTCCCCGATGCTTGCCGCGCAAGCCTGGGCCGCCCCGGCCTTCACGGACGCGGACGATGAGGAGCCCGCGGCGTTCGGATCGGAGCCGATGGTTCCGCTCGGCGCGGCGCGGGCGAGCGCGCCGATCACAGGACTGAATTCAAGCTGACCCGGGAATGCGGGGGCTGCTGCACCATGGCGCTGCGTGCTTCGAGACGCCGGATTTCATCCGGCTCCTCAGCATGACGAAGGGGGCGGGTTGTAAACGTTCGTCATGTTGAGGAGCCCGAGGCTGAGCTTGTCGAAGCCTTGGGCGTCTCGAAGCACGCAAGGAAACGTCCCCTATGACGCTGAGAGGGACGCCCCCTAGTCCGCGTCCATCTTCAGCGCCGCGATGAAGGCTTCCTGCGGGATCTCCACGCTGCCGTACTGGCGCATGCGCTTCTTGCCGGCCTTCTGCTTGTCGAGCAGCTTGCGCTTGCGGCTGGCGTCGCCGCCGTAGCACTTGGCCGTCACGTCCTTGCGCAGGGCGCGCACGGTCTCGCGGGCGATGATCTTGCCGCCGATGGCCGCCTGGATCGGGATGACGAACATGTGGGGGCTGATCAGCTCCTTCATCTTCTCGACCATGCCGCGGCCTCGGGCCTCGGCCCGGCCCCGGTGCACCAGCATGGAGAGGGCGTCGACCGGCTCGGAATTGACCAGGATCGACATCTTCACCAGGTCGCCGGTGCGGTATTCCTCGATCGAATAGTCGAAGGAGGCATAGCCCTTCGAGATCGATTTCAGCCGGTCGTAGAAGTCGAACACCACCTCGTTCAGCGGCAGGTCGTAGACCACCATGGCCCGGCTGCCGACGTAGGAGAGCTCGCGCTGGGCGCCGCGCCGGTCCTGGCACAGCTTGATCACCGCCCCGAGGTATTCGTCGGGGGTGAAGATGGTCGCCTTGATCCACGGCTCGGCGATGGAGTCGATCTTCACCGGGTCGGGCATGTCGGCCGGGTTGTGCAGGTCGATCACGTCGCCGTTGGTCAGCGTGATCTTGTAGATCACGCTCGGCGCCGTCGCGATCAGGTCGAGGTTGAACTCGCGGCTCAGCCGCTCCTGCACGATCTCGAGGTGGAGCAGGCCCAGGAAGCCGCAGCGGAAGCCGAAGCCGAGGGCGGCGCTGGTCTCCATCTCGTAGGAGAAGCTGGAATCGTTCAGGCGCAGGCGGCCGACGGCGGCGCGCAGGTCCTCGAACTGGGCCGCGTCGACCGGGAACAGGCCGCAGAACACCACCGGCTGCACTTCGCGGAAGCCGGGCAGGGGGTGTTCGGTCGGCTTGCGCTCGTCGGTGACCGTGTCGCCGACGGCGGCGTGGGCCACTTCCTTGATCTGGGCGGTGATGAAGCCGATCTCGCCCGGCCCCAGCTCCTCCATGTCCACCCGGTGGGGGCGGAAGACGCCGATGCGGTCGACCAGGTGGGTCGAGCCGAACTGCATCATCTTGATGCGCTGGCCGGCGCGCAGCTTGCCGTCGATCACCCGCACCAGCACCACCACGCCGAGATAGGCGTCGTACCAGGCGTCGACCAGCAGGGCCTTCAGGGGCGCGTCCGGGTCGCCCTTGGGCGGGGGCAGGCGGGTGACGATGGCCTCCAGCACCTCGGGGATGCCGATGCCGGACTTGGCCGAACAGAGAATGGCGTCCGACGCGTCGAGGCCGATGACGTCCTCGATCTGAGCCTTGACCCGCTCCACGTCGGCGGCGGGCAGGTCGATCTTGTTGAGGACCGGCACGATCTCGTGGTTGTTCTCGATGGCCTGGTAGACATTGGCCAGGGTCTGGGCCTCGACGCCCTGGGAGGCGTCGACGACCAGCAGGCTGCCTTCGCAGGCGGCGAGGGAGCGCGAGACCTCATAGGCGAAGTCGACGTGGCCGGGGGTGTCGATCAGGTTGAGGACATAGTCCTCCCCGTCGGCGGCCCGGTACTCCAGCCGCACGGTCTGGGCCTTGATGGTGATGCCGCGCTCGCGCTCGATATCCATCGAGTCGAGCACCTGCTCCTTCATCTCGCGCTGGGTCAGCGCCCCGGTCTGCTGGATCAGCCGGTCGGACAGGGTCGACTTGCCGTGGTCGATGTGGGCCACGATGGAGAAGTTGCGGATGCGATTCAGGGGCGTGCTCATTGCGGCGGGCTTTAGCACATCCGAGCTGCCGTGCGACCGCCTCGTCCTTCGACAGGCTCAGGATGAGGCGGACTTCGGCGGCGGTGCAGTAGAAGGCCTCATCCTGAGCTTGTCGAAGGGCGAGGCTTTCGGGCCCGCCGCCGCCCGGTTCATCGCTCGTTAAGCATGCCGGGCCATCGTCTTGCGCGACAGCTTTGCGGGGGCAGGCGCATCCGGGAGCAGGGACCCATGATCGACAGAAGACACCTCATCCTGACCGGCGTCGCCGCCGGCATCGGCGCGCCCGCCATGGCCCAGGACTATCTGCAGCCGCCCTCGGGCACGGCCGAACCGATCGCGCCCCCCGCCACGGCCCAGCCGTCCTATCCCGCCAAGGCCGAGACCTATACCCGCGAGGAGCTGGTCAACAGCGTGTCCGACTTCTTCGGGGTGACGTCCGAGGCGGCCGCCGGGGTGATCCAGCGCACCTTCAACGACAATGGCCAGCCCACCGGCTACATCGCCGGCGAGGAAGGCTCCGCCGCCATCGCCATCGGCCTGCGCTACGGCAAGGGCCTGCTCTATATGAAGAACCGCGAGCCCCAGGCCGTCTACTGGCAGGGCCCGTCGGTGGGCTGGGACTTCGGCGGCAACGCCAGCCGGGTCTTCACCCTGTGCTACAATCTGCAGTACCCGGAGGCGGTGTACCGCCGCTATCCCGGCGTCGAGGGCTCGGCCTATCTGATCGGCGGCCTCGGCGTGAACTACCAGCGCGCCGAACAGATCACCCTGGCCCCGGTCCGCACCGGGCTTGGCCTGCGCCTCGGCGCCAACGTCGGCTACCTGTCCTACAGCCGCAAACGCAACTGGTTCCCGCTGTAGGCGGGCGCCCTTCACCCTCCCCCCGGAGGGGAGGGCGACTCGGCGCAGCCGAGCGGGGCGGGGGGACGTGTCGGCTTGGTCCTGCCCCCGCTTTGAGGCACACAGGTCCCGTGACCCTCCCGCCCCACTTCACCCTGCTGCAGGTGACGCCGCGCCTCGACGCCGGCGGGGTGGAGCGCACCACGCTCGATGTGGCCAAGGCGGTGATCGCGGCCGGGGGCAGGGCGGTCGTGGTCTCCGAGGGCGGGCGGCTGGAGGGCGAACTCCTGGCGATGGGCGCCGAGCTGGTGCGCCTGCCCGTCGCCTCCAAGAACCCCTTGACCCTCCTGGCGAACGCCCGCGCACTCAAGGCCATGATCGCCGAACGCCAGGTCAGCCTCGTCCACGCCCGCTCCCGCGCCCCGGCCTTCTCGGCCCTCGCCGCCGCCCGGGCGACCAATACGCCGTCCGTCGCCACCTATGCCGGGGTCTACAACTCCACCACCCCGTGGAAGCGCTGGTACAACGGGGTGATGGCCCGGGCCGACCTGGTCATCGCCAACTCCGACTTCACCCGCGCCCACGTCCTGGCCATGCACCGCACGGACCCGGCCAAGGTGATCGCCATCCCCCGCGGGGTGGACCTCGCGGCCTTCGACCCCGCCGCCGTATCGGCGGACCGGGTCGAGGCCCTGCGCCACGCCTGGGGCATCGGCGAGCGCGACACGCGCCCGGTGATCCTGCTGGCGGGGCGCCTGACCCGCTGGAAGGGCCAGGCCCTGGCCGTCCAGGCCGCCCGCCGCCTCAACGCCCGCGGCGTCTCGGACTTCATCCTGGTCCTGGCCGGGGACGACCAGGGCCGCGACGCCTATCGCATGGAGCTGGAGACGGCGATCGCCGGCGCGGCCTTAGGCGACTGCGTGCGCATCGTCGGCCACTGCGCCGACATGCCGGCCGCCTATCTCGCCGCCGACGTCGCCATCGCCCCCTCCCTGCGCCCCGAGGCCTTCGGGCGCACGGCGGTGGAGCCCCAGGCCATGGGCCGCCCGGTGATCGCCGCCGATCATGGCGCGGCGCGCGAGACCGTGCTGCCCGGCGAGACCGGCTGGCTGGTTCCCCCCGGCGACCCGCAGGCCTGGACCGACGCCATCGAGGCGGCGCTCGCCGCCGGCCCCCACGCCTGGACCCGGATGGGCCAGGAAGGGATCGCCCAGGTGCGCGGCCGCTACTCGGTGGACGCCATGACCCGCGCCACGCTGGAGGCCTATGCCGCCCTGCTGGCCAGCAGGGCCTCCGCCGCCCGGTAGACGGTGTCGACGTCCAGGTCGGCCATCTCGGCCCCGCCCCGCACCACCTGCACCCGCGGCCCCCATGGGGCGTAGCGCCGCTCGTCGGTGGGCCCGAACAGCGACAGGGTCCGCGCCCCCACCGCCGCCGCCGCGTGGCCCAGGCCGGAATCGGCGCCGATGTAGAGCTGCGCCTTCGCTACCGCCGCCGCCGCCGCCGGCATGTCCAGCCGGCCGACCGCATCGATCGTCCGGTCCGGGCCGAGGCGCTCCAGCACCGGCGCGGCGGCCGCCGCATCTCCCGGTCCCCCAAGGACCAGCGCCCTTGCCCCGGCCATGGAGCCCTGCACCAGCCGCTCGGCGACGTCCGCGAACCGCTCCGGCGCCCAGGCCTTGTCCGCCACGGCCGCCGCCGGGGCGATGGCCAGCAGCGGGCGCGGATCGTCGCCGATCAGGGCGGCGGCGTCGGCCTGCGCCCGGTCGTCCAGCCAGAACACCGGATCGGGGGGAGGGGACAGGCCCAGCACGCGGCCCAGCTCGATCACCTTGTGCTCGGGCTCGCGGCTCTCGCCCCGGAACAGCCGCCGCCGCTTGGCCATCAGGGTATAGGCCAGGCCCGAGCCGCGCAGGTCGACCACCAGGTCCCAGCGCGTCCCGGCCACCCCGCGCCACAGCTTCAGCCAGTGGCCGCGGTGCCCCGTCGGCGACTTGGCGACGACGATGATCCGCTCCAGCTTCGGCGCGGCGCGGAACACCGGCTGCCCCAGGGGCCCGCAGGCCACGGTGATCCTGGCGTCCGGCTCATGCTCGGCCAGATGGCGATACAGGCCGGTGGACAGGATGCAGTCGCCGATGCGGGTCGAGGTGACGAACAGGATCCGCGTCATCGGCGGCGTTTTCTCTCGGTAAACAGGGGGCCGGCCGTGGCGTGAGGACGCGGCTTCCTATATAAGGCATGCACGGCGGCGCGCGATTCCTATCGCGGGAGCGCCGCCCCTATGGATCAACTGCCGGAGACGACCCCTATTCGCCGCCCCATGCAAGCGCCGCCGACCAAGGATGGTCCGCGTATCAACGACGAAATCCGCTCTCCGCGGGTGCTTCTGATCGACCATAATGGCGAGAAGCAAGGCATCATGCCAACCTCCTCCGCCATCGAAGCCGCCGAAGAGGTGGGCCTCGACTTGGTCGAAGTCTCCCCGAACTCCGATCCTCCGGTCTGCAAGATCCTGGATTTCGGCAAGTTCAAGTTCCAGGAGCAGAAGAAGAAGAACGAAGCGCGCAAGCGGCAGAAGGTCGTCGAGATCAAGGAGATCAAACTCCGGCCGAACATCGACGTCCACGACTACGACGTCAAAGCCAAGGCGATGCACCGCTTCTTCGAGGAAGGCGACAAGGTCAAGGTGACCCTGCGCTTCCGCGGCCGCGAACTGGCCCACCCCGAGCTGGGCATGAAGCTGCTCCAACAGGTCAAGGTCGACTTCGAGGAAGTCGCCAAGGTCGAGTACGAGCCGCGCATGGAAGGCAAGCAGATGATCATGATCCTGGCCCCCAGATAGGGCCGGGGTCGGAGGGATCTGCGAGGCTCTGGGTTGCGTCCCCCAGCCTTTTCCAGTACCTCACCGCGTTCTTAACGGAACCGCCTGGCCGATTGGCATGCCATGGCGGTTCGTCATGCTTTGTAGAGGACGGGTCTTAGGGCCCGCAGCAAAATGCCTCAGAAGTTGAAGACCAAGTCGGGCGTGAAGAAGCGCTTCAAATTGACCGCCACAGGTAAGATCAAGGCCGGCGTCGCCGGCAAGCGTCACCGCCTGATCAGCCACAACGCCAAGTACATCCGTCAAAACCGGGGTACCAAGGTGATGTCTGACCCGGACACGAAGATCATCAAGAGCTTCATGCCCTACGGCTGATCGGCCATAACGCAAATCCAATCTGAGGTGATCTGATATGGCGCGTGTCAAACGGGGCGTTACGTCCCACGCCAAGCACAAGAAAGTTCTCGAGCAGGCCAAGGGCTTCTATGGCCGCCGCAAGAATACCATCCGCGCGGCCAAGGCCGCCGTGGACAAGGCCGGCCAGTACGCCTACCGCGACCGCAAGGTCAGGAAGCGCATGTTCCGGTCCCTGTGGATCCAGCGCATCAACGCTGCGGCCCGCCAGGAAGGCTTCACCTACTCGCAGTTTATGCACGGCCTGGATCTGTCCGGCGTCGACATCGACCGCAAGGTCCTGTCGGACATCGCCGGCGCTGATCCGGCCGGCTTCAAGGCCATCGCCGACAAGGTCCGCGCCGCCCTGGCTTAAGGTCACGGAAGCTGCATAGCTTCCCAGCCGAACAAGAGCCCTCCGGTGCGAGCCGGAGGGCTTTTTGCTGACCATTCCGTCCGCTAGACGAGTGACATGACCGATCTGTCGAACATGGAAGCCGAGTTGACCTCGGCCGTCTCCGCCGCCGCCGACCTCGCGGCGCTCGACGCCGTGCGCGTCACGGCCCTGGGCAAGCAGGGCTCCGTCTCGGCGCTCCTGAAGTCGCTGGGTGCGATGAGCCCCGACGAGCGCAAGGAACAGGGCCCGAAGATCAACGCCCTGCGCGACGCCGTCTCTTCCGCCATCGCCGAGCGCAAGGCGGCCCTGGAGACCGCGGCGCTGGACGCCCAGCTCGCCGCCGAACGCGTGGACCTCAGCCTGCCGGCCCCTCCGCGCCGCAAGGGCAGCGTGCACCCGACCCTGCAGGTGATGGACGAGATGATCGCCATCTTCGCGGAGATGGGCTTCGCCGTGGCCGAAGGCCCCGACATCGAGGACGACTTCCACAACTTCACCGCGTTGAACTTCCCGCCCAAGCACCCGGCGCGGGAGATGCACGACACCTTCTTCTTCAGCCCCGGCCCGGACGGCGAACGCAAGCTGCTGCGCACCCACACCTCGCCGGTGCAGGTGCGCACCATGCAGGCCGGCAAGCCGCCGTTCCGCATCGTCTCCCCGGGGCGCACCTACCGCTGCGACAGCGACCAGACCCACACGCCGATGTTCCACCAGATCGAAGGTCTGGTGATCGACCGGGCCGTGCACATGGGCCAGCTGAAGTGGACCCTCGACACCTTCATGGCCCGGTTCTTCGAGACTGAGGGCGTGACGACGCGCTTCCGCCCCCATCACTTCCCCTTCACCGAGCCCTCGGCCGAGGTCGACGTCCAGTGCGACCGCTCCGGCGGCGAGATCCGCATCGGCACGGGGACCGACTGGCTGGAGGTGGCCGGCTGCGGCATGGTCCACCCCAATGTGCTCAGGAACTGCGGCCTCGACCCGGAGGAGTGGCAGGGTTTCGCCTTTGGCCTCGGGGTCGATCGCTTCGGCATGCTGAAGTACGGCATGCCCGACCTGCGCGACATGTTCGCTGGCGACGTCCGCTGGCTCGCCCACTACGGCTTCTCGCCCTTCGCCGCCCCCAACCCCGCCAGCGGGCTGAGCTAGGTCAGATAAGACGATGAAATTCACCCTCTCCTGGCTCAAGGACCATCTCGACACCACGGCCACGGTGGCCGAGGTCGGCGACGCTATGACCATGGCCGGGCTGGAGGTCGAGCACATCGCCGATCCCGCCGCCAAGCTCGCCCCCTTCACCGTCGCCAAGATCGTCGAGGCGGTGCAGCATCCCAACGCCGACCGGCTTCGGGTCTGCCAGGTCGAGACCGTCGACGGCATGAAGGAGATCGTCTGCGGAGCCCCGAACGCCCGCGCGGGCCTGACCACCATCTACGCCCCGATCGGCGCCTTCGTGCCGGGCCTTGGCGTCACCCTGGTCGAGAAGCCCGTCCGCGGCGTGGTCTCCAACGGCATGCTCTGCTCGGGCGCCGAGCTTGAGCAGGACAGCGACGCCGACGGCATCCTCGACATTCCAGGCAGCTTCGCGGTCGGAACCCCGGCGTCGCAGGTGTTCGGCTCTGAGGCCGTGATCGACTTCGAGGTCACCCCCAACCGGCCCGACTGGCTGGGCGTCGCCGGCATCGCCCGCGATCTCGCCGCCGCCGGCCTGGGGACGCTGAAGACCGCCGAGATCGTCCCTGTCGCCGGCAAGTTCCCGTGCCCGATCGACATCCGCATCGCCTCGCCCGAGACCTGCCCGGCCTTCGCCGGCCGGCTGATCCGCGGCGTGAAGAACGGCCCGTCGCCGGCCTGGCTGCAGGAGCGGCTGAAGTCCATCGGCCTGCGGCCCATCAACGCCCTGGTCGATGTCACCAACTACCTGACCTACGACCGCGACCGGCCTCTGCATGTCTATGACGCGGCCAAGCTTTCGGGCGGCTATGTCGAGGCCCGCACCGGCCGCGAGGGTGAGACCCTCGAAGCCCTGGACGGCAAGACCTATGCGATCACGCCCGCCATGTCGGTGATCGCCGACGCGTCGGGCGCCATCGGCCTGGGCGGCGTCATGGGCGGGGTCTCCACCGGCTCCAGCGACGAGACCACCGACGTCTTCGTCGAGGCGGCCTATTTCGACCCGATCACCACGGCCGAGACCGGGCGGCGCCTGAGCCTGTTCTCCGACGCCCAGTACCGCTTCGCCCGCGGCGTCGATCCGGAATCCCTGGTCCCGGGCATCGAGCTGGCCACCCGGCTCATCCTCGACATCTGCGGCGGCGAGCCCTCCGAGGTCGTGCTGGCCGGCGCCGCGCCCGCCCGCCGCGAGGCCGTGCACTTTGATCCCGCGTATGTCCGCAAGCTCTCCGGCCTCGACGTGGCGCCGGACAAGAGCGCGGCCATCCTCAAGGCGCTCGGCTTCGCGATCGAAGGAGAGGGGACCAACCTCTGGCGCGTCTCGCCCCCCTCGTGGCGCCGTGACGTCGACGGCCCGGCCGACCTGGTCGAGGAAGTCGCCCGCATCACCGGATTCGACAGCCTGCCCATCGAGCCCCTGCCTCTGATCGATCGCCCGCCCGGCGGCGTGCTCACCCCGCGCCAGGCCCGCTCGCGCCTGGTCCGGCGGGCGCTGGCGGCGGCCGGCTACGCCGAGACGGTCGGCTGGTCCTTCGTCTCCCGGCAGGCGGCCACCCTGTTCGGCGGCGGCGCCGACGCCCTGGTGCTGGCCAACCCCATCGCCTCGGACCTCGACTGCATGCGGCCCTCGGCCCTGCCGGGGCTGATCCTGGCCGCGGGGCGCAACGCCGCCCGCGGCTTCGCGGACGCGGCCCTGTTCGAGATCGGCCCGGTCTTCGCCGGCGACCGGCCCTCGGACCAGCGCACCGCCGTCGCCGCCATCATCGCCCCCCATCCGGCGCGCCGGTGGGACGGCGCCACGACCGACGACCTGTTCCAGGTGAAGGCCGACCTCATGGCCCTGCTGGAGGAGCTCGGCGCGCCGGTGGGCTCGCTGCAACTGGTGCAGGACAACACCAGCCCGTGGTGGCGTCCCGGCCAGTCCGCCCGCCTGCAGCTCGGCCCCAAGGCCGTGCTGGCCGAGTTCGGCGCCATCCACCCCTCGGTCTTGAAGGCCCTGGACGTGGAAGGCCCCGTCTACGGCTTCGAGCTGTGGCTGGAGGCCATCCCCGAGCCGAAGAAGAAGCCGACCAAGGCCCGTCCGGCATTGGCCCTGTCGCCGCTCATGCCGCTCAGCCGCGACTTCGCCTTCGTGGTCGATCGCGACAAGCCGGCCGGCGATCTCGCCCGGGCCGTGGCCGGCGCCGACAAGCAGCTGATCTCCGGCGTGCGGGTCTTCGACGTCTATGAGGGCCCCGGCCTGCCGGAGGGCTCCAAGTCGGTGGCCGTCGAGGTGACCGTGCAGCCGCGCGAGAAGACGCTGACCGACGCCGATATCGAGGCCCTGTCCTCGGCCATCATCATGGCGGCCGGCAAGCTGGGCGCAAAGCTCAGAAGCTGAGCCAGGGGAGGGGGTTATGACCGAAACCTCCGGCGTCCTGCCCTCCGACGGCGAGCGCCTCGCCTGGCGGCGCGTGGACGGCGCCGGCCCCACCGTCGTCTGGCTCGGCGGCTTCCGCTCCGACATGGCCGGGACCAAGGCCCAGGTGCTGGCGGACTGGGCGCTGGCCAAGGGCCGCGCCTTCCTGCGGTTCGACTATTCGGCCCACGGCGAATCGTCCGGCGACTTCGCCGAGGGGACGATCGGCCGCTGGCGGAGTGATTCGCTGGCCGTCATCGACCAGCTGACTGAGGGCCCGCTGATCCTCGTCGGCTCCTCCATGGGCGGCTGGATGGCCTGTCTGGCGGCCCTGGCGCGGCCCGACCGGGTCGCCGGCATGGTGCTTGTCGCCCCCGCCCCCGACTTCACCGAAAAGCTGATGGAGCCGGCCCTGTCGGCGCAGGCCCGCGAGGCCATCGTCCAGGACGTGCCGTGGTCGCACGCCCTGTTGTTGGAGATGGCCATCGCCTCGGAGGACGTGGTGTTCACCCTGATTCGCGACGGCGACCACCGCCTGTCGCGGCCCCAGGACCTCGCGCGGCTCCTCGCCGCCGTGGAGGAATTGGCCTAGTCGCGGACGGGCTTGAACCCTAACCAGGTTTCAGGCATACACCCCCGCTCAGTCGGCGGCCTCGAACGGCCGCCGCTTCCGTTTTCACGTCCCAAGGCTGGAAGTTCTCCGATGGCCGTTCCCAAAAGAAAAGTATCGCCGTCGCGGCGGAACATGCGTCGTTCGCACCACGCCCTGAAGCCCAACAGCTTCATCGAGGACAAGGACACCGGCGAACTGCGCCGTCCGCACCACGTCGATCTGAAGACCGGCATGTACCGCGGCCGCCAGATCATGACGCCCAAGGGCGAATAGCCCGTACCGCCTGTCCGACACGGATGGGTAGAGATTTTTGATTCGGACGGCGCGTGGGCTAAGGCTCGCGCGCCGTTTCCATACCTGGAGTTTGGTCCATGACCGAGATCATCGACATCGTCGCCCGCGAAATCCTCGACAGCCGCGGCAACCCGACGGTCGAAGTCGACGTCACCCTGGAGGACGGCGCCAACGGCCGCGCCGGCGTGCCCTCCGGCGCCTCGACCGGGGCCCACGAGGCCGTCGAGAAGCGGGACGGAGACAAGTCGCGCTACGGCGGCAAGGGCGTGCTCAAGGCCGTGGACGCGGTCAATGGCGAGATCTTCGACGCCCTGTCCGGCTTCGAGGCCGAGGACCAGCGCCGCCTCGACCAGGTGATGCGCGACCTCGACGGCACGCCCAACAAGAGCCGCCTGGGCGCCAACGCCATCCTCGGCGTCAGCCTGGCGGTGGCCAAGGCCGCCGCCATGTCGGCCGGCCTGCCGCTCTACAAGTACGTCGGCGGCGTCTCGGCCCGCACCCTGCCGGTGCCGATGATGAACATCATCAACGGCGGCGCCCACGCCGACAATCCGATCGACATCCAGGAGTTCATGATCCTGCCCGCGGGGGCCGAGAGCTTCTCGGAGGGCCTGCGCATGGGCGCCGAGATCTTCCACGCGCTCAAGGGCGCCCTGAAGGCGGCCGGCCACAACACCAACGTCGGCGATGAAGGGGGCTTTGCGCCCAACATCGGCTCTGCCGAGGCCGCGCTGGAGTTCATCATGAAGGCGGGCGAGTCGGCCGGCTACCGCGCCGGCGAGGACTTCTGGCTGGCCCTCGACGTGGCCTCGACCGAGTTCTTCAAGGATGACCGGTACCACCTGGAGGGCGAGGGCAAGACCCTCGATCAGGGCGGCATGGTCGACTACCTGACCAACCTCACCGTCAATTTCCCCATCGTCTCCATCGAGGACGGCTGTTCGGAAGACGATTTCGAGGGCTGGGAGCTCTTGACCCAGCGCATCGGCGACCGGGTCCAGCTCGTCGGCGACGACCTCTTCGTCACCAATCCCGCCCGCCTGTCGGACGGCATCTCCCGCGGCCTGGCCAATTCCATCCTGGTCAAGGTCAACCAGATCGGCACCCTGTCGGAAACCCTCGACGCCGTCGATATGGCGCACCGCGCCGGCTACACCGCGGTGATGAGCCACCGTTCGGGCGAGACCGAGGACTCCACCATCGCCGACCTGGCGGTGGCCACCAACTGCGGTCAGATCAAGACCGGCAGCCTGGCCCGCTCCGACCGGCTGGCCAAGTACAACCAGCTCCTGCGAATCGAGCAGGAACTGGGCGACCAAGCCGTGTACGCGGGCCGTAGCGTTCTGAAGGTTCGCTAGAACAACACCGTCATCCTCGGGCGGAGGCGCAACGCGCCGTAGACCCGAGGACCCAGCCCCTTCGCCCTGGCCGCAGCTAGCCCAGCTTCGCCGTTGGGTTTGCTGGGTCCTCGGGTCTTCGCTTCGCTGCGCCCGAGGATGACGTTTCAAGAGGCCGGGTTAGGCTGGCCTTAACCACGTCCGCTTCAAGATCGCCCCGGTTTCGCCTTGAGATTCCGTGGAGTGCGCCCGGTGGTTGCGACGTTCAGGCCCTATATCCCGACGGCCCTGTTCGCGGTGTTCATCTTCTACTTCGGCGTCCACGCCCTGACCGGCGACCGCGGCCTGCTGACCGGGGAGCGCCGCGAGGAGACGCTCACCGTCCGCGCCGAGGAATTGAAGCGGCTGCGCGCCGAACGGGTCGAGCTCGAGACCCAGGTCCGGCTCATGGGCGACCGCAGCCTGTCGCGCGATCTGCTGGAGGAACGCGCCCGGGCCCTGCTCGGCTACGCCGACCCCCGCGACTACATCATCCGCATGGGCGCACCCGCGGTGCGCTGACCAATCGGACGAAGCGGGCCCCTCGACCATTCTGTCTCTTCCGTTGACTGCGCCAGGGTTCTAGAACCGGCCTGACAACCCGGAGGATGGTGCATGGCGCTTGCGCGTAAGGGGAAGCCGGCGGCG
Organism: Caulobacterales bacterium 32-69-10; assembly: GCA_002280485.1. Next base: position 17,694 of record NCED01000052.1, read on the forward strand.
GGGAAAGCCCCGACCAAGGCGGCCGGCCCCGGCAAGGACGAACTCCTCAAATACTATCGCGACATGCTGCTGATCCGCCGCTTCGAGGAGCGGGCCGGCCAGCTCTACGGCATGGGTCTCATCGGCGGCTTCTGCCACCTCTACATCGGCCAGGAAGCCATCGCCGTCGGCATGCAGTCGATCGCGGTCAAGGGCGACCAGGTCATCACCGGCTACCGCGACCACGGGCACATGCTGGCCTGCGGCATGGACCCCAAGGAAGTCATGGCCGAGCTGACTGGCCGCTCCTCCGGCTCGTCCCACGGCAAGGGCGGGTCGATGCACATGTTCTCGACCGCCGCGGGCTTCTACGGCGGCCACGGCATCGTCGGCGCCCAGGTCAGCCTCGGCACGGGCCTGGCCTTCGCCAACCGCTACCGGAACAACGGCCTCGTCTCCTACGCCTACTTCGGCGACGGGGCGGCCAACCAGGGCCAGGTCTACGAGAGCTTCAACATGGCCTCGCTGTGGAAGCTGCCGGTGGTCTACGTCATCGAGAACAACCAGTACGCCATGGGCACCTCGGTCGAGCGCTCCTCCGCCGAGGTCGAGCTGTGGAAGCGCGGCATCTCGTTCGAGATCCCCGGCGAGCAGGTCGACGGCATGGACGTGGTGGCCGTGCGCGACGCCGGCGCCAAGGCCGCCGAGCACGCCCGCTCGGGCAACGGCCCCTACATCCTCGAGATGAAGACCTACCGCTACCGCGGCCACTCCATGTCCGACCCGGCCAAGTACCGCACCCGCGAGGAGGTCGACGAGGTCAGGAAGACCCGCGACCCGATCGATCACCTGCGCGAGAAGCTGGAATCGCTGGGCTTCGCCGACGAGGCGGCCATGAAGGCCATCGACGCCGAGGTGAAGAAGATCGTCGCCGAAGCCGCTGAATTCGCCCGCACCTCTCCGGAGCCCGACCCCAGCGAGCTCTACACCGACGTATACCTCGAGGCCTGACCCGTATGAGCATCGACGTGCTGATGCCCGCCCTGTCTCCGACCATGGAGGAAGGGACGCTGGCCAAGTGGAACATCAAGGCGGGCGACACCGTGACCGCCGGCCAGGTCATCGCGGAGATCGAGACCGACAAGGCGACCATGGAAGTGGAGGCCGTGGACGAGGGGGTGGTCGAGGCCATCCTCGTCCCCGCCGGCACCGAGGGGGTCAAGGTCAACACCCCCATCGCCAAGCTGCAGGGGGAGGGCGAGGCCGCCTCGCCCGCGCCGGCCGCCGAGCCGACGCCCCCGGCCGAAGCCGCCGCGGCGCCCGAGGCCCAGGCCAGCGGCGACCCTGAGAAGAAGCCGACCGAGGCGCCCAAGCCGCCCGCCGCCGAACTGATCGATCCGGAGGTCCCGGCCGGAACCGCCATGGTCCGCGTCACCGTGCGCGACGCCCTCCGCGACGCCATGGCCGAGGAGATGCGCCGCGACGAAAACGTGTTCCTGATGGGCGAGGAAGTCGCCCAGTACCAGGGCGCCTATAAGGTCTCCCGCGGCCTGTTGGAAGAGTTCGGCGACCGCCGCGTCATCGACACCCCGATCACCGAACACGGCTTCGCCGGCGTCGGCATCGGCGCGGCCATGGCGGGCCTGAAGCCGATCATCGAGTTCATGACCTTCAACTTCGCCATGCAGGCGATGGACCAGATCCTGAACTCGGCGGCCAAGACCCTCTACATGTCCGGCGGCCAGATCCGCTGCTCGGTGGTGTTCCGCGGCCCCAACGGCGCGGCCGCCCGGGTCGGCGCCCAGCACAGCCAGGACTATTCGGCCTGGTACGCCAACATCCCCGGCCTGAAGGTGGTGGCGCCCTATGACGCCGCCGACGCCAAGGGCCTGCTCAAGGCGGCCATCCGCGACCCCAACCCCGTGGTCTTCCTCGAGCACGAGATGGTCTACGGCCAGGAGTTCGACGTGCCCGACGTCGAGGACTGGCTGGTGCCGATCGGCAAGGCCAAGATCCGCAGGGCCGGAACCGACCTGACCATTACCGCCCACTCGCGCATGGTGGGCCTCGCCCTCCAGGCCGCCGAGAAGCTGGCCGAGGAGGGGATCGAGGCCGAGGTCATCGACCTGCGCACCCTTCGCCCCCTCGACCACGAGACCATCGTCGAGAGCGTCAAGAAGACCAACCGCCTGGTCACGGTCGAGGAAGGCTGGGGCCCCATGGGCGTCGGCGCCGAGGTCGCCGCCCGGGTCGTCGAGCACGCCTTCGACTACCTCGACGCCCCGCCGCTGCGGGTCCACCAGGAAGACGTGCCCATGCCCTATGCCGCCAATCTGGAGGCGCTGACGGTCCCGTCGGTGGACAAGATCGTCAAGGCGGCCAAGGCCGTCACCTACCGCAGCTAAGCGTCAGGAGCCGCCATGACCGAGATCCTGATGCCCGCCCTCTCCCCCACCATGGAGGAGGGCAAGCTGGCCAAGTGGAACATCAAGGCCGGCGACACGGTCGAGGCCGGCCAGGTCATCGCCGAGATCGAGACCGACAAGGCGACCATGGAGGTCGAGGCGGTTGACGAAGGCGTGGTCGAGGCCATCCTGGTCCCCGAGGGGACCGAAGGGGTCAAGGTCAACACCCCCATCGCCAAGCTGAAGGGCGAAGGGGAGGCGGCTTCACCGGCGCCCGCGCCAGCGCCCGCTCCCGCACCCCCTCAGGCGGCTGCGCCGCCCGCGGAGGAGCCGAAAAAGGAAGCGCCGACGGCGCCGAAGGCTGCGCCTGCCGTGGCGGCCAAGTCCGGCGATCGCGTCCTCGCCAGCCCGCTCGCCCGCCGGATCGCCGCCCAGAAGGGGCTCGACCTTTCGGCTCTGAAGGGCACCGGGCCGCACGGCCGCATCGTCAAGGCCGACGTCGAGGGCGCGACCCCCGGCGCCGCCAAGGCCGCTGCGCCGCCGGGGGCGGCTCCGGCCGCAGCCGCTTCGCACAAGTCCCTGGCCCAGCAAGGGATTCCCGACGGCAGCTACGACCTGATCCCGCTCGACGGCATGCGCAAGGTCATCGCCCGGCGCCTGACCGACAGCTTCCGCGACGTGCCGCACTTCCCGCTCACCGTCGATATCGAGATCGACCGGCTGCTGGCCGCGCGGGTCTCGATCAACGCCGCCCTGGAGAGCCGGGGCGTGAAGGTTTCGGTCAACGACTTCCTGATCAAGGCGTCGGCCGCCGCCCTCAAGGCCGTGCCCGAAGCCAACGCCTCCTTCACCGAGGCCGGCATCGCCATGCACCACCACGCGGACGTGGCGGTGGCCGTGGCCATAGAGGGCGGGCTGATCACGCCGATCATCCGCGAGGCCGAGAATCGCACCCTGGCCGACATCTCCGTGGCCATGAAGGACCTCGCCGCCCGGGCGCGCGAGCGTAAGCTGGCCCCCAGCGAGTTCCAGGGCGGGACCTTCTCGCTGTCCAACCTCGGCATGTTCGGCATCAAGTCCTTCGCCTCGATCATCAACGAGCCTCAGGGGATGATCCTCTCGGTCGGCGCCGGCGAGGAGCGCCCGGTGGTGAAGAAGGGCGCGCTGGCCATCGCCAACGTCATGACCGTGACCCTGACCTGCGACCACCGGGTCGTGGACGGCTCGGTCGGCGCCAAATGGATCCAGGCCTTCAAGGCCTATGTGGAAGACCCCGTGACCATGCTGGCCTGACGCGGCCTCAATCCCCACCTATCGGTTGGACCCGATCCTCGATATTTTGAGGCGACCAGGGTCTTCAGACGACGAAAGCGCTTTCATGTCCGACAATTTCGATCTCATCGTCATCGGCGCCGGCCCGGGCGGCTATGTGGCCGCGATCCGCGCCGCCCAACTGGGCATGAAGACGGCCATCATCGAGCGGGAAAACCTGGGGGGCATCTGCCTCAACTGGGGCTGTATCCCGACCAAGGCCCTGCTGAAGTCGGGCGAGGTGTTCGAGAAGCTGTCGCATCTCGAGGACTACGGCCTGTCGGCCACCGGCGCGAGCTTCGACTTCGACAAGGTGATCCAGCGCTCGCGCGGCGTCGCCAAGACCCTGTCGGGCGGCATCGCCTTCCTGATGAAGAAGAACAAGATCGAGGTCATCGACGGGACGGCCAAGCTGGAGAAGGGCGCGCCCGCGCCGAAGGTGGTCGTCGCCCTCAAGGCCGGCGGTACGCGCACCGTCACCGCCTCCAAGGGCGTGATCCTGGCCACCGGCGCCCGGGCCCGGGTGATCCCGGCCGTGGGCATGGTCCCGGACGGCGAGAAGATCTGGACCTACCGCGAGGCCATGACCCCCAAGGCGGCGCCCAAGAGCCTGCTCGTCATCGGCTCCGGCGCCATCGGCATCGAATTCGCCAGCTTCTACCGGGCGCTGGGCTCGGACGTGACCGTGATCGAGGCGATGGACCGCATCCTGCCGGTCGAGGACGCCGAGGTCTCCGCCGCCGCCCAGAAGGCGTTCGAAAAGCGCGGTCTGAAATTCCGCATCGGCGCCAAGGTGACCAAGCTGGCCAAGGCCGGCGCGGGCGTGACCCTGGACCTGGAAGCGGGCGGCAAGACCGAGCAGCTCAAGGCCGACGTCTGCATCGTCGCTGTCGGCATCGAGGGCAATGTCGAGAACCTGGGCCTCGAAGGCCTGGGTGTGAAGATCGATCGCGGCCACGTGGTCAACGACAAGCATGGCGCCACCAATGTTCCGGGCCTCTACGCCATCGGCGACGTGGCCGGCCCGCCCTGGCTCGCCCACAAGGCCAGCCACGAGGGCATCCACTGCGTCGAGCACATCGCGGGCCTCGGCAAGCCCTACGTCGACTCGCCCATCCCCGGCTGCACCTACGCCGATCCGCAGGTCGCCTCGGTCGGCCTGACCGAGCAGCAGGCCAAGGACAAGAAGCTGGACGTGAAGGTCGGCCGCTATCCGTTCAAGAACCACGGCAAGGCCATCGCCTCAGGCGACACCGAGGGCTTCGTCAAGACGGTGTTCGACGCCAAGACCGGCCAGCTGCTGGGCGCCCACATGATCGGCCACGAGGTGACCGAGATGATCCAGGGCTTCGTCGTCGCCATGACCCTGGAAGCCACCGAGGCCGAGCTAATGGCCACGGTCTTCCCGCACCCGACCATGTCCGAGGCCATGCACGAGGCTACCCTCGCGGCCTATGGCCAGGCGCTGCACATGTAGTTGGAGCGTCATCCTCGGGCGTAGCGTCAGCGAAGACCCGAGGACCCAGACGCTGTAACTCACCGACACCCAGCCTCTCCGGCGGAGGGGCTGGGTCCTCGGGTCAAGCCCGAGGATGACGGGATTTTGTACGGGCGCTAAGCTTCCCCTCATGCTCGACCTCGACCGCCTCGCCGCCACCCCCGCCACTGCGGCGCCGTTCACCCACATCGAGGCGGACGGTCTCCTGCCGGCGGACCAGCGCGAGTCGCTCGCCCGCGACTTCCCCGACCCGAAGAAGACCGGCTTTTTCCCTGTCGAGGAGCTGACTTACGGCCCCGCCTTCGCGCGCCTGATCGAGGACCTGCGCGCGCCCGCGTTCTCACGCATCGTGGGCGAGAAGCTGGGCAAGGATCTGGCCTCGCGGCCCAAGATGATCGTGGTGCGCCGGTGGTCGGCGCTGAAGGATGGCCGGGCGCACACCGACGGCCTCGACAAGGTCGCCACCGCGCTCGTCTATCTCAACGACGACTGGAAGCCGGAGGAGGGGGGCGCGCTGCGCTACCTGGAGAGCGACGACCTCGACGGCCCGGGCTCCGATCCCATCCCCGCATCCTACGGCGCCTTCACCGCCTTCGCCCGCTCCGATACCTCCTGGCACGGCCACAAGCCCTTCGCGGGAGAACGCCGGGTGGTTCAGGTGTTCTGGCTGGTCGACGAGGCCGCCGCCGCCCGCAAGGACAAGCGGCACAAGCGCACTCACATCCTCAAAGCGCTCTGGCCGTTTTAGAAAAGAGCTTGCACAACCTACTTTCCCACCGGCGCGGCCGCCACACTGAAGCCTTTGCCCCGCGCCCCGATGAAGGCAGTCGCCGACTCCAGCCATGGCCCGCGCACCGGGTCGGCGGCGAGGTGCGGAACCGGTCCTTCGACGGTCAGCGCCTCGAACCGGCAGTCCTTGACCGCCGCGCAGGCCGCCTCGGCCTCGCGCTTGACGCCGGGACGGCCGAACATCACCACGGGGACGGCGATCCGCCCCAGCATCGCCGGGTCGCGGGCGGCCGTGGCCGAGCGGTTGTAGGCCGCCACCCAGCCCAGGCTGGGTCCGCCCAGGCGCAGCTCCGGGTTGCCGCGCATCCACTGCTGGCCCACCGCCCAGCGGCCGCGTCCCCGCGCGTCGCTCTCACGCCAGGTCTGGCCTCCGGGCGCCGGTAAGCGACCAAGGCCGAGCTTCGAGATCCAGTCCGCCGCCGTCCCGCCGTCCACGGGTCCGGGCAAGTCCACCCCGCGCGGTTTCAGCATCGGATCGCCCAGCACCGCCCCGTCCACGCCGGGCAGGCCCTCGGCCAGGGCCCGCAGGGCCAGTTGCGCGCCCAGCCCGTCGCCAATCAGCACCACGGGCGCGGCGCCCGGCCGCACCATCCGGGCGACCAGGACGCGCAGGGCGGCGAGGTCGAGGTCCATCGACGGGGTGAAGGCCCGGCCGTTCGTCGCCGGCCAGCGGACCGAGCCGCCCTGGCCGGCGAGGTCCAGCACCCACACGACATAGCCGCGGTCCACGAGGTCCCGCGCCGTCTCGAACCAGGCCTCGGCCGGCTCGCCGGCGTCGGGCAGGACCACCACCTGGCCGCGGACGGCCTTGGCCGGGTTCGTCACCCCATAGCGCAGGGGCGGGGCCCCCTCGACCGCCAGCCGGCCCCAGGCCCAGCTCACCGGCGGATAGAAACGCTCCTGCAACCCGGCCGGGATATGGGTCTGGGCCGGTTCGGAGGACTTTTGACCGCACGCCGACAGGCCGATCAGCGTCACGGCCGCGCACAGGCCTAAGCGCGCGGCTTGATAGTTGGGCCTATCCGTCCGATTTAGGGCCAAGGACAGGACGTTATCTCCACATGGTCACGGTCATCGACACTACCCAGTTCCGCACCGCCCCGCGCCATCCTGAAAAGCAGGCGCGCCCGGATACGGCGAAACTGCCCAAGCCCGCGTGGCTCAAGGTGCGTGCGCCGGGCTCTCCCGGCTATCTCGAGACCCAGTCCATCGTGTCGACCAACAAGCTGACCACGGTCTGCCAGGAAGCCGCCTGTCCGAACATCGGCGAGTGCTGGTCGCAGAAGCACGCCACCATGATGATCATGGGCGACACCTGCACCCGCGCCTGCGCCTTCTGCAACGTGCGCACCGGCATGCCCGAGGCGCTCGACCCCACCGAACCGGACCGGGTCGCCGACGCCGTGCGCCAGATGGGCCTAATGCACGTGGTCATCACCTCGGTCGACCGCGACGACCTCGTGGACGGGGGCGCGGCCCACTTCGCCCAGGTCGTGCGGGCGATCCGGCGCGAAGCTCCGCAGGCGACCATCGAGATCCTGACGCCGGACTTCCTGAGGAAGGACGTCGGCCACGCCGAGCACCTGATCGACGCGGCCCCGGACGTGTTCAACCACAACCTCGAGACCGTGCCGCGGCTCTATCTCAAGATCCGCCCCGGCGCCCGCTACTACCACTCCCTGCGCCTGCTCGAACGGGTCAAGGAGCGCGATCCCCTGCAGTTCACCAAGTCCGGCCTGATGGTCGGCCTCGGCGAGACCAAGGAGGAGGTGATGCAGGTGATGGACGACATGCGCTCGGCCGGCGTCGATTTCATCACCATCGGCCAATACCTGCAGCCCACCCGCAAGCACGCCGCCATCGACCGGTACTGGGAGCCGGACGAGTTCAAGGCGCTGGAGTCGATCGCCTGGGCTAAGGGCTTCCTGATGGTCTCGTCCAGCCCCTTCACCCGCTCGTCGCACCACGCCGGCGAGGACTTCGCCGGCTGAAGGCCGCCCGCTCGGCCGCCTGACGCTGTGCATAGCCACACGGTCGTCCATTACCTGCCGTACCGGCCCGAAGACCTGTTCGACATGGTCGGAGACGTGGCCCGCTATCCCGAGTTCGTGCCCTGGATCACCACCATGCGCGTGCGCAACGCCCGCCAGGACGGGGAGGGGGTTACCCTCGTGGACGCGGAGGCCGGCGTCGGCTTCTCGTTCCTGAAGGAGCGCTTCGCCACCCGGGTGCGCCGCGACGCGAACGCGCGCCAGATCAAGGTCGACCTGCTGCACGGCCCTTTCCGCAAGCTCGCCAACCGTTGGACCTTCGAGCCGGAGCCGGCGGGGACCAAGATCACCTTCGAGATCGACTTCGAGTTCAAGTCGCGGCTGCTCGACGCCCTCCTCGCCGCTAATTTCAACCGCGCGGTGGACAAGCTGATCGCCTGTTTCGAGGCGAGGGCGGCGGAGTTGTACGAGCGGATCGGCGCCTAAGCTCTTCCCCCGGCCTCTCATGGCTGGGGGAGGATCTTTAGCTCACAGCCTCCATCAGCAGGCCCAGGGCCGTCCGCACCGCCGCCAGCCGTACCTGCTCGCGCCCAAGGTCGCCGTAGCGTTCCTCTCGCGTCGTCACCCCAACGGCCGTCGCCAGCCCGAACCACACCAGTCCGACCGGTTTGTTGGGCGAACCGCCGCCGGGGCCGGCGACCCCCGTGAGCGCCACGGCCACATCGGCGCCCGACACGGCCCGCGCGCCCTCGGCCATCGCCCGCGCCGTCTCACCGGACACCGCCCCGTGGGCGGCGATCACACTGGCGTCCACCCCCAGCACCTTGATCTTGGCCGCATTGGCGTAGGTCACGAAGCCGAAGCCGAACACGTCCGACGAGCCGGCGATCCCCGTCAGGGCGCCGGCGACCAGCCCGCCGGTGCAGCTCTCGGCGGCGGCGACCGTCCAGCCGCGCGCCCGCGCCGCCGCCAGCACGGCCGTAGCCAAGTCATCAATATCGGATGGGAACACAGACCCTCCAGTCTTCGGCTTCAAAGTCAAACTGTGTCTTTGTCTTGAACGCCATTGTCAAAACGCGTCGGAACGCCGCAAGATCGCTCAACGCCAACAGACGAGCGAACGCCGGATGACATCCGTCGCCGTAACGCCGCATCCTGCCGCCCGCGCCGCGCACAAAGCGCCGGCCGCGTGGCTGTTCGCGGTGGCGGTGTTCACCTCGGCCGCCCTGGTCTTCACAGTCGAGCCCCTGATCGGCAAGCTGCTTCTGCCGGTGCTGGGCGGCTCTCCGGCCATCTGGAACACCAGCCTGGCCTTTTTCCAGGCGGCCCTGCTGGCCGGCTACGCCTATGCCCACGCCCTGCAACGCCTGGCCACGGTGCGGCGGCAGATGGTCGTGCACCTGGTGGTGCTGGCCTGCTCCGCCCTGGTCCTGCCGCTCAAGGTGTCGTCCCTGCTCGGCGACCCGTGGCAGGGGGCGCCGGCCCTGTGGCTGGCCGGGGTGATGGCCCTGTCGCTCGGCCCGCCGTTCGCGGCGCTTTCGGCCACCGCCCCGCTGCTGCAGGCCTGGTATGCGCGCCTCGCGCCGGCCTCCACCAAGGCCGGGGGGCGCAGCGCCTACACCCTCTACGCCGCCTCCAACCTCGGCAGCCTGCTGGCGCTGGCCGCCTATCCGGCGGTAATCGAGCCCCTGCTGGGCCTGACCCGCCAGGCCATGGTGTGGAGCCTGGCCTATGGCGGATTCGCCCTGCTGCTGCTGGGCCTGACCGCGGCGGCCTGGCGCGCGCCCGCCGCCGAGGCGCCGCCCCATGCGGTGGTGGTCGCCACCCGCGCCGTCTGGCGCGAGCGGATGATCTGGCTGCTGCTCGCGGCCGCCCCCTCCAGCCTCCTGATGGGGGTGACCGCCCACCTGACCGCCGACATCGCCTCGGCGCCCTTCATCTGGGTCGTGCCGCTTGAGCTCTATCTGCTCACCTTCGTCATCGCCTTCGCCGGGCGGGGCAGCCCGCCCTCGCCGGCGCTCCTGTGGCTGCAACTGCTCGCCGTTCCGGCCGCCCTTTTGCTGCTGGCCGACTTCACCGCCCCGTGGCCGCAGCAGTTGGCCGTTCTGCTGGCCGCCTTCTTCGTCGTGGTCCTGGTCTGCCACCGCACCCTGGCTTCGCGGCGGCCCGAGCCGGCGCGCCTGACCGAGTTCTATCTGTGGATGTCGATCGGCGGGGTGGTCGGCGGCGCCTTCAACGCCTTCCTGGCCCCGCTGCTGTTCCCGGGCGTTTGGGAATACCCCGCCGTCCTGGTCCTGGCGTGCCTGGCCCGCCCGTCCAAGACCTACCGGCGGCTGGAGGGCCGCGACCTCGGCTGGATGATCATGGGCCTGGTGTGGGTGACGCCGCTGTATTTCACCCAGCTCGACATTCCCGACTACCTGCGATCGGCCCTGATGCTGGCTCCCGCCCTGATGGCGGTGATGATGCGCGACCGGGCCTGGGCGGTGGTGGTGCTGTTCGCCGCCATGGCCCTGGCCGGCGAAATCCAGGGGGCGGGACGCTATCGCGAGCATCACCGCAGCTTCTTTGGCGTGGTCCACCTTACCGAGATCGAGCCCCGCGGCATGGGCTCGACCCGCATCATGGTCCACGGCACCACCCTGCACGGGGCGCAGATACAGGACCCGGCCAGGCGCTGCGAGGCCACCACCTACTATACCCCGCGCACGGTGATCGGCCGGGTATTCGCCACCGAGCAGGCGAGGAAGCCGGCCCTGAATATCGGCGCCGTCGGGTTGGGCGCCGGCACGGTAGCGACCTTCGTGCGCCCCAGCGACACCATGCGCTTCTATGAGATCGATCCTCTCATCGCCAAACTCACCTTCGACCCGGCGTACTTCTCCTTCGTCAACGGCTGCGCCAAGGGTCCGGTGGACGTGGTGCTGGGCGACGCCCGCCTGTCCCTGGCCAAGGAGCCGGCGGGCAAGTTCGACCTCATCCTGGTCGACGCCTTCTCCTCCGACAGCGTGCCGACCCACCTGCTGACCGTTGAGGCGATGCGCGGCTACCTGCGCCTGCTCGCCCCCGACGGGGTGGCGCTGCTGCACCTGTCCAACCGCAACCTGGAGCTGGTCGGGCCGGCTTCCGCCGCCGCCAAGGCGGCCGGCGCCTATTCCATCAAGGGCGAGCACTGGGTGGAGGAGGGGACCAGCCCCTATGCCGAGGCCTCGGGCATCGTGCTGCTCGTCGCGCCGGACGCCCGGTCCCTGGTCCGCTACCACGCCGCCGGTCCCGACTGGTCGCCGCCCAAGTACGCGGCGCGTCCCTGGACCGATGACTACACCAATGTCTGGGGGGCGATGATCGCCCGCTTCCGCGGTGGAAAGTCCTAGGCGGATTAAGCGCTGCCGTGCGCGGACGCGCGGAATTCACGATGAAGATGTCGGCAAGCATAAGCTGCCAGGCGTTCCAATCCGGGAAATCGGCGGGCGTCTCCGAGGAAGCGGCCGTCCGCCAACTTGGTGAACATTCGTCCACCATGCCAGGCTGTCGCAGGCCCGGGATTAACTCTGCTTTTCAACGGGATATCCAAAAGCCTGTGCGACCGTGATGACATCGGAAACAGGACTCGGCGGTTTCTATGCTTCGTCTGATCATGCTCCTGGGGGCCGCGGGCTATATCTATAGTCTGGGTCACAACTCGGCCGCCGCCTCGGCGGAAGCCTCGCCTGTACCGAATGTGATGAGCAGCGTCGCCAAGGCCGGCGCCGGCTGGATCGCCCGCGAGGTCCACGAGCAGACCGCCTGGGCCGCCGCGACGCCAGGCCAGGCCGCCGCGGCGCCGGTCGCGCCGCCGCAGTACGCCGCTTCCTACACGCCGGTCGCGGCCGAGTTCGCCGCGCCCGCGCCCGTCGTCGTGCCCGCGCCGGTGGCCAGGCCCGCCCGCCGCGGCCTGCAGGTGATCATCGAGCCGGCCAGCGTGGGCTGAAAAGTCCCGTCATCCTCGGGTCTCCGCTGCGCTGCCCCCGAGGATGACGGGTGGGTGTCAGCCCGCCGTCTCCACGGTCGCCACCGCCTGGGCCGCCAGGCCTTCCTCGCGGCCGGTGAAGCCCATGCCCTCGGTGGTGGTGGCCTTCACGCTGACCCGGTCCTCGGGCAGCTGCAGAATCTCAGCCAACCGCGCCCGCATCGCCGCCCGGTGCGGCTTGATCTTCGGCCGCTCGCAGATCAGCGTCACGTCCACATTCAGCACCTGCCCTCCCTTGGCCTGCACAAGGCCCAGGGCGTGGCGCAGGAAACGGTCTGACGAGGCGCCCTTCCACCGCGGGTCGGTCGGCGGGAAGTGGTCGCCGATGTCGCCCTCGCCGATGGCCCCGAGCAGGGCGTCGGTGAGAGCATGCAGGCCCGCGTCGGCGTCGGAGTGGCCGATCAGGGTCCGGTCGTGGGGGATCTCCACCCCGCATAGCCACACCGTCTCGCCCGGCCCGAACCGGTGGGCGTCGTAGCCGAAGCCGGTGCGCACGATCCGCGCCGCGCCCGCCAGCCGTTCGGCCATGGGGAAGTCCTCCGCAAAGGTCAGCTTCATCAGCATCGGATCGCCGGGGATCAGCACCACTCGGCCGCCGGCGCGCTCAAGCACCGCCGCGTCGTCGGTGGGGCTCATCCCCGCCGGCCAGACTGCATAGGCGCGGGCGATGGCCGCCATCCGGAAGGCTTGAGGCGTCTGGGCCCGGTACAGCCCATCGCGAGGCACGGTGGCCAGCGCCTCGCCCTCGCGCCGCTTCAGGGTGTCGCCGACCGCCAGGGCGGGCAGGGCGCCGTCAGCCTGTTCCAGCGCGGCCAGCAGGGCGGCCACGTGCGCGGTGGTGACGAAGGGCCGGGCCGCATCGTGGATCAGCACCGTCTCGCACCCCTCCGGCAGTGCGGCCAGACCCGCGCGAACCGAATCGGCCCGCTCAGTCCCACCGGGGGCCAAGACCCAGCCGGAGAGGCCGGCGAAGGCCGCCCGCGCCACGGCTTCGTCGCCGCCGGGAACCACCACGACCACGCCCTCGGCGCCCGCCGCCAGCAGGGCTTCTAGCGACCACCGGGCCACGGGCCGGCCGGCGAGGAGGCGCCATTGTTTGGGCGCCTCTGATCCCGCACGGGAGCCTGCGCCAGCGGCGACGATGACGGCCGAGAATTTCATGCCGCAGTCTTTCCTCCAGCGAGACGACATTTGTCCATAGACGAACGCCGCAACCTATGCCTAAAAAGAGAGCGATGGTGTTGCTCATAATTTAGGCGCTCTCCCCGCGCCTTGGGCCGCGCCAGCGGGGATGAGTGGTCAGTGCCCGAGACGCCTATTCTGTCTGAACAGCAAGCCCAGGCTCTGCGGGCCGCGGCGTTCGAACAGAGCCCGTCGCCGGCGCTGATGTTCTCGGCTACCGGCGATCTACTCACCGCTAACGAGGCGGCCGAGGCCTTGTTCGGTCACGGCCTGGCCCTTCTGGCCCGCAAACGCCTGCTGCAAGGCGCGCCCGACACCCCCCTCGCCGTCCTTCTGCTTCGGGCGGCCGAGGCTGGCGCCCCGATTCGCGAACGCCGCCTGGAGATCAGCCTACCCGGCCACCCGGTCATCGAGGTCGAGGCGGTCGCCACGCCCCTGCCGCAGGGGCCAATCCTGCTCAGCCTGATCACGAAGACGCCGACCACTGGCGTCGACCGCTCCACCGACCTGCGTTCGGTGGCCGGCATGGGCCGCACCCTGGCCCACGAGATCAAGAACCCGCTCGCCGGCATCCGCGGCGCGGCCCAGTTGCTCAAGACCGGCGCGCCCCCCGACGACGCCGCCCTGGCCCAGCTGATCGTCGACGAAACCGACCGCATCAAGCGCCTGGTCGATAGGGTCGAGGCCTTCTCCGAGGACCGGCCGATCGAGCACCGGCCGGTCAATATCCACGCCGTGCTCGACCGGGTCCGCGCCCTGATCACCAGCGGCGTCGGCGAGGGCCTGACGGTGCGCGAGAACTACGACCCGTCGCTGCCCCCCGTCTGGGGCGACGAGGACCAACTGATCCAGATCTTCCTCAACCTGGCCAAGAACGCCGCCGAGTCGGTCCACAGCCGCGGCGACGGGCGCGGCGAGGTTTCGATCACCACCGCCTATCGCCATGGGGTGCGCTTACGCTCCCCGGGCGGGAAGGACCCGCGCGGCGCCCCCCTGGAGGTGCGCATCCAGGACAATGGCCCGGGGGTCCCGGCCGACCTGCGCGAATATCTGTTCGACCCCTTCGTCACCACCAAGCCGCAGGGGTCGGGCCTTGGCCTGACCCTGGTGGCCAAGCTGGTGGCCGACCACGACGGGATGATCGACTTCGAATCCGAACCCGGCCGCACCGTCTTCCGGGTGCGCCTGCCGGTGCAGCCCCCCAACACCGACACTGAAACCGTGACCTGAGGCAAAAACGATGAACACGCCCCACAAGGTGCTGATCGCCGACGACGACGCCTCCATCCGGCTGGTGCTCAGCCAGGCCTTCACCCGTGCGGGGTTCCAGGTCCGGGCCACCGGCGCTGCGGCCACCCTGCTGAAATGGGTGCAGGAGGGGGAGGGGGACCTCGTCGTCACCGACGTGATCATGGCCGACGAGAATGTCTTCGACGTACTCCCGCGCATGAGGAAGCAGCGGCCCAAGCTGCCGATCATCGTCATGAGCGCCCAGAACACCCTGCTCACCGCCGTCAATGCGGCCGAGACGGGCGCCTTCGAATATATGCCCAAGCCGTTCGACCTGGACGACATGGTCGCCGCCGCCCGCCGGGCCCTGGCCAAGCCGGCCACCCCGGAACCCGCCAAGACCCAGGCCCTGGCCGCCCGCGACGAGCGCCTGCCCTTGATCGGCCGCTCGGCCCCGATGCAGGAGGTCTACCGTACCCTCGCCCGGCTGGTCGGCGCCGAGCTGACCGTGCTGGTCCTCGGCGAGAGCGGCACCGGCAAGGAGCTGGCCGCCCGGGCCATGCACGACCTGGGTCGGCGCCGCGACGGCAAGTTCGTGGTGCTGCACCTGGCCGCCACGCCGCGCGAACGGGTCGAGTCCGAGCTGTTCGGCACGGGGCCGGACTCGACCGGCAAGCTGGTCGAGGCCGATGGCGGCACGCTGTTCCTGGACGAGATCGGCGACCTGCCCCTCGACGCCCAGACCCGGCTTCTGCGCGTCATCGACGGGTCGGAGCGGGCGATCAACCCGCGCACGGGCCCGCCCGCGCCTTCCTGCTGCGCGCCCACCGCGAAGGCCTGCCGGCCAAGACCATCGACGCCCAGGCCATCGAGCGCCTGAAGCGGCACAGCTGGCCCGGCAATGTCCGCGAGCTGGAGAACCTGATGCGCCGGGTCGCGGCCCTCTACGCGGAGGACCCGATCACCGCCCGCATCATCGACCGGGAGATCCAGGAGCACACCGCCGCCCCGACCGCTTCGGAAGGCGCGCCCACCTTCGAGACCCTGATCGAACGCGGCCTGTCGGGCGAGTTCATCGGCGGTCCCGACGGCCTGCCGCGCCCAGGCCTCTACGACCGGGTGCTGGAGCAGGTCGAACGCCCCCTGATCACCATGACCCTCGGCGCCACCCGCGGAAACCAGGTGCGCGCCGCCGAAATCCTCGGCCTCAACCGCAACACCCTGAGAAAGAAGATTACCGACCTGGGGATCAAGGTGAGGGGCTGATTCCTTTCTCCTCCGAGGGGGAGGAGCATTTGTGATCAAGCTTCAGTGCAGGAAAGCGACAAGTCTGTT
>NCED01000053.1 GCA_002280485.1 Caulobacterales bacterium 32-69-10
CCGCCGCCGCGGACGTCGCCGGGGCCGCCGCGACCGCGGCCGAGATTGAGGTTCATGCCTTCGCCGGCCTGCAGGCTGCGCACCCGCGGGGCCATTTCGGGGATGGATCGCTCGTAGTCCTGGGTCTCGAACCCGTCGACGACCCCGTCCTTGTTCTTGTCCAGGCTGTGGAAGAAGGCGACTGCGTCGGCGCGGAATTCCTGGGCCGTGAGGCGCCCGTCATGGTCGGCGTCGGCGGCCGCGAACCAGGTGGCGGAGGGGTAGGGGGCGCCGGGCGGCGCGCGGAAGGGCTGGCCCGCCGGGCTGATGAACAGGTTCATCCCGCCCGGTCCGCCCTCGAAAGCCGGCGGCGGCTCGCGGCCTCCACCGGCGCACCCGCAAAGCATGGCCGCCAAGGCCAGGGCCGACAGCGACAGCGGCGTTTTCAGCATGGGAGCTCCGGACCTGACGGTAAGACCGTACCAGCCTCAAACGGCTCGATCACGGCGAAAGCTGAAACAGAGCTGAAACCTTGGCGGTGAGGCGGCCGTGGCCGCGGCTCGTCATGCTGAAGAGCGCGCGGCTGAGCATGTCGAAGCCTTGCCGTCTCGAGGCGCCCAGCATCTAAAGCGGCAGTCGCGCCCGCGCCCTCAGGCCGCCGCCAGGCAGGTTCTCCAGGGTCGCGTCGCCCCCGTGGGCGCGGGCGATCGAGCGCACCACCGCCAGACCCAGGCCCGCGCCGCCGGTCTCTCGCGAGCGCGAGGGCTCGCCGCGGAAGAAGGGTTCGAACACCCGCTCCCGGTCGGCCCCATGCAGGCCGGGGCCATCGTCATCGACCTCGATGATGGCGGCATGGTCCTGGGCGTAGACCCGGGCGCGCGCCCGGTCGCCAAACTTGACCGCATTGTCGAGCAGGTTGGCGACCAGTCGGCGCAGGGCCACCGGGTCGCCGTCGATCACCACATTGCCGTCGACCTCCGCGGTCACGTCGGCGCCCGTGTCGGCCATCTCGTCGGCCACGCTCTGGACAAGGGACGACAGCTCCAGCCGGCAGCGCTCGCCGGTCTTGGTGGCGTCGCGGACGAAGGCCATGGTCCCCGCGATCATGGCGTCCATCTGCTCCATGTCGTTGGTCATCTTCGAACGCAGGGGGTCGGGCACACCCTCCACCCGGAAGCGCAGGCGCGTCAGCGGCGTGCGCAGGTCGTGGGCCACGGCCCCGATCATGGCCGTGCGGTCCTGGACGTAGCGGCGAAGACGCTCCTGCATTTCGTTGAAGGCCGAGATGGCGCTCTTCAGTTCGGCGGGCCCGGCCAGTCGCAGGGGCGGAGCCGTCGGGTCGCGGCCCAGCCTCTCCGCCGCCTCTGCGAAGGCTGAGATCGGCGCGGCGAGGCGGCGGGCGAAGAGGAAGACGAACGGGGCGAGCGCCAGGGCGGTGACGCAGAACCAGATGACGATCCGCCATTGCCATCGGCTGAGCAGTTGGTTGCGCTGTGGCTCGACCATCACCCAGTCGCCCGCCGGCTGGCGCACCGCCACCTGGAAGGGGCCGATGATGTAGTTGTCCTCGCCGTGCCGGAGCCCGGCACGGCCCATCATCCGACGGACCAGGGCGACGGTCTGCCGGGTGGAGCTGCGGGGGTCGAGCATGACCTGCATGCGCACATTCGAGACGGGGACGCCGAGTTGCGTCGCCACCTCTTCGGCCATGAAGCGGTTCAGCCGGTCATCGCTTTGCTTTGGCAGGTCGTTCGCCCGCGCGGCATGCCGGACGAGCTGCCGGCCGTTCTGGGTCGGCAAGGGCTCAGCCGACTTCATCGCCGCCGCGACCTCCTTGACCAGGTAGAAGTCGGGTGGGTTTGGCGGCGAATGGAATACGATCCACAGGTTGATCGCCTGCGAAGCGATGATGCTCAGCAGCACCAGGGCAAGGACCTGAGCGAACAGGGAGGCGCCGAGGCCCCCGGCCAGTCGCTTGGGCTCGCCCTGGGTGTCGCTCATCGCCGACTGACCTTGGCCATGAACATGTAGCCCTCGTTGCGGACGGTGCGGATCAACTCCGCCGCCGAGCCGCCGTCGTCGAGCTTGCGGCGCAGCCGGCTGATCTGGACGTCGATGGCCCGGTCATAGGCGTCGCTGTCGGGCCCGCGGGCGAGGTCGAGCAGCTGGTCGCGGGTCAGGACCCGCTGGGGCCTCTCAACGAAGACCCGGAGCAGCGAAAACTCCCCGCCCGACAGGTTCACCACCACCCCGTCCGGCGAGCGCAGCTCGCGGCGCACCAGGTCAAGGCGCCAGCCGGCGAATTCGCACTGCGCCCCAAGCTGGGTCTCGGCCCGGCTCGGCTCGCCCCGGCGGCGGAGCACGGCCCGCACCCGGGCCAGCAGTTCGCGAGGATTGCACGGCTTGGGCAGATAGTCGTCGGCGCCGAGTTCCAGGCCGACGATGCGGTCGGTCTCCTCACCCATGGCCGAGAGCATGATCACCGCCGGGCCGTCCGAGGCGGCCAGCCGCTTACATACCGCCAGCCCGTCCTCGCCCGGCAGCATCACGTCCAGCACCACGAGGTCGACCTGGCCGCGGGCCAGGGCCCGGTTCAGTCCCGCGGCGTCGGGAGCGGTCTCCACGTCGTAGCCGTGACGGCTGAGGAAGTCGTGGACCACGTCACGGATGCCGGGGTCGTCGTCGACCACGACGATGCGCGCCGGCGCCTGGGGCGGCGGAGGGGCGGCGGGGGGCTGGGACGCATCGTCCATGGGCGGGCTCATGAAATCGTCATGTCAAACCGGCGTGACTACCGGATTTCAGGCCTGAAATGCTCCCGGGTCTGAAATTCGATCATCTGCCCGCTCCGGTGTCGAGAATTGTTCATCGCAGGCCCCAGGAAAAGAGGGCGGAACGTCCCAGCGTTGCGGCGTTGCGGAGCGCGCCTCGGCCTGTCTATCTTCGCCGCTTCGGCAGGCGGAGGAGCCTGACCGCCACGGGGACCCGCTATTGTGAACAATCTCTTCGCCAAGAAGCCCATGGAGACGTTGCTGGCCCAGGCGAACGAGGAGGGCGAACACACCCTCAAGCGCGGACTCGGGGCCGGGTCGCTGACGCTCCTGGGGATCGGCGGGGTCATCGGCGCGGGCATCTTCGTGCTGACGGGCCAACAAGCGGCGGTCAACGCCGGGCCGGCCATCGTGCTGTCCTTCATCCTGGCAGGGGTGGTCTGCGCCTTCGCCGCCATGTGCTACGCCGAACTGGCCTCGATGATACCCGTGTCGGGATCGGCCTATACCTACACCTACGCCACCATGGGCGAGTTCATCGCCTGGCTGATCGCCTGGGACCTGATCCTCGAATACGGCCTGGCCGCCGCCACCGTCGCCGCCGGCTGGTCGGGGCACTTCAACGACATGCTGCAGGGCTTCGGCATGGGCCTGCCCCACGCCTGGAGTTCGGCGCCCTACACCTTCGACGGGAGCCACTTGGTCGAGACCGGCTCGATCCTGAACCTGCCCGCCGTGATCATCGTGCTGCTGATGGGCTGGCTGCTGATCACCGGCATCACCCAGAGCGCCCTGGTCAACAACATCATCGTCAGCCTCAAGGTCTGCGTCGTCCTCGCCGTGATCGGCGTCGGCTTCAGCCACGTGAACCCTGAACTGTGGTCGCCCCTGATCCCCGAGCGGATCCCGCCGACCCCGACCGACCCGAGCGGCCACTTCGGCCTGCCGGGGGTGCTCACCGCCGCCGGCGTGATCTTCTTCGCCTATATCGGCTTCGAGACGGTCTCGACGGCGGCGCAGGAGGCGAAGAACCCGCAGCGCGACATGCCCATCGGCATCCTCGCCTCGGTCGGCGTCTGCACCGTGCTCTACATCCTGATGTCCCTGGTCATCACCGGCCTCGCCCCCTACGCCAGCCTCAACAACGAGGCGCCGGTGGCCATAGCGCTCGGCGCCATCCCCGGCATGGGGTGGCTGCGCCAGACGGTGAACATCGCCGTCGCCGTCGGCCTGGGCTCGACCATCCTGTCGCTGCTCTACGGCCAGTCGCGGATCTTCTACGCCATGTCCCGCGACAACCTGCTGCCGCCCATGTTCGGCGCCGTGAACCCCAAGACCCGTACGCCGGTCTGGGGCACGGCGATCACCGCGGTGGCCGCCGGCCTGGTCGCCGGCCTCTTCCCGATCGCAGTGCTGGGCGAGCTGGTCTCGATGGGCACCCTGCTCGCCTTCGGCCTGATCTGCGCCGGGGTGCTCTACCTGCGCATCACGCAGCCCGAGCTGCCGCGCCGGTTCAAGACGCCGATCGTCTGGTTCACCGCGCCGATGGGCGTGGCCGGCTGCGTCTTCCTGATCAGCGGCCTGCCGGTGCCGACCTGGTCGCGGCTGTTCATCTGGATGGGCATCGGCCTGGCGGTCTATTTCCTCTACGCCTACCGCCACTCCCGCTATCACAAGAGCGCCGCGGTCGGCCCGGCGGTGTAGTCTTCACTGTCATCCTGGATCGGCCTTGCAGGCCGTCCGGGATGACAGCTAGTGCGAGTGCGTGACGCCGCTTCCCATCCATGACGCGCTCGGCCCTCTGAAGGCGGCCCTGGCCGACCACACGGCCGCCGTGCTGGTCGCGCCGCCCGGGGCGGGCAAGACCACCGTCGTCCCGCTGGCCCTGATGGACGAACCGTGGGTGCAGGGCCGGCGCCTCATCGTGCTGGAGCCCCGACGCCTCGCCGCCCGAGCCGCCGCCGCCCGCATGGCGTCCACCCTCGGCGAGCCCGTCGGCGAGACGGTCGGCTTTCGGGTGCGCATGCAGTCCAAGGTCTCGGCCCGCACCCGTATCGAGGTGGTCACCGAGGGGGTCTTCACCCGCATGGTCCTCGACGACCCGGGCCTCGACGGTGTGGCGGCCGTGCTGTTCGACGAGTTCCACGAGCGCAGTCTCGACGCCGATCTGGGGCTGGCCTTCGCCCGCGACGCGCAGGCCGTCCTGCGCGACGACCTGCGCCTGCTGGTCATGTCGGCCACCCTCGACGGGGCCCGCATCGCCCGCCTGCTGGACGATTGCCCCGTCATCCGCTCTGAGGGCCGCGCCTGGCCGGTCGAAACCCGCTACCTCGGCCGCGACCCCGCCGCCCGGCTGGAGGATCAGGCCGTGCGCGCCGTGCGCAAGGCCCTCGCCGAGGAGACGGGCAGCGTCCTCGTCTTCCTGCCGGGCCAGGGCGAGATTCGCCGCACCGAGACGGCCCTGGCCGATCGCCTGCCGCCCGACGCGATCCTCGCCCCCCTCTACGGCGCCCTGGATCCGGCCGAGCAGGACCGGGCCATCGACCCCGCGCCGCCGGGCCGCCGCAAGGTGGTCCTGGCCACCTCCATCGCCGAGACCAGCCTGACCATCGAGGGTGTGCGGGTGGTGGTCGACTGCGGCCTGGCCCGCGTCCCGGCCTACGACTCCGCCAGCGGCCTGACCCGGCTGGAGACCGTGCGCGTCTCCCAGGCCGCCGCAGACCAGCGCCGGGGCCGCGCCGGCCGCACCCAGGCCGGCGTCTGCTACCGGTTGTGGGACGAGCCGGAGACCCGCGCCCTGCCGCCGTTCGCCCGGCCCGAGATCCTGGAGACCGACCTTTCCGGCTTCGCCCTGGCCTTGGCCCAGTGGGGCGCACGCGATCCTGCCGCCCTGGCTTTCCTCGACCCGCCCCCCGCCGCGGCCTTCGCCGAGGCCCGGTCCCTGCTGGAGCGCCTCGAAGCCCTCGACGCCAAGGGAGAGCTGACCGCCCACGGCCGGCTTCTGTCGCGCCTGCCCCTGCCGCCGCGCCTGGCCCACATGGTGGCGGTGGGCGCCGCCTCGGGAGCCGCGGGACGGGCCGCCCGCATCGCCGCCGTCCTCACCGAGCGGGGCTTGGGCGGAACGGGCGCCAACCTGACCGATCGGCTGGAGCGTTTCGAGGCGGACCGCGGCCCGCGGGCGAGGGACGCCCGATCCCTGGCCGATCGCTGGGCCAGGGCGGCGGGCGGCGAGGGCAGGGGCCAGCCGCCGTCGGACGGCATTCTGCTGGCCGCCGCCTATCCGGAGCGCTTGGCCAAGGCGCGCGGCAAGCCCGGCGAGTACCGGCTGGCCAGCGGCCGCGGCGTCTTCGTCGAACCGCACGAAGCCCTGGCCAAGGAGCCTTGGCTGGCGGTCGGCGAACTGGGCAGTGGCGCGGCCCGCGACCGCATCCTCCTGGCCGCACCGCTGGATCAGGCCGAGGTCGAGGCCGCCTTCGCCGGGCGGATCGAAACGGAGGACCGCCTCGACCCCGACACGGGCGGCCGCTTCAAGGCCCGCCGGATCAGGAAGCTTGGCGCCCTGATCCTGGAGGAGAAGGCGATCGACCGGCCGGACCCGGCCCTGATCGCCGCCGCCTTGCTGAACCAGGTGCGCCGCGAAGGCCTGATCACCCTGTCCTTCGCGGAGTCGACCACCGCCTTTCGCCAGCGCATCGCCTTCCTGCGTCAGTCGGAGGCGGACGCCTGGCCGGACCTGTCGGACCCGGCGCTGATCGACACCGTGGAGGACTGGCTGGCGCCGCTGCTGGAGGGCAAGACGGCCCTGTCGCAGGTTTTCCCGGACGCGCTCGACGCGGCGATCCGGGCCCTGGTCCCGTGGGACCAGCAGAGGGCGCTGGACCGCGACGCCCCGCCGCGCTTCACCGCCCCCACCGGCAACAGCTTCGCCATCGACTATGGCGCGGAGGGCGGGCCGAGGGTCGAGGTCCGCGTCGGCGAGCTTTACGGTCTGGCCGAGCACCCGTGCCTGGGCCGCGCCCGTGTCGCCATCACCCTGGCGCTGCTGTCGCCGGCCCATCGCCCGGTCCAGACCACCAAGGACCTGCCGGGCTTCTGGCGGGGCTCATGGAAGGACGTCCGCACCGAGATGAAGGGCCGCTATCCCCGGCACGTCTGGCCCGAAGACCCGGCGGCGGCGGCGCCGGTGACGCGGGCCAAGCCGCGCGGGACCTGACCGGCCGTCAGCCCTTGGCGCCCCAGAAGCGGAGCCGTGGGAACCGGCTCACCCGAACACGACGGCGCCGGCCAGGATGCTGCGGTCGGCCACCGCCTGGTGGGCCTCGACGGCGCGGTCGAGGGGATAGGCCGTGACCAGGGCGCCGAGGTCGATGATGCCGCGCTCCATCATCTCGACGAAGCGGGGGAGGTCGCGCATCGGGTGCTGGCCGCCCATCTGGGCCGCGTGGATCGAGCGGCCGTTCAGGGCGATGCCGATGGCGGGGAACGACACCTCGCCCTGGGCCGCGCCCATATAGGTGCAGTGGCCGCCGGGGCGGGTGACGTCCCAGGCCTGGCGCAGGGGCAGGACGCCGGTGTCGTCGGGGGCCTTCTCGGCCTTGGGGGGGAAGCGGGTGGCGCCCACGGCCTCGAGCACGAAGTCGGCGCCGCGGCCGTCCTGGCCGAAGACGTTGGTGCCCCAGCGCCGGCCGCCGGCGAAGAGCCGGTCGGTGCGGCCCTTGCAGATCTCGCGCACAGCCTCGACCAGCTCTGCGCCGGTCATGGCGTTGGGGTCGAGGACGTGGGTGGCGCCGAGGCGCCTTGCGTTCTCTCTGCGGGCGGTGATCGGCTCGACCACCACGATGCGGGCGGCCCCGGCGACGCGGGCGGAGAGGATCGCCCCCATGCCGACCGGGCCGGCCCCGAAGACCGCCACGTCCGAGCCCGGCTCGATCGGCGCCTGGGTGATCCCGGCCGCGAAGCCGCAGCCGATCTGGTTGACGATCAGGGCCAGGGACGCGGCGGGCAGGTCGGTGAAGACCGGGGTGACGTGCTCCTCCGGCGCGAAGGTCAGTTCGCTGGTTCCGCCGATGCCGCCGCGCGGCGTGACCTCCACGCCCGCCGCGGTGCGCGCGAACGGATGGCCGGAGGTCTGGCTGAACTGGCACCAGTCGGTTCGGCCGTGCAGGCACTGGTAGCACCAGCCGCACTGGGCCGTGGCCGAGATCAGCACCCGGTCGCCGACCTGGACGCGCTTGACCATGGGGCCGACGGCTTCGCACACGCCGACGCCGCCCTGGCCCATGATCAGGGGCGTGCGCGAGGCGCCCAGCACCCCGCCGGTCATGGTGTAGGAGACCGAGGACGCCTGCATCCGCACCAGGCAGTCGCGGGGGCCGAGGTCCAGCAGGGTCAGGGCCTCGATCCGCGAGCCCTGGGCGTCGCTGACCATGCCCCGGAAACGGCGGCCCGCGACCGAGGCGGGGGCGGGGGCCGCAGCTTGGGCCGGAACGGCCGCGGCGGCGGCGAGGCCGGCCGCGCCGAACAGCGCCCGCCGGGAGACCCCGTCTTCAGACGCCATGGCGAACCAACCCCCTGTGTCTTGTTCGCGCCCCCTCTGACGGGAGGCGAGAGCCTGTGACCGCAGCCTATCATTCCGCCTCATCCTGAGCTTGTCGAAGGACGAGGCGGCGCACGACGCGGGCCCGAAAGCCTTCGTCCTTCGACAAGCTCAGGATGAGGCTTTCTAATTACATCGCCGTCCCCGCGCATGAGGCGCGGAGAAGAAAACGGCCGCCGCTCGGGAGAGCGGCGGCCGCGTCAGGCGCTTATTTGAAGATGTCGAGCACGTCCTGCGGCGCGACTTCCTCGGAGGGCTTTTCCCAGCCCTGCTCGAAGTACTTGCTCCACACCTGGGCCCAGGGGCGGCCGTAGTAGTCGATGAAGTCCGGATGCTCCTTGGTGAGCTGGGTCGGCTTGCCGTTGACGTTACGGATGTTGCCGAGGCACTCGATGAAGGTGAAGCGCGAGGTCTGGCTGCCGATCTCGTCCCGCTTCACATAGCGGGTCTTCAGCATCAGCGGCTGCTTGAAGGCTTCCTCGTCGTAGAAGATCGACTCCTGTTCGAGGGCGACGACCTTGCCGGCCGCGTCCTTCACGGGCGTCCAGCTCTCGACCACCTCGAACTTGTCGCTGGTCTCGAAGAAGGTGTGGCTGGCCCAGGGCTGGACGTTGGCGGTCCAGCTGATCAGGTTTTCCTTGTCCCAGAAGGCGATGGTCTCGCCGTACCACTGGGGCACCTTCTGCACGTGCTGGCGGCCGATCAGGAACTGGCGGACGAAATTGTCAGCCACGCCCGACAGGGTCTGCACCTGTGTCGGGGTCACGATCATCTGGAAGTTGGAGCCCGACGAGGGCCAGGCCCACCAGCGGGTCAGGCCTTCGGGCATGCAGAAGGTGGCGGTCCACTGGTGCGAGTTGGAGACGCTCTCATGGTAGAGCTGCTGCATGTAGCGCGCCTGGAACTTGGGCGTCAGCAGCGAGACCATGGTCGAGGCCTGGTTGATGCCGCCCCAGTACCAGCGCTCGCCGGTCATGCGCGGGCCGCCGCCGCCGCCCTGCGAGGGATAGACCCAGTCGTCGCCGCGGACGCCGGGCCAGTCGCTGGTCTGGTCGCGGTTGTAGAAGCCGTCCCAGTCGGGGGTGGTGGCCTTGGTGTATTGGGTCGGGCCGCCGTTCGCCCGGGCCTTGGCCATCAGGGCGTCATAGTGCGCCTTGGCCGACTTGTAGGGGTAGGGGCTGACGATCTTGTCCTTGGGGAAGTCGACCTTGCAGTCGCCCCAGGCCGCGGTCTGGGGCGGGTTGGCGCCCATCTTGCCGCTTTCCCAGATCGACTCGATGATCACGCGCGGGGTCTGGCAGCGGAAATAGCGCGGGTCGGACCAGAGGGCCTCGTCCTTATAGAAGTTCTTGGACGTGAACATGTCGACCGGCAGCGGCGTCACACCGGCCGGCGGATTGAAATTGATCGGCGGGCGTACGATGCCAAGGCGGCTCTGGGCGATGCTGGGGTCGCCGGTGGTGCCGGCGCCGGCGCCGCCGCCGTCGCCGCCGCCTTGGGCCAGAGCGGGCGCGGCGTGGAGGCCGGCGGTGGCGACGATGGCGGCGAAAGTCCGCGAAAGCGCGGTCGGTCGTAACTTCATCTGTAACGTCCCCTCCCAGGGATCTGTAAATCTCGCGATAGCCTGTACCGCACGCAGCGGGCGGACCGATGTCTGCGCTGAAACGCGGCCGGGGCCCTGCGGCGCGGCGATCCTATAAGTTCGCGCACCGAAGTCCACTTCGCCTTTCGAAGTTCGATGGCGCGCGTCGTCGCACACCCTTATCAGCGGATAAGGGGGCGGTTTGACGGCGGACAAGGAGGCGGTTTCACGGCGCGGGCCGGCGACGACTACCCAGGAGGGCAGGACGAGGGGGAGCCGCGCGCCGAGGCGAAGGGCGCATCCGGCGCCGTCGGCGGGCCGTCCCGCTCCGGCCGCTTTCGCTTTTCGAAGGGGAGGGGCGTCTCGGCGAGCAGTTCGGGGGGCGGCGCGGTCGTCGCCGTGGCGGCCGCCATGGCCCAGGCGGTCCACGCGGGCGACAGGCCGAGGTCGCGGCAGATGCGGGCCACGGCGTCGCCGAGGGGGAGGGCGAGAATGTCGTCGCTGAAGTCCTCGTCGCGCAGACGCTCATAGACCGCGTCGGACAGGTCCTCGACCGCGTCCGGGTCGTCGTGCTCGGCGCGGACGGCCCGCATGAGGACGCGCTGGGCGCGCTCGCGCCGGGCCTGCTCGCCCTCGATCCGGGCCTGGCTCGCGGCCCGGCCCAGGGCCGGCAGGTCCTGCAGCAGCCGCGCCTGCAGCATCAGGGTCTGGCGCACCGCCCGCGCCACGCGGGAATAGAGCAGCCCCGGATCGCCCTGGAACCCCGCCGGGGCGGCGGCCTCCCGGTCTTCCGGCGCCGCCAGCGCCCAGCGCTCGGTCGCCTCGGCCAGGGTCATCCCGATCTCGGCCAGCCGCGTCAGCATCGCAAGCTGCCCCGCGACGATGCCGGGCCCCATGGCGTGCAGATCGGCCAGAACCGGATCGGCGGGGGTCGCATCGGCAGCGGCGGTCAGAGGATCGACGTGAAGCATGAACAAAATAAGAACATGTGGGGGTGGAGATGTCAAGGTTTGGGCGTCGGGGGCTTGGCTGGCGGGCAGTCTGATTTTGGCGGCTGCGGGTTCCTAGCAGACGTGTGGAAGTCTGCTTCTGAGGCCGCGCCTCAACTCGGCCGCACCGAGCGCTCGTCACTCTGATCTTGGCCCTGAGAATGGCCGCCATCCGAGCGGCTAGACGCCCGGTTGCAGCGGTTGGTCGTTGTTGCGATCACGGAATGGACGGGGAGCTTCACGGGCTAGGCCTGGGCCTTCGTCATGGCATAGTGGTTTCAAGTCGGTCAGGCGCTCAGAGCGCCGTGATCGGAATCTGCGCCCCGACA
>NCED01000054.1 GCA_002280485.1 Caulobacterales bacterium 32-69-10
GATGTGGCCGATGTGGTGGTGGCCGCAGGCGTTGATGCAGCCCGAGATCTTGATCTTCAGCTCGCCCACCTCCTCGGCCCGCCCCTGGTCGGCGAAGCGGGTGGCGATGTCCTGGGCGATGTTGATCGAGCGGGCGTTGGCCAGGGCGCAGTAGTCGAGGCCGGGGCAGGCGATGATGTCGGAGGTCAGGGTGATGTTGGCCGTCGCCAGGCCGATCGCTTTCAGGCGGGCGTAGACCTCGGGCACGGCGTCGAGCGGCACGTGGGGCAGGACCAGGTTCTGCTCGTGGGTGACGCGGACCTCGTCGAACGACCACTGGGCGGCGAGGTCGGCCAGGGCGTCCATCTGGTCGGCCGAGCAGTCGCCGGGGACCTCGCCCGGGGCCTTCAGCGAGACGTTGACGATGGCGTAGCCCGGGACCTTGTGGGCCGACAGGTTGTTGCGCACGAAGCGCGCCAGCCCCGGATCGGCGGCGCGGGCGGCCTCGAAGACCTCGGACACGGCCGGGCGGGTCTCGAAGGCGACGGTCCCGAACGCGGCGCGGATGCGTTCGATCTCGGCGGCGGGCACGTCGAGGCCGGCGGCCTCGCCGCTCTGGCGCATCGCCGTCCACTCTTCCTCGACCTGGCGGGCGAACTCGTCCTTGCCCAGGCTGGCGACCAGGATCTTGATGCGCGCCTTGTAGATATTGTCCCGGCGGCCGTAGCGATTGTAGACGCGCAGGATCGCCGACAGGTAGGCGACCAGCTGCTCGGCCGGCAGGAACTCGCGGATGGTGGAGCCGAGATAGGGCGTGCGCCCCAGACCGCCGCCCACCATCACCTCGAAGCCCAGGGCCCCTTCACGCGAGCGGCGGATCTGCAGGCCGATGTCGTGGACCCGCGCGGCGGTACGGTCCTGCGGGGTGGCGGTGACGGCGATCTTGAACTTGCGCGGCAGGAACGAGAATTCAGGGTGGAAGGTCGACCACTGGCGGATCGCCTCGCACCAGATGCGCGGGTCCTCGATCTCCTCGGCCGTGGCGCCGGCGTGGGGGTCGGAGGTGGTGTTGCGGATGCAGTTGCCCGAGGTCTGGATGGCGTGCAGCTCGACCTTGGCCAGTTCGTCCAGGATGTCGGCCGCGTCGCGCAGCTTGATCCAGTGGAACTGGATGTTCTGGCGGGTGGTGAAGTGGCCATAGCCCTTGTCGTACCTGCGGGCGACGGCGGCCAGGCCGCGCAGCTGGGCGCCGGACAGCACGCCATAGGGAATGGCGACCCGCAGCATATAGGCGTGCAGTTGCAGGTAGAGGCCGTTCATCAGGCGCAGGGGCTTGAACTGGTCCTCGGTCAGCTCGCCGGCGAGGCGGCGGGCGACCTGGCTGCGGAACTCGGCCGCGCGGTCGGCGACGGCTTCTGCGTCGATGGCGTCGTAGCGGTACATGACGGTCCTACTTTCGCCGGATCAGGTTGACGCGGCCCGTCGAGCGGGCTGCGCCGTGAGCCTGCTGGATGGCCTCGATGACGGCGCCGCCCTCGGCCTGCTTGCCCATGTCGGGGTGGATGGTGGGGCCGAGCGCACGGACCCGTTCGCGGAACGAGATCGGCACGGGCGAGCCGTCCTCCTCGATCACGACGTCGATCAGATAGGGGTCGACGACCACGGTGGGCGTGGCCTTGGCCGCGTCCAGAGCCCCGTCGGCGGCGGCCGGATCGTCCATCAGGTCGGCCTCGGAGAACTGCTCGCGCCAGCCGCCCTGGCCCCAGAACACCACGTCGCCCTCCACCAGCAGGTTGGCGGTCAGCGCTTTCACGGGCGCCGCTTTCTCAGGGGGGGCCTTGGCGGGGAGATCGGTCATGCGCGCTTCTCGAACTGCTCAGCCGCGCGCTCTACCACGCCTTGGGCGTCGGCCAAGGCGGCGACTTCGCCGATGAGCAGGATGGCGGGGCCGGCGAGGCCCGCCGCCGCCTCGGCTAGGCCGGCCAGGGTGGTCAGCACCCGGCGCTCCTCCGGGCGGCTGGCGTGCTCGACGACCAGCACGGGCGTCGAGGCCTGGCGGCCGGCGGCGATCAGGCTGGCGGCGATGGACGGGGCGGTCGACAGGCCCATGTAGACCACGACCGTGTGGTTGGCGGTGGCCAGCATCGACCAGTCGAGCTCGGGCTCGCCCCATTGCTCGCCCGGCTTGGGCGCCGCGTGGCCGGTGACGAAGGTCACGGCCTGGGCCAAGCCCCGGTGGGTGAGCGGCGCGCCGGCGCTGGCCGAAGCGGCCAGGGCGGCGGTGACGCCGGGGATCACCTCGCAGTCGATCCCCGCGGCGCGGCAGGCCAGCAGCTCCTCGCCGCCGCGGCCGAACAGGAACGGGTCGCCGCCCTTCAGCCGCACGACCTGGAAGCCCTGGCCGGCCAGGGCGACCAGCAGGTCGTTGATGCCTTCCTGCGGCACAGAGTGGTGGGATTTGCGCTTGCCGACGTGGATCAGCCGCGCTCCCGGGCGGGCCATGGCCAGGACCGCCTCCGGCACCAGCCGGTCGTGGACCACGACGTCGGCGGCGGCCAGGACGCGGGCGCATTTGAGGGTGAGCAGTTCGGGATCGCCGGGGCCTGCGCCCGCCAGCCAGACCTTTCCCTCGCGCGCGGCCCCCCTAACCCCGCCGTCGAAAACGGCGAGGCGCCCGTCGCAGTCGCGATCGGCGCGGTCGGTCACATCACACTCCTGTCCGAACGCCGAAGCGCCGGAATAATGACGAGGGCTGGCTGCAGCAGGCCTGCGGCAGCGCTCCCCTCCGTCCGGCCCCGCCAAGGGCGGTAGACGGCTGCGGACAGTTGCAAAATGCGCGTTCGTGGGCCACGTCGCAAACCAAGAGTTCTGCCGAGGCGTTTAGGAAATCTATGGACCGACGTCGCCTGCCGCCGCTCAACGCGCTGAGAGCGTTCGAAGCCGCCGCCCGCCATATGAACTTCAGCCGCGCCGCCGAGGAGCTGTCGGTGACCCCCGGGGCGGTCAGCCAGCAGATCCAGAACCTGGAGGACTATGTAGGCGCGGCGCTGTTCAAGCGCACGCCCAAAGGCCTGCTTTTGACCGATGCCGCCCAGACCGCCCTGCCCGCCCTGCGCGAGGCCTTCGACCGCCTGGGCGAGGCCGCGTCGATGCTGACCGCCGCCGTGGACGGCCGGCGCGTCACGGTCTCGGCCGCCCCCTCCTTCGCCGCCAAGTGGCTGGTGCCCCGCCTCGGACACTTCGAGACCGCCCACCCGGAGGTGGACGTCTGGCTGTCGGCGGGGATGGAGCTGGTCGATTTCGCCAATGGCGAGGTCGATATCGCCATCCGCTACGGCGCCGGCCGCTATCCGGGGCTCGAGGTGGTCAAGCTGATGACCGAGACGGTCATTCCGGTCGTCTCGCCCGCGCTGATGGCCGAGCGGCCCCTTCTGACCCCCGAGGACCTCGCCCACCACATCCTGCTCCACGACGGCAGCCCTGACGCCGACGACAGCTGCCCGGACTGGGCGATGTGGCTGACGGCGCGGGGGATCAAGGGCGTGGACGGGGCCCGGGGGCCCCGGTTCAACCAGTCCAGCCTGGTGATCGAGGCGGCCATGAACGGCCGCGGCGTGGCCCTGGCCAAGCGGGCCCTGGCCCAGGCCGACATCGACGCCGGCCGGCTGGTCGCGCCGCTGCAGATCAATACCGCGGTCGATTTCGCCTATTATGTCGTCCACCCCAAGGCCAAGGGCCGCCTGCCCCAGGTCAAGGCCTTCGTGAAGTGGATCGAGGCCGAAGCCTCGCAGCACGAGGCGAGCCTCAGGACGATCGACAACGGGGCGGGGATCTAGCCACCCTCGAAACAGGAAGCACCCTGCTCCTCCGTTTACGGGGGAGCTGTCGCCGAAGGCGACTGAGGGGGCGTCGCCGCCATTCGAAGCAGCATCTCGGCCACCTCGTCGGGCGCCTGCATGACGAGAATGGCCGGTATGCGGAGGACCTGGACCCCCTGCGTCTTCAGCCACGCGTCCCGCCGTTCATCGCGTGCGCCTCGGTCACCCATGGCGTGGCTGAAGCCGTCGATCTCAACGGCTAGACGCGTGGCCGGGCAGTAGAAGTCCAGGATGTAGGGCCCGAGCGGATGCTGGCGCCGAAACCGCAGGCCCGCCGGACGCATGGCGCGAAGACGTAGCCATAGGCGGATCTCTGGCGGGCTCATCGAGCCGCGCAAGGCCTTGGCAAACGTCATGGTTCTCTTGGGAGAGCGCATGGGCGGAGGCTACCACTCCCCCCTACCGTCCGCCTCCGGCGGCCACCTCCCCCGCTCCGCAGGGGAGGAGATTATGATCAGCCCTTCAGCGACTGGAGCATGCGCTCGTGGGCGTAGGCGGCGATGTCGGCGAGGGCGGCGTCGAGGGCGTCGCGGATGTGGTTCAGGTAGACCGACTTGCGGCCCGGGTCGGCGGCGTAGCCGATCTCGGCCGCGTCGCAGGCCTGGGCCAGGGCGAAGGCCCCCACGCCGAGGGACGAGCCCTTCAGGGTGTGGGCGGCGTCGCGCCAGCTGTCTTCGGGACCGTCGGGGTCGAGGAGCCGGACCCAGAGGGCGGCCTGTTCCTGGAACATGGCCAGCACCTCGTCGATCAAGGCCTGGTCGCCGGCGGCGAAGGACTCCAGATGGGAGAAGTCCACCGCCCCGGCGATGTCGCGCCGAGCCATTGTCGGCGCGACCGTGGTCTTACTTGGCCTTGGCGCGGGGGCGGGCGGCCGGCTTGGCGGCGACGACCGGGGCGGCGGCCTTTCGGCCCCCTTGGCCCAGGCCCATCTGCTTGGCCAGGTTCGAACGGGCGGCGGCGTAGTTCGGGGCCACCATCGGGTAGTCCTTGGCCAGGCCCCACTTGGCGCGGTACTGGTCCGGGCTCATGTCGTACTTGGTGCGCAGGTGGCGCTTCAGCGACTTGAACTTGCGGCCATCCTCCAGGCAGATCAGGTAGTCGGGGGTGATCGACTTCTTGATCGGCACGGCCGGGGCGGCGGGCGGAACAGCTTCTTGAGCCTGGGCGCCCGAGGCGATGTCGGCGAGGGCGCGGTGGACCTGCTGGATCAGCGCCGGCAAGTCGGCCACCGACACAGAGCTGTTGCTCACGTAGGCGGACACGATATCGGCCGTCATCTCGACGAATTCAGACTTCTCGCTCACAGCGGCATTCCTCTACGGGCTGGCTGGCAATCTCAGCGTCATTGGCGATGACGATCACGGGTCCCTATACAGCCCGCATGAGTCTGTCCACCCGTTACTTTGAAATTCATGCTGATATTTCGCAGTTGAGAAGATCAAGGGCCGTGAGGACCGCGACGGAAAGGTCCCAGTCCTTTGCCGTCCCGAAGCAATCGTGGCCGAACCTGCTCCTATTCCCCCGGTTTGGAGGCGGTATCTTCGCGGTTGCAACTCAGCGTGTCACCGCAGCGT
The DNA here is from genome assembly GCA_002280485.1 of Caulobacterales bacterium 32-69-10. Next base: position 5,432 of record NCED01000054.1, read on the forward strand.
CGCGTTGAGCAGGGTTGCGAGACGAATGCCAGCCTTCGCAAGCTGTTCGCGCGCCTGGGGAACGGCCGCGAGCACATAGCCGCGGTCGAGGACTTCGGGATTGCGGGGCCGCCGGCCACATTCCGGCGGCTCGGGCAGCCGGGCGTAAATCCGGCGCGCCAGGCCTTGCGTCTCCGCCGCCCAGGCGTCCACGTCGCCCACGTCCCAGCCGCGTCCGGAGCGGGCGATGGGCTGCAGATAGCGGACGCCGATCTCTTCGCCGCCAAGCGCCGGGGCGAGGATGATGTCGTTCCAGAACTGGTGGAAGTTGAGCCGGCTCTTTTCGGAGGCGCCCGGCAGGACGATGCGGATGTCTTCCCCGCGGTCGTCGCGGTTGTCGATCATGTTGGTCGGCTGGTGAAGGTCGGCCACAAAATGGGCGATCTGCTCCAGGGCCATCAGCCGGTCGGCGACGGGCTGGGTCGGGTCGCCCAGGATGATACGGGCCCGCTTGACCGCCTCGCCGGCGCATTCGCCGTCCTTGCAGGGGTCGACGGGCCGGTCGGTCTCGCACAGGGAGGCGGCCTGGAAGTGCAGGCGGCGCAGGTCGTTGTAGCGCCGGATGCCGTCGACGCAGTCCACGTAGGTCGCCGCGTCGGCGAAGCTCGCCACAGGGCAGCTCGGCTCGCCGGAAACCGGGGCGTCGCGCAAGAGCAGGTCGACCTGGCGTTTCGCCGCCGGGGTCAGCCGCTCATAGGCCAGGTCGGCGACGACCCGGTGGCCGAGGTCGCCCCAGGCCATGGCGGGTGTCGCCGCGGCGACCAGGGCGAGGCCGGCCAGGGCGACGGCCGCGCGGCGGAGCGAATGGATCACCACCAATCCTTCCATTTGAACCAGGCCATGGGCAGCACCGTGAACAGCACGATCATGCCCAGGGCGTAAGGATAGCCCAGCTTCCAGTGCAACTCCGGCATATGGGCGAAGTTCATCCCGTAGATCGACGCGACCAGGGTCGGCGGCACCCCCACCACCGAGACGATGGTGAGAATCTTGAACAGGTCGTTCTGTTCGGTGTTGATGAACCCGAGCACCGCGTCGAGCAGGAACTGGTTCTTGCCGTCCAGGAAGCTGAGATAGTCGGCCAGGGACAGCACGTCGGCGCGCACGGCGCCCAGCCGCGACTGGTACTCGGGCCCGATCCAGTCCTTGCCGACTTCCGACACGAAGGGGACCAGGCGGCTGACGCCAAGCAGGCTGGCGCGAATCTGGCCCAGGCGGTCGCCCAGGCGGCCGACCTGGCTCAGCGTCTGAGGCAGGGACGGATTGGCGCGCCGGCGCCGTGGGGCGTCGGCGTTGCGGAAGGTCTGGCGCGACAGGCCGTCGAGCTCGGCGCCGGAGGCCTCCAACAGGTCCGCGGCCCGGTCGATGATCACTTCCAGGAGGGTGGTGAAGACGCTGACGCTGGTCGGATTGATCAGGCAGGCGGCCTCCGTCGCCGCCGAGTCCACGACCCGCAGGAGAGCGAAACGGACCGTCAGCAGGACCTTGGCGTTGAGCAGGAAGCCCATCGGGGTCAACTCGGGCTCGTCGGTCTCGGCGCGGGCCAGGATGGGGGTCGAGAGCGACAGGCACTCGCCCGTCACCCGCAGGCGGCTGGAGGTCTCGATCTCGCTGAGCTCCTCGCGGGTGGGCGCGGTCAGCCCCACCGCCGCGCGCACCGCCTCGACCTCTTCGGCCGTGGGATCGAGCAGGTCGATCCAGAAGGCGTCCTCAAGGGCGGCCCCGGGGGGATGGCTCGTCAGCACCCGTGGAGATCCTTACAGGTCCGGCGCAGGGCGGCCCTCGCCGCAACGAGGCAGTAGAGGTTCTTGAACATCGCGGCGCACCTTGCCCACTGCGCCGGTGAGCGCAACGCCTTTTGCGGCGCTTGCGATGGGCCGAGGGAAAGGTTAGAGGGATCGCCCCCGAGACAGCCGCCTCGTCCAACCGAGCGGCCCGAACGTGTTGGGGACCGGTTCGCCGGTGCGGGTGCATAGCTCAGTTGGTAGAGCAGCTGACTCTTAATCAGCGGGTCGTAGGTTCGAATCCTACTGCACCCACCATTCATCCGGGCATGTGATCGCAGCCCTGGCCTTCTTCAGACCTGAGTGGTGATCGCCGCGGCTTGGCCGCTCCTGGCCAGGATCAGGCGCGGACAGCCCTAGGCGGGCCTAAGCCTCCGGGCTCTGAGGCTGCGCCGGCGCGTCCTCGAAGGGACGATCGCTCACGGGATCGTCGGACAGGATCCGCTCCGCGTCGCCGCGGGGGTCCTCGTACTGGGCGTTGTTGAGGGTCCACCAGAACGCCGCGAGGCCCAGCGCGCCCAGGGCTACGGAGAAGGGCGCGAGGAACAGGACGATGCTCATGCGGCGCTCCTTCGCATGCGCAGGGCGTTGAGGGTGACGATCAGGGACGAGCCGGACATGGCGATCGCCGCGACGAGGGGGTTGCACAGGCCCGCCATCGCCGCGCCTCCGGCCACGACGTTGTAGACCGCCGAGAAGCCGAGGTTCTCCAGCGCCCGGCGCCGGGCCGCCCGGGCGATGTCGATCGCTTCGACCACCGACTGCAGCCGCTCGCCGGAGAACACCAGGTCGGCGGCGTTCTGGCTGGCGTCGAGGGCCGTGCCGGGGGCCATGGCCGCATGGGCCTTGGCCAGGGCCGGCGCGTCGTTGAGGCCGTCGCCGACCATGAGAGGGTGTCGGCCCTGGGCGCGCAGGGCGTCGATCGCCGCCGCCTTGTCCGCGGGCGACAGGCCCGCCCTCCAGGCCTCGATCCCTGCGCCGGCGGCCGCGCGCTCGACGGGGCCGCGGACATCGCCGGAGAGCACCTCGACCGACAGACCGCGGGCTTTCAGCGCGGCGACGGCCTCGGACGCGTCGCTGCGCAGGGCGTCGGAGAAGCGCAGGCGGATCTTGGCCTCGCCGTCGAAGCCGAACCACAGCTCGGTCTCGGAAACGTCGGCGCCCGGAACGCCGACGAAGGCCGCGCGGCCGAGGCGGGCCCTGCGCCCGTCGATCACGCCCTCGACGCCCTGCCCCGCATGCTCGACCACCGCGTCAGCCAGCGGACCGGGCCCGGCCTCGGCGGCGAGGGCCCGGGCCAGGGGGTGGGCGGAGGCGCGGGCCAGGGGCGCGGCCGCCGCCACGACGGCGGCGGGCGCGCCGAGCAGGCGGGGGCGGCCCTCGGTGAGCACCCCGGTCTTGTCGAAGACCACGTGGTCGACCTCGGCCAGCCGTTCCAGGGCCGCGCCGGACTTGACCAGCACCCCCCGGCGGAACAGGCGGGCGGAGGCGGCGATCTGGACGGCGGGCACGGCCAGGCCCAGGGCGCATGGACAGGTGATGATGAGGACGGCGACGGCGCGCAGGATCGCCTCGCGCGGCCCCAGGCCCGCCAGCACGCCAAAGGCGAAGGTCAGGGCCGAGGCCGCATGGACCACCGGCACGTAGAGCGAGGCCGCCTTGTCGGCGAGGCGGACGTAGCGGGACTTGGACTGCGCCCCCGCCTCGACAAGGCGGGCGATGGCGGCGACGGCGGAATCTTCCGAGACGGCGACGGCCTCGAGCTCCAGCACCCCGCCGAGGTTCAGGGCGCCGGCGCGGCAGGCGGCGCCGGGGGCGATGGCGACGGGGGCCGTCTCGCCGGTGAGCAGGCTGTTGTCGAGCTCGGAGGCCCCGGCGCGGACGAAACCGTCCACCGGGATGCGCTCGCCAGGGCGCACGATCAGCCGGTCGCCCACCGCGACCTGGTCCAGAGGCACCCGACGCTCGGCCCCGCCTTGCAGCAGGGTCGCCGCCGGCGCCTGCATCGCCAGCAGGTCCTCGGCGGCGCTGCGCGCCCTGGCCCGCAGCTGATGGTCGAGCCAGCGCCCGATCAGCAGCAGGAAGACCAGGGACACCGCGGCGTCGAAATAGGCGTCGCGGCCCTTCAGCGCCGTCTCCACGAAGCTGATGGCGAGGGTCAGGATCACGCCGATGGAGATCGGCACGTCCATGTTGGCCTTGCCGACCCTCAGGGATCGCCAGGCGGATTCGAAGAAGGGCATGCCGGCGAAGAGGGCGCAGGGGGTGGCCACGATGGCCGAGAACCACAGCATCAGGTTGCGCGTCGCCGGTCCCAGCTCCTGGCCCGACAGCCCGGCCCAGACCGGCACGGAGAACATCATGGCGTTCATCACGCCGAAGCCGGCGACCCCGAGGGCCAGGCTGAGGCGGCGCCCCTCCCGCTGGTGGGCCGCCGCCGCCGCGCCGACGTCATAGGGGGTGGCAGTGTAGCCCAGAGCCTCGACGGTGGAGAGCACGCGGGTCGGGTCGGCCTCGCCCTTGAAGGCGACCGTGAGCTTGCCGCTGGTCAGGTTCATCCGCGCCGAGGCCACGTCGGACAAGGCGCCGATGCTGCGTTCGATCTTGGCGATGCAGCCGCCGCAGCGGGCGCCCTTGACCAGGAGGGCCAGGCTCGGGCCGCCCTTATCGTCCCGGCGCAGGAAGGCCGACAGGTCGGGCCGGTGAAGGTCTATCGCGGCCACATCAGCCTCCGTTCGGCTTCGAACAGGCGGCCCTCGGCGTCGTGCGCAGCCAGCGCCAGGTCCCAGGCCCCGGTCAGCCCCTTGGCCTTGGCGACATATTCGCCAGGCGCGGCCTCGCGGAAGGTCACGGCCCTGCGCCCGGCCTCGGTGGCCGGGCGGCTGAGGGAACCGGAAAGGCGGGCGCCCGTCAGCGGGGCTCCGCCGGATCGTGTCATGCGCACCGCCACGGCGCCGGGACGCTCCTCGGCGACAGCGCCATAGCCGAGCCGGGCCTGGGCCTCGCGCCGGGCCAGGGTGCGGTTGTAGGCGAGCCCGTCCTCGAACGGGGTCTGAGACACCTGGCCGGGAAAGCTGCGGATGGCCAGGGCCATGAACAGGCCGTCGACGGCGATGATGACGGCGAAGAATCCCACCACCGCGAACAGCACATGGCGCCCGGTGAGGCGGAAGCCCGAGGAGGGAGCGGTCTGCATGAGGCTAGTTCCCGGCCTGGAAGGTGGTGCGCGCGGTGAAGGCGGCGCGGTCCGCCGTGGCGACGAAGGTCGCCGGGGTCGGCCCGGTCGTCGCCGGAGCCGGCGCGATAACGAAGAGGCGGACCGACTCGACGGCGTTGGGCGGCGCGACGAGGCTGAGCCGCCGCACCGGCTCGTGGGCGTCGGGGGTCTTGATCATGGCCCCGGGCACGCCGCTGAATTCGAGGTCGACGCGTTTCGGCTCGAAGCCGCGGTTGGCGATCTTCAGGGTGTAGCCGTTGCGGATCGACCCGTCGGCCAGGCGCACGAAGTTGGGATTGCGGTCCGGCAAGGCGTGGACGTCCAGGGCCTTGCGGGTCGCCAGCCCCCAGAGGGTCAGGCCGGCGACGAGGGCCAGGCCGGCGGCGTAGTAGATCGTTCTCGGCCGGACGAGCCTGTACTCGGCCTTTTCGCCCACCGACCGGGCCGCGACGGCCGCGTCGGTGTCGTAGCCGATCAGGCCGGCGGGGCGGTCGATCTTGATCATGATCTCGTCGCACGCGTCGATGCACAGGCCGCAGTTGATGCACTCGAGCTGGGAGCCGTCGCGGATGTCGATACCCATGGGGCAGGCCACGACGCATTGCCGGCAGCAGCGAGTGCGGGTCGAGCATCGCTCCCTGGATGCGGGGCCACGGGCACATGTAGATGCAGACCTGCTCGCGCATGTGGCCGGCGAAAAGGTAGGTCGTCGCCGTCAGCAAGGCGCAGGACACGTAGGAGCCGACCGGGGCGTCGCCGGTCCAGAACTTGACCAGCAGGTCGGGGGCGTCGTGGAAGTAGAAGATCCACGCGCCGCCAGTGCCGAACGCCACCCCCAGCCAGACCAGGTGCTTGCCGGCCTTGCGCCACAGCTTGTCCAGGGACCAGGGGGCGGCGTCCAGGCGCATGCGCTGGTTGCGGTCGCCCTCGAACAGGCGCTCCACATAGATGAAGAGGTCGGTCCACACCGTCTGCGGGCAGGCGTAGCCGCACCACAGCCGGCCGAACAGGGCGTTGGACAGGAACAGGGCCAGGGCCGCCATCACCAGCAGGCCGGTGAAGAAATAGACCTCCTGCGGCCACAGCTGGATCCAGAAGAAATAGAAGCGCCGGCCGGTGAAGTCGATCAGCACCGCCTGGTCCGGCAGGTTCCCGGGGCGGTCCCAGCGGATCCACGGGGTGACGTAATAGATCGTCAGGGTGACGACCAGCAGGGCCCATTTGATCGCCCGCCACCGGCCGTGGACCAGCTTGGGGTAGATCGGCGTGCGCGGCTTGTAGAGCCCGCCGGTCTTGTCCTTCTTGCGGACGCGCTCCGCGGCGGAGACGGGCTGAACGGTCCCGTCGGTACGCTCTTCCCGCCGCGGGATGACTGAATGCATCGGGTGCTATCGCCCTCCGGCGTTTACGTGGATGTAGACGGCCAGGGCCTTGAGGGTCTCCGGGTCGAACCGCGCGCCCCAGGTCGGCATGACGCCGCCGCGGCCGTTCCAGATCTGCCCCCGGATGTCCTCGCGGTCGCCGCCGTAGAGCCATTCGGCGTCGGTCAGGTTCGGCGCGCCGATGGGCTGGACGCCCTCGCCCGCCGGGCCGTGACAGGCCACGCACTGCTGGGCGAAGGTCGCCGCCCCGCGCTGCGCCGCCGCCCGGTCCGCCTTGCGGTGCGACAGGGCGACGACATACTCGGTCAGGTCGTGGATCTGGGCCGAGGTCAACATGCCGTCGCGGCCGAAGGCGGGCATCGACGAGATGCGGGTTTCGGGATGGTCGGACCGGACGCCAACGGCGATGGTGCGGTGGATGTCGTCCAGGGAGCCGCCCCACAGCCACACGTCGTCGCGCAGGTTGGCGTAGCCCTTGGCGCCCACGCCGCCCTGGCCGTGGCAGGTGGCGCAGTTGTCGCCGAACACCGACTGGCCGACCGCCACCGCATAGGCCTGCAACTCGGGATCGTGCTCGATCTGGTCGAGGCTGGCGCTCCTCAGCCTGCCGAGCTTCTCGCCGCGCTGGGTTTTCAGCGCCCCAAGCTGCTCGACGACGTCGCGGCGGTCCGAGTGGTTGAGCAGGCCCTTGGTGTAGCCCCCCACCATCGGCCAGGCGGGCATCAGCAGCCAGTAGACCACAGCCACGCCGACGCAGGCGTAGAAGGTCCACAGCCACCAGCGGGGCAGAGGATTGTCGAGCTCCTTGATGCCGTCCCACTCGTGCCCGGTGGTCTCGACTTCCGTGGCCTGGCCCTCCTTGGCCTCCCCCGCCTTGGTCCCGTCGGGTTCACGCTTCGACATGGTCGTCCTCGTCGTCTTGGAGGGGGGTCATGGCGGCCTGGCGGAAGCGCTCCTTGTGGCGGGGCCACAGGGCGTAGCCGACGCCAGCCAGGAAGATCAGGACGAAGTAGATGGTGCCGGCCTGCTGGGCGAAGCGGGCGACCGTCTCGTAGGTCAGGCCGCTCATCGGGCGTTCTCCTCGGCCTTGTAGGTGGAGAAATCGACCTGGGTCCCCAGTTGCTGGAGATAGGCGATGATGGCGTCCATCTCGGTCAGGCGGGACGGGTCGCCGTCGAAGTCGCGCTGGGCGATCTTGGGACCGTAGCGCCGCTTCATCCCCGCGCCCCCCATGTCGGCGGCGTCGGCCTGGGCGGTCAGGTCGGCCTGCGCGTTGTCGATCATGGCCTGGGTGTAGGGCACGCCCAGCCTGGACATGGCCTTGACCTTGAGCTGGATGTCGTCGGTGTGGAGGTTCTTCCTGGCCAGGAAGCCGTAGGGCGGCATGACCGATTCCGGCACCACCGCGCGCGGGTCGGCCAGGTGCTCCTTCTGCCAGCTGTCGGAATATTTGCCGCCGACGCGGGCCAGGTCCGGGCCCGTGCGCTTGGAGCCCCACTGGAAGGGGTGGTCATACATGCTCTCGGCCGCCAGGCTATAGTGGCCGTAGCGCTCCACCTCGTCGCGCAGGGGGCGGATCATCTGCGAGTGGCAGGTGTAGCAGCCCTCGCGGATGTAGATGTCCCGCCCGGCGAGCTCGAGCGGGGTGTAGGGCCGCACGCCCTTCACCTTCTCGATGGTGCTCTCCAGGAAGAACAGGGGGGAGATCTCGACGAGGCCGCCGACCGAGACGACCAGCAGGATGCCGATGAGCAGGACGAGCGAGTGCCGCTCGAACTTGGCGTGATGTTTCCACATGACTGGCGACCTATTCGGCAGGCGCGACGGCGAGGGCCGGCGCTTGCGAGACGGGCGTGGCGACGGCGCTCGGCAGCCGAACGGTGCGCCACAGGTTGTAGGACATGATCAGCGCGCCCCCGAGGTACATGAGGCCGCCGATGGTGCGGATGACGTTCTCGATGTGCTTGGCGGAGACGGTCTCGACGAAGCTATTCGCAAGGAAACCGTCGGCGGTGTACTCGCGCCACATCAGGCCTTCCATGATCCCGGAGACCCACATGGCGGCGATGTAGAGAAGGATGCCGGTGGTCGCGATCCAGAAGTGCCAGTCGACCAGCTTCATCGAGTAGAGGCGGTCCTTCTTCCACAGCCACGGGACCATGCAGTAGACGGCGCCGAAGCTGATGAAGCCGACCCAGCCCAGGGCGCCGGAGTGCACGTGGCCGATGGTCCAGTCGGTGTAGTGGGACAGGGA
>NCED01000055.1 GCA_002280485.1 Caulobacterales bacterium 32-69-10
GCTCCCGCTGCGCCGGCCTCGGGTCCGGTCTACAAAAAACCGGACGACCAGACCCTGCGGAAGAAGCTGACCTCCCTGCAGTACGAGGTCACCCAGAAGGAGGGCACGGAGCCTGCCTTCCACAACGAATACTGGGACAATAAAAAAGAGGGGATCTACGTGGACATCGTTTCGGGCGAACCCCTCTTCAGCTCGCTCGACAAGTTCGACCTTGAGCTGAAGAGCCTCTGCCTTCCGGGAGGCCTCGATCCAGGAGTCGGGCACGTCACTCCTCCTTGAGGCCGAGAAGCTTGCGCGCGCCGATGGCCATCCAGCGGACAACCCCAGCCCAGTCGCGGACATGGGCGGCGTCGGTGGTGGGGGTCTGGCCGAAGCTGAAGGCGCGTCTGAGCGCGTAGGACACCCGGCAGCGGTGGTCGGGGGCATGCTCATAGACCCAGGCCTCGGCGGCCCAGGCGAACACCGCGCCGCGCCGGTCCAGCGCCTGGTACAGCCGGTCGTCCTCTCCGCCGACCTGGTCATAGGCCGGGTCGAAGGGCTGCGGACCATCGAGGGCGCCCTTACGGGTCATCAGCGAATTGCCGCACTTGTGGACGGACAGCAGCGACTTCAGCCAGGTCGTCGGCGCTTCCTCGTCGTCGTCGAGAAAGGCGACATAGGGCGCGTGGATCAAGGCCAGGCCCGTGTTGCGGGCGGTAGCCACGCCCGGGTGCGGCTCGTGGGCGTAGATCAGCGGCACGGGCGACGCCGAGGTCAGGGCGTCCACCACCGGCGCGGCCGAGCCCTCGGGGGAATTGTCGACCACCACGATGGCGCCGATCAGCTGTGCGGCGTCCTCCTGCGCGAACAGGGAGCGCAGGGCGCGCGCCAGGCTTTCGGGCCGGCGCAGGGTGGGCATGAGGACGGCGACCTCGCCCATCACACCACCTCGGCGTAGAGGGCGGCGCGGTAGAGCTTGGTGGCGGCCACGCGAACGGTCATGGGCGCGGCGGCGGCCAGGGCGAGCCGGCGCAGCAGTGGCTTCCACACCGCCCGGCCGGGCAGGGCGCGCAGCTTTCTGGCCGCCCGGTAGACCGGGAATTCGCGGGTGACGTCGGGGTGCAGCTCAGCCATCCGTCCAAAGTTGGCCGGCGACTGGTCGTACTTGCGCAGCAGCGCCTGATCGGTGTCGAGGCCGAGGTGCGAGGCGGGGTTGTCGACGTGGCGCACATCGAAGCGCCGGCCGACCCGGATGGCCCACTCCACGTCTTCCCAGCCCCAGCCCTTGAAGCCCTCGTCGAAGGCCTCGAGGTCGAACACCTCGCGGCGGACCAAAAGGTTGGAGGTGCACAGGGACTTGGCCGGCTCCAGGGCGCGCACGGCGGCGGGCCGGCAATCGCCCCGGAGCGACAGGGCTCGGTGCAGGCCGCGCGCCGGGTCGAGCGGGGTGCGGTCGAGGGTGAAGCCGCCGAAGGCCACGGCGGGGTCTTCCGCCGCGATCAGGGCCAGGTAGTCGGCCAGGAAGGCGGGGCCGTCCGGCAGCATGTCGGAATCGAGGAACAGCAGGTGGCGGGCGCGGCCGTTGGTCATCAGCCGGTTGCGGCCCTTGGAGCGGCCCTCGTTGGCGGAGAGCCGGACAAAGCGCGCGGGGGCCGCCATGGCGGCGACCGTTTCGCCTGTGCGGGCGGCCAGGGCCTCGTCGCCCGAGCCGTCGTCCAGCACCACGATCTCGACGGCGCCGTTCAGCCCCTGGGCCTCGGCGTCCAGGGCCGCGAGCAGGCCGGTGGGGTCGTCGCGGAAAAAGGGGATCAGCACCGACAGGCGCGGGCTCGCGCCGCCCCAGGCGGCGTTGTCGATGGTCCAGGCGCCGGTGTGGGCGGTCACGAGGCTTCATCCTCCTTGCTGGTCATGCCGGCGAAGGCGGGGACCAGGACTCTGTTGGAGCGGCCGAACCGCGACCGGACGAGGTCCAGCCCATGGCTGCGGACGCCGCCCGGATTGATGGCCACGATCGCCGCGGCGTAGACCACCGCCCCGACCCCGGCCTTGAGGAACAGCTCCGCAAAGCCGCCGAGGTCCGGCAGCACCGAGATGACCAGGGCCATGACGGCCGTGGCCGCGCCGGCGCCGGCCATGGCGCCCCAGGGGATCGGCAGCTGCAGGCAGCGGCGTCCAAGGCCATAGGAGGCGATCATGCCCACGCCGTAGCTGGCGGCGGTCGACCACATGGCGCCGTCGAGGCCGAAGCGGGGGATCAGCAGCAGGCACAGCGCGAGGTTGACGAGGGCGGGCACGCCGACGGCGACCATCTGCAGCCCGGTGCGCCGGGCCAGGGTGAAGGCGGTGTGCAGATAGTAGGTGGACAGGCCCGAAAACAGGGCCCCGGCGGCGATCCACGGGGTGACGCGGGCGGCCTGGGCGGTCAGGTCGGCGCCGACCATGACCTGGGCGAGGGGCTGGGCGACCAGCGCCAGGCCCGCGGCGGCCGGCAGGGCGACGATCAGCAGCATGGCCGCCTGGTTCAGGGCGGTCTGGCGCAGCCCCGCCTCGCCGCCGCGCTCCAGGGCGGCGACGGCGGCGGGGCCGCCGGCCATGCCGATCCACAGGAAGATCACGTCGAGGGTGCGGTTCGAAAGGGTGTAGCCGGCGTGGTAGGCGCCCACGGCGGCCTCGCCTGAGTAGGCCGCCAGCACGAAGCGATCGGTGGTGGCCAGCGCCAGGCTGAGCATCAGCGACAGCGACAGCGGGATTCCGTAGGCGAGAAAGCGGTGCATCCGCTTGCGATCGAAGCTGCCTCGACGGGCGATCTCCAGCTCCGGGGGCAGGGCGAAGATCAGGCAGAGGGCGCTGACCGCCCCGATGCCCACGAAGGGCGAGGCGGCGCCGAGGCCCGTGAAGCCGGCCAAGAGGCCGCCGGCGAGGAAGCCGCCGCCGGTGACGACCATGTCGAAGACAGCGAAGCCCTTCACGTCGCCGGCGGCCCGGCGCCGCTCCTGCGAGATCTTGAGCAGCCCTCGCGCCACGGCCGAGATCAGGCCGGACGCAATGGCCACCTTCAGGTCGAAGCTGATCGGGGCGAAGGCGAAGATGAGGGCGGCGAGGATCGGGGTCGCGAAACCGAGCACCGCGAAGGCGCCATAGACCGTGGCGAACAGGTTGTCCCGGTCCGCCCCTTCCGGTTCGGCGGCGTAGAAGCGGGCCATGGCCGCCTCGATCCACGTCATCGACAGGGTGTGGCCGAGGGTGGCGACCGAGAAGGCCAGGGCGTAGTCGCCATAGGCCTGCGGCGACATCAGCCGGGTGAAGACCAGGATCGAGCCGAACCCGGCCACCGCCTGGACGATGTTGACCGGCAGGTAGCCGAGGACCCCGCGCCAGAACATCGGCGGCCCTTAGCGGATCGAATCCCTGTCCCCGAGCAGGCAGGGCAGGGTGATCAGCATGATCCACATGTCGAACCAGAGCGACTGACGCTCGATGTACTCGACGTCGAGCACCACCCGGCGGCGGACCTCCTCGCGGGTGTGGACAGGGCCCCTGGAGCCGTTGACCTGGGCCCAGCCGGTGATGCCGGGCTTCATGCGGTGGCGCCAGGCGTATTCAGCCACCAGGCGCTGGCTCTCCTCGCCGGCGGTCATCATGCCGATGGGGTGCGGGCGCGGGCCGACCAGCGACATCTCGCCGGTCAGGACGTTGAAGATCTGCGGCAGTTCGTCGAGGCTGGTGCGGCGGATGAAGCGGCCGACACGGGTCACCCGGTCGTCGTCCTTGCGGACCTGCTGGGCGGCGGTGTGGTCGGTGGCCTCCACGCGCATGGAGCGGAACTTCCACACCACGATGGCCTCGTTGTTGAAGCCGTGGCGGCGCTGGCGGAACAGGATCGGGCCCGGGCTGTCCAGGCGGATGGCGAGGGCCACGATGGCCATCACCGGCAGGGCCACTAGCAGGCCGAGCGAGCCGCACACCAGGTCCTGAACCCGCTTGGAGAAGGCGCGCCGCTCGTCTTCCTGCACGCCAGAGACCTGGGTCAGGGGGGCGTCGGCGAGGCGCGACAGGGTGGAGGCGCGGGTGTCCTGGCCTTCCACGTCCACGAACAGGGTGACGGCGTTGGGCAGGACGCGCAGCTGCTCGATCAGGCCCCGCACCCGGGTCTGGGCGGAGGAGGTGACGGTGATGACGATGCGGTCGACGAAGGGCAGGATCTTGTGCTCGAGCAGGGCGGCGGTGTCGCCCAGAACCGGCACGCCCTGAAGATCCTTCGGCACGCGGTCGGAGCGGTCGTCGAAGATGCCCAGCACGTTCACTTCGCGGCTGGCCAGGGCGCTCTGGATCAGGCGCGCGGCGTTGGCGGTGGCGCCGACGACCACGACATTGGGGGTCAGCCGGCCCTGGCCGCGCCAGCGACGCACCGAGGTCCAGTCCCATAGATGGACGGCGCCGACGGCGACCAGCAGGGCGGCGCTGAGGCCGAGGGCGGCGACAAGACCGGTGGGGTAGGTCGCCAGGGCGACCAGCAGGCCGGCAAGCGCGCCGACGCCGCAGGCGCTGGCGATGCGCATCAGATGGCTGAGCAGGCTTTCGCGCTGGGTGAAGGCGTAGGCCTTGAGCGTGCTCAGGGCCCATAGGGTCGCCACCGCGACGGCGACCAGGGGCAGGATCATGCCGAGGGGCTGGGCCATCACGCCCTGCGGCGCGCCGAACGCGGCGGCGCCGATGGAGACGGGGATCACCACGGCGTAATCGAGTCCGCGGAACACCCGCACCAGGGTGGGGCCGCTCAGCCGTTCGCGCACCGGCGCCAGCCGTTCGGGGCGGAACGGACCGCGGCGGTGCGCCGCGTCCTCGGCTGTGGGGGCGGCCGGGAGCTCGGTCGGAACGGGGGCGGAGGCGGGGAGGGCGGCCATGAAGTCCTCGGAAATGGTCGGGAAACAGCATGCCGCATCGCCATAAGCGTCCCGTTAACGGCGGGACGATTGCACGGTCGAGCCGCGGCGATATCCCTGAGGACGACTTTGTGCTAAGGTGGATTCATCGACGAGCGGTCCGCTCCCGAGACCTTCGTGCAGACATGGCCATCCTCGCACCGCCGGCCTAGCTGCCGCGCTGGCGCGTCCCCGGTCCCGTCTCACCCGCGGCGGACGCTGACCCAAAGGAGCGACACGATGAGCATGGCCGAACGGATTCTGACGATGGACGACGCGTCGCTGGTGCGCCTGCGCGACAACGCCCGCCGGCTCGAGGCCTCGCCCGGCCGTCAGCAGAACGAAGCCGCGGCCCTGGTTCCGCTGATCGAGGCCGAGCTGGCCGAGCGCGAATCCAAGAAGCCGGTCAAGAAGGTCTCCAAGGCCACCCTGGCTTCGCAGGCCGCCAAGGCCGCCAAGGCCGCCAAGCTGGCCGCCGCCATCGAGGCCAACGCCGAGGCGCGCGAAGCCGCGGCCGAAGCCCGCGAAGCCGCCGCCGGCTAGGACGGCATTGCCCGGCCGCCGGCTTTTGGCTAAGAGGGACGGCCCTGACGCGCACCCCGGTGCGCCGACGGGATAAGCTGAATGAAATCAGCATGGTGACGTGGCCGAGTGGCTGAAGGCAACGGTTTGCTAAATCGTCATACGTGAAAGCGTATCCAGGGTTCGAATCCCTGCGTCACCGCCACTCAGTCCAGGAGCGTCGTCTCCTGGGCGGAGTGAACCGGCAAGGGCCGGAATTTCCGCAGGTTATTTCTCCGGCAGTCGCCGTTGCGGCTTGACCTCGAACCGCTCCGACGTGCTCACCCCACCCCGATAAGCGGGTTCGGCGCACCTTTCGAGACCCAGTAGGCGACACCAGAGGCGACGGCCGCTGCAGCGACAGCGCGCCATAGGGGGGCGGCGCGCATCGGGGCCTCGCCTGGGCGGGCGCGTCGTGCGCCACGGACCATCGGGCTGATCAGATTCTCGCGCTTGAACAGCAGGTACGAGAGCACCGCCGCGATGTGCAGGGCCACCAGGACGAGGAGCAGGTTGAAGACGATCTCGTGTAGCTCAGCGGCCCCGCGCGCGGTGTCGAAGCTGACGTAGATCGACAGCGGCCCGCCTTCGATCCCGTCCACATCGACAGCGAAAAGCCCCAGCCCGATCTGCAGGGCCAGCAGGCCCAGCATCCCTATGACGCTCCATCCGCCCATGGGGTTGTGGCCGTGGAACACCGGCCCTCCGCTGCGGCCGATAAGGCTACGGGCATAGCGCCCCACCGCCATCGGGCCCCGCACAAAGGTGGCAAAACGCGCAGTCGAGCTGCCGAACAGCCCCCAAAGCGTCCGGAACACCAGCAGGGCGAGCAGGAGAAAGCCCGCCCGCCGGTGCCAGTCCATCATGTGCTGCTCCGCCGTCCACCACAGGGTGGGAAGCAGCGCGGCCATCGCCCAGTGGACCATACGGACTGGCAAGTCCCAGACCCGGGCAAGGGCGGCTTCACCCTCGCCCGGCGGCGGGTTCGTCATCATTCGTCCCGCTGCCTGAACGTCTGGTGGCAGTTCCTGCAGGCCAGCCCGAGTTCGGTCGCACCGGCCTTGATCGCGGTGATGTCGCCCGCTTGGACAGTCGCGTTGAACTTCTCCGCCTCCGCGGCGAAGGCGTCGGCTCTGCTCTTGAATTCGTCGGGGCGCGCCCAGATCTCGGGCTTTGCCGCCGTCTTCACGCCGGCTTCCTGGCCAGTCCCTACTGGGAACCAGCTATGGAGTTGAGGCGCCAGCTCAGCGATCGTGGCGGCGTTGACTTGGTAGACGGCCGGTGAGGGGGCGCTCTTCTTGCCTTCGTCCTGCATCGCCTTGCTGGCGGCCCCGAATTTCTTCAGATTTTCCTGCCGCGTCTTGATGATGCCGGCGGCTCCCTCGGCGCCAGCCGCGGTGGCGCTCTCGCCGGCGTCCGCGGCGGCGTTGCTTGCCGCCGTCTCCTGCGGCTGGCCACAGGCGGTGAGAAGGCACGCGGCGGTCAAAGCTACAAAAGTGAGCGAAACTGTCCTCAACTTCATCTCCTCCCAATTTAGCGCGTGGACGCCGTCTCTTCTTCGAACGTAGCCGATCCGGTGGCGGATTCGAATGGTCATCCATATTGACTTCATCCGGCTCCCGGCAAAAGCGCGGAGCCGCGATCCTCGGCGCGGCGGGACTACAGGCGGGGGCGATTCCTCGCCTCGCGCGTTCGCCATGAGGGCCATACTGGAAAAGCCCGGGAGTGGTGATCGAATGAGCAAGGCCTCAGATCTGTTCGTGGCGTGCCTGGAGTCCGAAGGCGTCGAATATGTGTTTGGCGTGCCGGGCGAGGAAAACCTCGATCTGCTCGACAGCCTGTCGCGGTCGACACAGATTCGGCTGATCCTGAACCGGCACGAACAGGCGGCGGGCTTCATGGCCGCAACCTATGGCCGGCAGACAGGCAAGGTCGGGGTCTGCCTGGCGACGCTGGGCCCTGGCGCCACCAATCTCGTCACCGCCGCCGCCTACGCCCAGCTCGGCGGCATGCCGATGCTGATGATCACCGGCCAGAAGCCGATCAAGACTTCCAAACAGGGCCGGTTCCAGATTCTCGACGTGGTCGACATGATGGGGCCGCTGACCAAATACACCCACCAGCTGCAGTCGGCGGACAACATCCCGTCGCGGGTGCGCGAGGCCTTTCGCCTGGCGCTGGAGGAGAAGCCCGGCGCCGTTCACCTGGAGCTGCCCGAGGACGTGGCGCACGAGACGGCGACGAGCGCGCCCATCCCAAAAAGCCAGGTCCGCCGTCCCGTCGCCGACGCCAAGGCGGTGTCGGCGGCGGTGAAAAAGATCGAGGCGGCGAGATCGCCGATCCTGGTCGTCGCCGCCGGCGCCAACCGGACGATGACCTGCCGGATGCTGACCGAGTTCATCGCCAAAACTGGTATTCCCTTCGTGGCCACCCAGCTCGGCAAGGGGGTGGTGGACGAGACCAACCCGCGCTTCGTCGGCTGTGCGGCCCTGTCGTCCGGCGATTTCGTCCACAAGGCCATCGAGGCCGCCGATGTGATCATCAATGTCGGCCACGACGTGGTCGAGAAGCCGCCCTTCATCATGAAGCCGGGCGGGGCCGAGGTGATCCACGTGGCCTTCCGCACCGCCGAGGTCGATCCGGTCTATTTCCCGCAGATCGAGGTGGTGGGCGATATCGCCAACGCCATCTGGCAGATCAAGCAGGAGATCACCGTCCAGCCGGACTGGGATTTCGCGCCCATGCTCGCCGCCCGCGCCGCTGAGGTGGCGCATACCGCCGCCCAGGTCGGCGACCTGCGCCATCCGATCTATCCGCAGTACCTGGTCGATCAGGTGCGGCAAGCGATGCCGGCGGACGGGATCGTGGCGCTCGACAACGGCATCTACAAGATCTGGTTCGCCCGCAACTACCGCGCCCGCCAGCCCAACACGGTCCTGCTCGACAATGCGCTCGCCAGCATGGGCGCAGGGCTGCCGTCGGCCATGGCGTCGGCGATGGTGTTTCCTGACCGCAAGGTGATGGCCGTCTGCGGCGACGGCGGCTTCATGATGAACAGCCAGGAGCTGGAGACGGCGGTCCGGCTGAAGCTGAACCTGACCATCCTGGTCCTCAACGACAACAGCTATGGGATGATCCGCTGGAAGCAGGCGGCCATGGGATTTGAGGACTGGGGGCTCACCTACGGCAACCCTGACTTTGTCAAGTACGCCGAAAGCTATGGCGCTCACGGCCACAGGGTAGAGGACGCGGCCAGTTTGCCTGGTCTGCTGCGGTCATGCCTCGACGCGGAGGGGGTTCATCTGGTCGAGGTCCCGATCGATTATTCCGATAATGACCGCATCTTGAACGATGAGATCAAGGCTTTGTCGGCCCGGCTCTGAAGGCGCGCCGAGCGGCTCCACCAAAAGAAAACCCCGCAGGCGCATGGCGCCTGCGGGGTCTGTAGTTCCCAGCCGCTAGAGACTAGTGGCGGTAGGCGATCTGGACGCCGATCTGACGCGGCATACCCATGTTCTGGGTCACGAACGGGTTGTAGCTCGCGTACGCGAGGCAGGCCGGGCCGCTGGTCGGAGCGCTAGAGCAGGCGCCGCGACCGCCGGCCAACGAACCGGAGCGCTGGTTGAACAGGTTGTTGACGAAGACGTTCAGGTCGATCTCGCCGAACTCGACGCCCGCCCGCACATTGGTGCGGTCGATCGCCGGAACCCGGGAAACGTCCGGGCTGTAGCCCGGCAGGCCAAAGAAGAGCTGGTCGAAAGCCTGAGACCAGCGCCAGTCGCCACGGACGTAGCCGCGGAGATTGCCGCCCAGCGCGTGATCGTAGCGGAAGCCGACGTTCACCGTCCAAGGCGCCAGAGCGAACTTCTGATCCTTGGCGGCCAGGAGCGTCTGAGCCGGGTTCGGCGCACGGGTGTCCGTCAGATACTTGGCGTCAGTGTAGCCCACGGCGCTGAAGACGTTCAGGCCACGGATCAGGTTGGCCTGGACCTCCAGCTCGCCGCCCTGGACGCGCGCCGAGGCGGCGTTGGTGATCCAAGAGCAGCCTGACACCGAGGTCTGGAACTGCACATTGTTCCAGTCGATACGGTAGACCGAGCCGTTGACCTGCAGGCGGTTGTTGAGCATCCGCAGCTTGGCGCCCGCTTCGTAGTTCCACACCGAGTCTGATGCGAAGGTCCGCGGGATCGAGTCCAGGCTGAGGTTCTGCAGTTGCAGGTTGGCGTCGCAGACGCCGGGCGACGGGTTGGCGTTGACGCCGCCGGCCCGGAAGCCCTTGGACGCCGTCACATAGACCATGTCGTTGTCGGTGATCTGGTACTGGGCGCCAAACTTCGGCGTGATCGGGTCTTCCGAGGTCTGACCGTTGACGATGCCGCGGTTGGCGACGGTGGGCAGCGGCACGCGGCCATCGACGCGGACGTTGGTGACCTCGTCGCCGAGGCCGTTGGCCGCCCCATAGACGAGCTGCCGGTAGTCGAACTGGATGCGCGAGATGCGCATGCCGGCGGTCAGGCGCAGCTTGTCGGTGACCCAGTAGTTGCCTTCACCGAAGGCGGCGATCTCGATGTCCTTCAGGTAGTTCTGGATGTTGTCCCAGCCGATCGGCTCATTGCCGCGGCCGAGCATCTGGCCAAGGCCCATCGCCCGGGCGGGCAACACAGGCTGACGGTAGGTCTGGACGATCGACAGGCCATAGAAGCGGCCCTGGATGGCGTCCTGGCCGTGCAGGGTGGTCTGGTCGGTCGAGATGCGCGAGTTCGAGTAGAACACGCCGGCGACCCAGCTGAAGGGGCGCGCGTCGGCCGCCGAAGAGAAGCGGACTTCCTGGGTCAGCTGGTGGCGCTGGTTTCGGCCATAGGCGATCGCGCTATAGGCCGAGGTCGGAAGACCAGCGTCCGGGAACTGGGTCGAGATCCCCAGGCCGCGGTTCCACGAGTTGGCCGGGCAGGGCGCGCCTGTCGCTCCGGGGAAGGTGCAGCTGGTCGAGGTGGGCACGCCCGCCTGAGTGTAGAGGCCGGTGCGGCCGCCGAGTTCGAGCGCGCCGAACGCTTCGCCACGGCTCTCGTCGTGGATATAGGCGGTGATCGACTTCACCGAGAACGCCGGCGCGTTGTACTCGAGGGTCAGGCTGGGCAGCCACAGGTGGGTCTTGGACGGCGACAGGTCGCTGACCGCCAGGAAGTCGTCCGAACCGAGGTCCGGCCACGGCCCGTAGGTCGCGCCAGGACGCTGGTAGTTGACGTTGGGGGCCGAGCAGGAGATCGGCGCCGGATTGGGGCCATAGGTCGGCCCAGCGCGGCCGGCGTAGCAGGCCGGCGACTCGGTGATGGCGTTGTTAATCGGAAGAGTCGTGAAGCTCGAGTTGGTTTTGGTGGCGTCCAGCGACTGCAGGTAGCTGAAGGTGACGCGGGTGTTCTCGGTCGGCGCCCACATCAGCGAGGCGTTGAACACGCGGGTGTCGCCGCTGTTGGCGTTCTTGTGGCGAACGGTCTTGGAGTAGGGGTCGATGAAGTCGATCCAGCCGGCCGAGTTGCGGTTGAAGTAGCTGGCGCGGAAGCCGAGCTTGTCCTGGATGATCGGGCCGCCGACGGCGACGCCGCCTTCATAGGTCTCGCCGCCCTTGTCGATGTGCGAGACTTCACCGCGAGCGTAGACCGAGTAGCGGGTCAGGCTGGGCGGAGGCGTGATGTAGCGGATGGTGCCGCCTTCCGAACCGCCGCCGAACAGGGTGCCCTGCGGGCCGCGCAGCACTTCGACGCGCTCCATGTCGAACAGCGGCGGCAGCGGGGTGCCGTTCGAGGGCGCGTTGGTGAAGCCGTAGGTGTTGCGCTTCTGCAGGGGGACGTCGTTCAGGTAGAAGCCGGTGGTGGCGGCGGTCGGCGACGAACCGGTGTTCGAGATGCCGCGGATGATGATGTTCGAGACGCCCGGGCCCTGCTGCTGGATCTGCAGCGCGGGGACGCGGCCCTGGCCCTGCTGCTGGATCTGCAGCGCGGGGACGCGGCCCTGGAGGTCGCCGATCGTGCGGATGCCGATCTGGTCCATGGACTTCTGGGTCTGGGCGCTGACCGACAGCGGAATCCGGTTCAGGGACTCGGATTGGCGGGTCGCGGTCACGACGACTTCTTCCAGGGCTTGGGTATCGTTGCCGGCTTGGGCGAAGGCGGTGGTGCTGAGGGCGGACGCCCCAAGCAGGATAATAGCAAAACGTGACAAAGCGTTTCCCCTCTTGTTGTTGTTACTATTTTTGATTGCAGAACTAAAACTGTCTGGGCGTTTGCCAGCGATCGCTGAGTCCCCTTGGGGCCTAATTCACCAACGGAAGATACGCTCCAGATCTGAAACCCGCTTTGTGCGGGTATGGCGACGTACACGCCACCGACGGCTGCCCCAGTAGGCGAACCACGGTCAGTATGGAGACACTATGAGCATGAATTATAGAGCGCAACAGTTATTCGAGTTGCGAAGGATTTTGCGGTATAAGAACGGAAACAGTGGCTTTTTAGACCCAGTGGGCGGCGGCGCCATCTGAATGTATAGTCAACTATTATTCTATGACGAGTCAACGTTTCATAGGTGACAAGTCAACCCTTTGTCCGTGACTCGAGCCATTGACGTGGCGCATGGGCGGGGCCGAACGGAAGCTGCACAGACAAAAATAAACCCCGCGGCCTTACTTGGCAGCGGGGTCAAGGTTGAAGAGCCAACGACGCAAGGGGTTGCGTCGCCGTCGCGGCCCGAAACTATACTCAATCAGCTGTCGAAAATAAGCAAGTCCTAGCCAATAGAGCAACGCCGATGTGGATGATTAGTCAATCATATTGATTATCGCGGCCTTCACAAGTGATCTTGTTGTGTAATCAACCTTGGATATGAATAGAGCCTGTAAGGCTGTCCGTTTCGCTGGCCTGTGTGCGCGAAGAGGCTTGTGAACATACATAGTCACGCTTCGCCCTTGGCGGGGGCGGGCCGGCGGTGTGGTCGGCCGGCGTCCCGCAAGCGCAGTCGGTGGCCCGCCTTTGGCCGAACGTTCAGCTCTGCCGGTCGACCGCCCCGCCGCTGCTCAGGGCGGCGGGCTGCTCGATGTTCTCGCCCGGCTTCAGGCCCCGCTCCAGCAGGCAGCGCCATACGGCCTCGGCATCCTCGGCGAAGGAGAACAGCTGCAAGTCGACGGGCGCGATCATGCCCTGATCGACCAGGGCGTTGAACGAGATCACCGAGCGCCAATAGGCTTCATCGACCAGCACCACTGGAATCGGCGGCGCCTTCTCGACCTGGCGCAGGGTGAGGATCTCGAACAACTCGTCGAACGTGCCGAAGCCGCCCGGGAACACCACCAGGGCGTTGGCTCGCATCGCCAGGTGCATTTTTCGCATGGCGAAATAGTGGAAGCGAAAGGTGAGCTCCGGCGTGGAGTAGGCGTTGGGCTCCTGCTCGAACGGCAGGGTGATGTTGAAGCCGATGGAGGGCGCGCCAATTTTAGAGGCGCCGCGGTTGGCCGCCTCCATCACGCCCGGGCCGCCGCCGGTGGCGATGACATTGTCGCGCTGTCGCCCCGCCGTCAGCATGGCGCCGCCCCGCTGGGAAGCGAGGCGTCCGAAAGCATGGGCCTGGGCGTACCATTCGCCCTGCCGGCCGGGGCCGTCCTCGCGGATCCGCGCGCTGCCGAACACCACGATGGTGGAGCGCACGCCCCAGGCCCTGAGCGCCTCGTCGGCCTTGGCGAACTCCAGCAGGAAGCGCACCCCGCGCATGGAATCGCCGAGCAGGAACTCCTGGTCCAGCGCTGCCAGCCTGTAGGAGGGCGAGGCCAGCTGGGCGGCGTTGTCGTGATCGGCCATGGTCAGGTTCTCAAGGATAGGGGTGGTGCGCCCCGGCCGGGTCCTCCACCCCTCCGTCGCCGCTCAGATAGGCCGGCCCGATCGGAACCTTGCCGTGACCGCCGGGGATGTCGAGCACATAGGTCGGCTGGGCCAGGCCGGAGAGACGCCCGCGCAACGCCCGCATCACCGCCTGGCCCTCCGCGATGGTGGTGCGCAGGTGGCCGGTGCCGGGGGCGAGGTCGCCGTGGTGCAGGTAGTAGGGCTTGATCCGCGTCTCGACGAAAGCGCGCATCAGCGCAGTCAGGACCTCGGGGTCGTCGTTGACCCCCTTCAGCAGCACGGTCTGGCTGACCAGGGGCAGGCCGGCGTCGATGAGGCGGGCGCAGGCGGCCCGTGCGGCGTCGCTCAGTTCGCGGGCGTGGTTGGCGTGCAGGGCGACATAGACCGCCTTGCGGCTCTTCAGGGCGCGGACCAGGGTCGGCGTCACCCGTTCCGGGGCCACGACCGGCACGCGGGTGTGGAAGCGCACCACCTTCACATGGTCGATCGCCTCGATGCGGGCCATCAGGGCCTTCAGCCGGCGGGGCGACAGCACAAGAGGGTCGCCGCCGGAGACGATGACCTCCCAGATCTCCGAACGGGCGGCGATGTAGGCGAAGGCGGCGTCGAGCTGGGCTTCGCTGAGGGGCGCTGAGCCAGGCCCCACCATCTCGCGGCGGAAACAGAACCGGCAATAGGTGGCGCAGGTGTGGGTGGGCTTCAGCAGCACCCGGTCAGGATAACGGTGCACTAGGCCCGGGGTCGGCGAATGGGCGTCGTCGCCGATGGGGTCGCCGGTCTCCTCGGGCCGGAGGTCCAGCTCGGCCGCGGTGGGGATGAACTGGCGGGCGATCGGGTCGTGGGCGTCGGCTGGATCGATCAGGGCGGCGATGGCCGGCGTGATCGCGATGGCGTAGCGCGCAGCGACCTGCTCGAGCGCAGCCAGGGCTTCCGGCGCGACGAGGCCGGCGCAGGCCAGGTCGGCGGTGCTGCGGAGGGTGGCGGTCATGGGGGACAAGTGGCCGATGGCGGGGGAGGGCGCAACATCAACCCTTGTCATCCCGGCCGCAGCGCAGCGGAGAGCCGGGATCCAGGCGACTGGGCGCGCGGGTGGCCCCTGGGTCCCGGCTCAGCCCTGCGGGCTGTCCGGGATGACAGAAATTACCTGCCCGCCACCGGCGTCCAGACCACCTGCTCGATCCGCGTCGCGCCGGTGGCCAGCATCACCAGCCGGTCGAAGCCGAGGGCCGCGCCGCTGGCCGACGGCATCACCGCCAGCGCCGCCAGGAACGCCTCGTCGATGGGATAGCGCTCGCCGTAGACCCGCGCCTTCTCGGCCATTTCGGCCTCGAACCGCCGGCGCTGTTCATCTGCGTCGGTCAGCTCGCCGAAGCAGTTGGCCAGCTCCACCCCGCAGGCATAGAGTTCGAAGCGCTCGGCTACGCGTGGGTCGTGGTCCGTGGGCCGGGCCAGGGCCGCTTCGGCGGTCGGGTATTCGCACAGGATGGTCGCCCGCCCGATCCCCAGCCGCGGCTCGATCCGCTGGGTCAGCACCTTGCTGAACACGTCGGCCCAGCTGTCGTCGTCCGCGACCCGGACCCCGCCCGCCGTCGCCGCGGCGGCCAGTCCGTCCCGCTCCGGATTGGCCAGCAGGTCGATTCCCGCGAACCGATCGAAGGCCTGCGCCACCGTCACACGCTCAGGCTCGGCGAAGGGGTCGGCCTCATGGCCGCGCCAGGTGAAGCGCCGCGCTCCCGCCGTCTCGGCCGCGAGGGCCATCAACGCCCCACAGTCGTCCATCAGCACGGTGTAGGGCTCGCCGGCCCGGTACCATTCCAGCAGGGTGAACTCCGGATGGTGCAGTGGGCCGCGTTCACGGTTCCTCCAGACCCGGGCGAAATCAAAGATCCGGGTCTCGCCGGCGGCCAGCAGCGTCTTGCAGGCGAACTCGGGCGAGGTGTGCAGATAGAGCGGCGTGCGCTCGCCCGAGCCGCTCACCGCCTCGGTGGCGAAGGCGTGCAGGTGGGCCTCGTTGCCGGGCGAGACCTGCAGGGCGGCGGCCTCGACCTCGGTGAAGCCGCCGGCCTCGAACCAGCCTCGCAAAGCGCTCTTGATGCGGCCCCGCGCCACCAGGAACGGCCGGCGGTCGGCGTGGCGGTCGGGGCTCCACCAGGGAGAGGCGGGCGGGTCGGACACGGTCGAATTCCCCTCGGGCGCGGGCGTTGCGGCGCCAAGACTTCTGGCGATCTGCCTGCGGATCGGATACGGGCGCGGGTAATCCCGACGCTTAGCAGACTCGGCGGGCCGTTCTTCGCCCCTGCGCGAGCCATGAGAGAAGATATATGAAGGTCGCCGCCAACTCCCTCCGCAAAGGCAATGTGGTCGACGTGGAGGGCAAGCTCTACGCCGTCCTGCGGATCGAAAACATCCACCCCGGCAAGGGCACTCCGGTCACCCAGGTCGACATGCGCCGCATCTCCGACGGGGTGAAGGTGTCGGAGCGGTGGCGCACCACCGAAAGCGTCGAGCGCGCCTTCGTCGACCAGCGGCCGCACACCTTCCTGTACCAGGACGCCGAGGGCTATCATGTGATGAACCCGGAGACGTACGAGCAGCTCGTCGTCTCGCCGGAGATCATCGGCGACTACGCCCCCTACATGCAGGACGGGATGGAAGTTCAGCTCTCCACCCACGACGGCGTGCCGATCGCCATCGAACTGCCGGCGCGCCTGACCTTCGAGATCGTCGAGACCGAGCCGGCGACCAAGGGCCAGACGGCCTCGTCGTCCTACAAGCCGGCCATGCTCACCAACGGCGTTCGCGTCATGGTGCCGCCGTACATCACGGTCGGCACCCGCATCATCGTCCTGACCGAGGACGGCACCTACGAGGGCCGCGCCAAGGACTAGGCGCGTCAGGCGAAGGTGTGAGCGGTTTCGCCGCTCGGACGCGCGCCAGAGATCAGCTCTGCCTGGCCGAGACGAAGGCGTCCTCGCCATAGGTCGCGTCGGTCAGGTCGACCGCCCGCGATCCGCTGGTCAGGACCAGGCCGCGCATGTCGGCATGGTCGAAGCGGGCGTGGGACAGGTTCGCGCCGCGTAGGCACGCGCCGCGCAGGTCGGCGTGGCTGAAGTCGGCCTCGCGCAGGTCGGCGCCCGTGAAGTTCGCCCCCTGCAACTGGGCGTGCCTGAAGCTGACCCCGACCGCGCAGGCGCCCTTGGCCGAGAGCGCCGTCAGCCTCGCGCTCTCGAAAGCCGCCCCCATCGTCCTCAGGTCTTCTGCGTCGAGCATGGCGGGCCTGCCCTCGGCGCCGTTGGTGGCGATCCAGCGTGTGGCGACCACCAGGCGCTCGGTCAGCTCCACGACCCGTTGCATTGCCGCGGAGGACGGTGCGACGACGCAGTTGGCAAAGGCGTCCGGGTCGATTTGGGCGTTGGTAATGTCCGCGCCGACCAGTACGGCGCCGTCGAACTTGGCCCCCTGCAGGGCCGCGCCCCGCATATCGGCGCCCTGCAACATGGCGCCGGTGAAGTCGGCGCCCTTCAGCTTGGCCTGGCCGAGCTTGATCCGCTTCATCGAGCAGTTGGTGAAATCGACCGCGACCCGCGCGCCAGGGGGTTCCGGCGTCCCGTCCGGGCGGCTGATGACGCGAAAGCCGCTGGGCTCCATCCGCGCCAGCACGGCTTCGCGCATGTCGGCGTCGTCAAGCCGGGCGCCGTTCAGGTTGGCGCCGCGCAGGCAGCAGCCGCGCATGTCGGCGCGGTAGAGGTTCACCCCGCGGGCGTCGGCGTCCCGCAAGTCGGCGCAGAACAGGGCGGCGCGCTCCATGTTCGCCATGAACAGGCAAGCCTTGCGCAGGTCGGCGCCGGTGAAGTCGACCTCGACCAGCATGCGGCGGCTGAAATCGATGCCTTGGGCGAGGAGGAACGGCATGACCGCGCGCTTGCCGTTCGGCTGGCGGCGCTGAAAGCGCTCGTGGGCCGTGACGAACTGGTCGATCTGGCCTTGGGTGTAGCAGGCCGCGCTGGCCGATGGCTCCATGGGACCGCCCCGACGCCGTTCGGCCCACAGCTACAGGTTGAAGGTTTACAACCAGTATGCCGTTAGCGTTTTGGCGTCGGCGGCGGCGTTTTGTCCATGATGTCGACAAACTCGGGCAGGGCGGTGATCGCCCCGCCGCGTACGCCGTTCAGCGGCAGGCCGTTCGCGGCGGCGTACTCGCGGCTGGCGCTGTCGTCCTGGAAGGGGTTGTGGGGGATGACCCCCTTCTCGCGCGGAATCTCAACTGCCGGGCGGCACGGATAGGCGTTCAGGGCCGGCTGGGCCATGACCCGGTAGAGCGTGGTCTTCACCAGGGGCTCGGTCAGATAGACCGGGTCCTCCAGGATCATCACGTGGTTCAGGATGTCGTCGTGGCGAATGAAGCGTTCGGTCAGCCTGGCCTTGTCGCTGGCCACCAGGCCGTTTCGTCGGATGTAGGACGGCTTGAGGTGGGTGGTGGTGACCACCAGGGCGTCGCCCTCCCACCTGCCGGTCGAAAAGCCCTGGAAGGTGTGCGGGGCGGACTCCGGCGGGTGCGCCCGGCCGTCCATCCAGATGTCCCGGTGGGCGCTGTAGGCGACGATCATGGTTTCGTACTTGATCAGGGCCGTGGTCTGGGGATCTCGCACGTCGCTGATCCACAGGGCTCCGACGCCGCGGATGCCGTAGTTGGCCGAGTGCGGGATGCACTGACGCTCGGGCAGGGTGATGTAGGAGGCGTTCCAGGTGTCGCCGCGCTCGCGGTTGGCCGCGTTGATCGGCAGGCCGGCGTAGTCGCCGGCGTCCGGGCCGGGGATCCGCTCGGGCTGGTCCTCATGGAAGACTGGCGCGTAGTAGCCGCGCGGGTCGATGAGGGCGTTGGCCGAA
>NCED01000105.1 GCA_002280485.1 Caulobacterales bacterium 32-69-10
GACGTCGCCGAACCCCGTCGTCGTCAGGGTCGCCACGGTGAAATACAGGGCGTCCACGTAACCGCTGATCCCGTCATGGCCCCGGAAGGTCGCATAGACGAAGCCGGTCACGACGAAGACGAAGGTCACCAGCCCTGACAAGGCCCGCACGATCGCCTCGACCCGCGTATCGTCGAACTTGGCGCCGATGGTGCGCCAGAAGAAGTCCGAGTTCAGCAGGGTCCACAGCCGCAGCATCCTCAGGAAGCCTAGGTTGAACAACCAGATCGGGAACAGCAGGGTGGCCAGAATAAAAAGATCCAGCCAGACGATCGGCCGCTTCAGCCAGTCCCTTATGTCCGAATAGGCATAGGCTCTGGCCGCCAGATCCGCCGCCAATATGGCCGCGATCAGATAGTCGAGCACATAGAAGGCCACCCCCATATTCTTCAGAATGGGCGAGGCCAGGAAGAAGGCGATGATGGCGAAATCGACGGTGATCACCATCAGCCGGAACCGCACCGCCGGGGGCTGGCTGCCATGGTACAGATAGCGCAGCCGGGCCCTCAGTCTCAGGCCGCCATTCTTGTCGGCCGGGACTGTCGGCTCAGATTCCGTTTGAGACACTCTGTATTCCGCTTATTCCGGCGGGCCGGATCCAGGGGGAGCCGCCACTCAACCGTTTACCGTCTCAACTGTCCAACGGTTCCGGACGGCAAGGCGCGATACGGCCGTTTCGCCGCACGGCCGGCTGGACTATATCCCCGACATGACCCGTCCCTTCGTCAAGATGAACGGCGCCGGCAACGACTTCGTCGTGGTCGATGCGCTGGAACAGCCGTTCCGTCCGAGCGAGGATCAGATCCGCGCCCTGGCCGACCGCGCCTCGGGCGAGGGTTTCGACCAGCTGATCGCCATAGAACCGTCCGACACGGCTGACGCCTTCATGCGGGTGTGGAACGCCGACGGCTCCATGGTCGAGACCTGTGGCAACGCCCTGCGCTGCGTCGGCTGGCTGCTGATGGAAGCGGGCGGCGGCGACAGGGTGACGATCGACACCGCCGCTGGCCCAACCACCGCCACGCGCGCCGGCGACCGCCGGGTCACGGTCGATATGGGCAAGCCCCGCCTCGACTGGACCCAGGTGCCCCTGGCCGAAGAGATGGACACGCGCGGCATCGAGCTTCAGGTCGGCCCCATCGACGCCCCGCTCCTGCACACGCCCGGCGCCGTCTCGATGGGCAATCCCCATGTCGTCTTCTTCACCGACCGCCAGGACGACGGCTTCGTCACCGGCTCCGGGTCCCTGATTGAGCATCACCCCCTGTTTCCCGAGGGTGTGAACGTCGGTTTCGCTCATGTGCTGGACCGCGACCATATCCGCCTGCGGGTCTGGGAGCGGGGCGCCGGCCTGACCAAGGCCTGCGGCACCGGCGCCTGCGCCGCCCAGGTCGCGGCGGCCCGGCGCGGCCTGACGGATCGCAAGGCGACCGTCGTCGTCGACGGCGGCGAACTGGTCATCGACTGGGATACAGCGACGGACCATGTCCTGATGACCGGCCCGGTCGAGATCGAACGCACGGGCGTCCTGACCTTCTAGGCGATGCAGCCGGTTGACGCTGACGCGAACGGAAGCTTCGGAACAGGTCTGTACGCCTTACGGAGCGTCAAGGCTTGGCGTGGCCCTTCCCACACTCTAGGACACGAACGGTTACAGCCCCGCCGACGCCCTGGACTCCCCGATGCCTGACCAAACCGAAAAACAGACCTTCTCCGACCAGGAAGCGCTGGACTTCCACAGCATCCCGACGCCGGGCAAGATCTCCATGGCGCCGACCAAGCCGATGGCGACCCAGCGCGATCTGTCCCTGGCCTATTCGCCGGGCGTGGCCGTGCCGGTCCTGGCCATCGCCGCCGATGCGGACAAGGCCTACGACTATACGGCCAAGGGCAATCTGGTCGCCGTGATCTCGAACGGCACCGCCATCCTGGGCCTGGGCAATCTGGGCCATATGGCGTCGAAGCCGGTGATGGAGGGCAAGTCGGTCCTGTTCAAACGGTTCGCCGACGTCGACAGCTTCGACGTCGAGGTCAAGACCACCGATCCGGACGAGTTCATCACCGTCGTCAAGAACATCGGCGACACCTGGGGCGGCATCAATCTGGAGGACATCAAGTCCCCCGAGTGTTTCGTCATCGAGAGCGAGCTTCAGGATCTGCTGGACATCCCCGTCTTCCATGACGACCAGCACGGCACGGCCATCATCTCGACCGCCGGCCTGATCAACGCCTGCCACGTCGCCGGAAAACGGCTG
>NCED01000056.1:0-7818 GCA_002280485.1 Caulobacterales bacterium 32-69-10
GGCTTGAGGCCGGCGCCGGCGGCATCGAGACGGCGCGGCTGCTGTCCAGCGTCACCGACGAGGTGGTCTCGGCCCTCTACGACTTCACCACCGTGCACATGATCCGGGCCCGCAACCCGACCGAGGGCGAGCGGCTGGCGGTGATGGCGGTGGGCGGTTACGGCCGCGGCGCCCTGGCCCCCTTCTCCGACATCGATCTGCTGTTCGTGCGGCCCTACAAGCAGACCGCCCACGCCGAGAGCGTGATCGAATACATGCTCTACGCCCTGTGGGACCTCGGCTTCAAAGTCGGCCACGCTTCGCGCACCATCGACGAGTGCGTGAAGCTGTCCCGCGAGGACTACACCATCCGCACCGCCATCCTGGAGGCCCGCCATCTGGCCGGCGACCAGAACCTGTCGGCGGACCTGCGCCGCCGCTACCGCAAGGAAGTGGCCGAGGGCACAGGGGCCGAGTTCGTCGCCGCCAAGCTGAAGGAGCGGGACGAGCGCCACGCCCGGGCCGGCGCCTCACGCTATCTGGTCGAGCCCAACGTCAAGGAAGGCAAGGGCGCCCTGCGCGACCTCAACACCCTGTTCTGGATCGCCCAGTACCTGCACCCGTCCGAGACGCCGTCCGAGATCGTGCGGCTGGAGGAGTTCACCCCGACGGAGGTGCGCACCTTCCTCAAGGCCTTCGACTTCCTGTGGGCGGTGCGCTCGCACCTGCATTTCGCCACCGGCCGGGCCGAGGAGCGCCTGTCCTTCGACCTGCAGCCCGAGATCGCCCGACGCATGGGCTATGGCGACCGGGGCGACGCGCCGGCGGTCGAGCGCTTCATGCGGCGCTACTTCCTGATCGCCAAGGAGGTCGGCGCCTTGACCCGCACCTTCTGCGCCAAGCTGGAGCAGGAGGAGACCAAGAAGCCCCACGGCATCTCGCGCTTCCTGCCCCGCGCCAAGCCGAGCCGCCGCCCCCTGGAGCCGGGCTTCATCGAGGAGGCCGGGCGGCTCAACATCGAAGGCCCCGAGGTCTTCGAGGCCAACCCGGTCAATCTGATCCGCATGTTCAAGATCGCCGACCAGCGCGGCCTCGACCTGCACCCGGACGCCTTCTCGGCCGCCACCCGCGCCAAGGCCCTGATCACCTCCAAGCTGAGGCGCGATCCCGAGGCGGCCAGGCTGTTCCTCGACATCCTGGCCCGGGGCAAGAACACCTACCAGACCCTGACCCTGATGAACGAGGCGGGGGTGCTCGGTCGCTACGTGCCGGAGTTCGGGCGCATCGTCGCCCAGATGCAGTTCAACATGTACCACTCGTACACGGTGGACGAGCACACCCTGCGCGCCGTGGCCGTCATCTCGGACATCGCCGCCGGCCGGCTGAACGACGACCATCCCCTCGCCGTCTCGGTCATGCCCCTGATCGCTGACAAGGAAGCCCTGTTCCTGGCCATGCTGCTGCATGACACCGGCAAGGGCGGGGCCGGGGGCCAGGAAGTGGCCGGCGCCCGGTCCGCCCGCACCGCCTGCGAGCGGCTGGGGCTGGAGCGCGAGCGGGTCGAGATGGTCGCCTGGCTGGTCGGCCACCACCTGGTCATGTCCGACTTCGCCCAGAAGCGCGACGTCAACGACCCGGCCACCGTCGCCGCCTTCGCCAAGGTGGTGGAGAACCCCGAGCGCCTGCGCCTGCTGCTCGTCCTCACCGTCGCCGATATCCGCGCCGTGGGGCCGGGGGTGTGGAACGGCTGGAAGGGCCAGCTGATGCGCGAGTTGTACGGCGCCACCGAAGCCATCTTCCGCGGCGGGCGCGGCTCCGACCCGGCCGCCCACTTCCGCCATCACCAGACCGGCGCAGCCGACGCCGCCCGTGAAAAGCTGTTCGAGGCCGCCCCGCGCGACGACGAGCTGCGCCTGTGGGCCCGGGAGATGGAGGACGCCTACTTCACCGGCTTCACCGAGGAGGAGCAGGCCCTCCACTACGCCCTGATCCGCCAGGCCCGCACCCAGGGCGGGGTGGCCGCCGCCTCCCAGGTCGAGCCCAACCGGCAAGCCGCCGAAATCGCCGTCGCGGCCCTCGACCGCCGGGGCCTGTTCGCCGATCTGGCCGCGGCCATGTCCGGCTTCGGCGCCAATGTGGTGAGCGCCAAGGTCTACACCTCGACGACCGGGCGCGCCCTCGACGTCTTCTATGTGCAGGACGTCTCCGGCGCCGCCTTCGGAGAGTCGAACCCCGACGCCCTGGAGCGGCTGACCCGCGCCGTCGAGGCCGCCGCCCGCGGCGAGGAGCAGAAGTTCGAGGTTCGCCGCACCGCCGACTTCGGCCGCTCCGCCGCCTTCACCGTCGCCCCGGCCATAGCGGTGGATAACGAGGCTTCCGACGCCGCCACCGTGATCGAGGTGTCGGGCCGCGACCGGCCGGGCCTGCTCGAAGCCTTGACCCGGACCCTCGCCGACGCCGGCGTCTCGATCCAGTCCGCCCACGTCGACAACTACGGCGAGCGGGCGGTCGACGTCTTCTACGTCACCGGATCAGCAGGCGAGAAGCTAGTCGACCCCAAGCGGCTGGCGGCGTTGAAGCTGGCCCTGACCGTCGTGCTGCAGGAGACCGATCCGGAATCGACCAAGCCCCGCCTGCGACTGGAGCGGGCCCGGGCCAGCGTGGCGCGGTAGGCCCTGGTCCGTCCCCCTCCCCCGGCCACGAGGGGCCTGGGGCATCCTGGTCGCGCCTTGACCGACTCCCGCCCCAGGTCTACCGCCGCCTCGTGAGCGACCACGACAAGTCAAAGCAGGAAGCCGCCGTCTCCGCCACCGAGGCGGCCTCCGCGACCCCGGTCGCCAAGTCGCCCAAGGGCGGCCTGCTCAAGTCGTCCGCCATCTATTCCGGGCTGACCCTGGTCAGCCGCTTCCTGGGCCTGGCCCGCGACTTGGTGCTGACCGCGCGCCTGGGGGCCAGCCAGACCCTGGCGGCCGACGCCTTCTACACGGCGCTGACCTTCCCCAACCTGTTCCGGCGCATGTTCGCCGAGGGGGCCTTCGCCGCCTCCTTCGTGCCGGACTATTCCAAGCGCCTGGCCGCCGACGGCAAGGAGGCCGCCGACGCGTTCGCTGCCGACGCCCTGGCCACCATGGCGGCCCTGACCATCGCCATCACCGTCGTGTGCCAGCTGGCCATGCCGTGGATCATGTACCTCTACAGCAACGGCTACGGGCCCGGCTCGGACAAGTTCAAGCTGGCGGTTATCCTGACCCAGATCACCATGCCCTACCTGCCCTGCATGGTGATCGCCGCCCTGTTCGCCGGGACCCTGCAGGCGCGAGGCCGCTTCATCGTCTACGGCCTGTATCCGACCCTGCTCAATGTGGTGATGCTGGTGGCGGTGCTGCCGCAGAAGGACCCGACGGGCGCGGCCTACGCCGCCTCCTGGGGCGTGGTGGTCGCCGGGGTCAGCCAGGCGGCCCTGTGCTGGTGGGGCGCCCGCCGCGCCGGCGCCCACATCCATCCGCGCCACCTGCGGCTGAACGCCGACATCAAGGCCCTGCTGAGGCGGATGGTCCCCGGGGTGATCGCCTCCAGCGCCACCCAGATCAACCTGTTCATCTCCGCCGCCTTGGCCAGCCAGGTCGCCGGCATGCGGGTGTGGCTGAACGTGGCCGAGCGCTTCTACCAGCTGCCGCTCAGCCTTGTCGGCGTGGCCATCGGGGTCGCCCTGCTGCCGCGCCTGTCCAAGGCGGTGCAGCTGAAGGACAAGGAGGACACGCAGGGCTCCCTCGACCAGGCGGTGGTGTTCGGCCTGGCCCTGACCCTGCCGGCGGCGGCGGCCCTCATGGGCATGCCCGGCTACCTCGTCGACGGCCTCTTCGCTCGCGGAAACTTCACCAGCCAGGACGCGGCCAATTCGGCGGCCCTGCTGTTCCATTACGGCTGGGGCGTGCCGGCCTTCGTGCTGATCAAGATCCTGCAGCCGGCCTTCTTCGCTAGAGGCGATACGCGGACCCCCATGGTCTATTCGCTGATCTCGGTGGGGGTGAACATCGCGCTCGGCGTGCTCCTGTTCTACACCGTCGGCTTTCCCGGCATCGCCATCGCCACCGCCGCCGCCTCGTGGATCACCGTGCTGCAGATGGGGCTGAAGCTGTCCCGCACCGAGGTCTGGCGGCCCTCGGCCAGGGCCTGGGGCAAGATCGTGCGCGTCGCGGCGGCCAGCGTCCTGATGGGCGCCCTGGTGGCGACGGGCTCGCACTACCGTGCGCTGCTGGAGGCGCCCTTGGCCGGCCTGCCCGGGGCCAAGGAGATCGTGGTCCTGGCCGTGGCCCTCGCCGGCGCCCTGGCCTATCCGGTCCTGCTGTTCGCCCTCGGCGGCGTCACGCCCGCCGAGGCCAAGACGGCCCTGCGTCGCCGGCGCTGACTTGCGACTTGACCGCCCCGGCTCTATTCCAGCGCCATGGCTACCCGGACGCACACCTGCTGGCGATGGCGCTGACCCGCCGACCGACCCTCACCCGGGCGCCCGCCCGCACGTCCTTTCCTGAAGAAGCCTGATCCCATGACCGACCAGCCCACGCCCGCCTACGCGGGGCCTCAGCGCGTCCTCTCCGGCGTCCAGTCCTCCGGCTCGCTGCATCTCGGCAACTATCTCGGCGCCCTGGTGAAGTTCACCCGGCTGCAGCACCAGACCGACACCTTCATCTTCGTGGCGGACCTGCACGCCATCACCGTGCCGCAGGACCCCGCCAAGCTCGCCGCCCAGACCCGCGAGATCGCCGCGGCCTATATCGCCGCCGGCCTGGACCCCAAGGTCGCGACCATCTTCCCGCAGTCGGCCGTGCGCGCCCATGTCGAGCTGGCCTGGATCTTCAACTGCGTCGCCCGCCTCGGCTGGCTCGACCGGATGACCCAGTTCAAGGAGAAGTCGGGCAAGCACAAGGAGCGCGCCAGCGTCGGGCTCTACACCTACCCCGTGCTGCAGGCGGCCGACATCCTGGTCTACAAGGCGACGCAGGTGCCGGTGGGCGAGGACCAGAAGCAACATCTGGAACTGACCCGCGACATCGCCCAGAAGTTCAACAACGACTTCGCCGCCACCGGCTTCTTCCCCCTGCCCGAGCCCCTGATCCAGGGCCCTGGCGCGCGGGTGATGTCCCTGCGCGACGGCTCGGCCAAGATGTCCAAGTCGGACCCGTCGGATCAGTCGCGCATCAACCTGCTCGACGACGTCGACACCATCGCCTCCAAGATCAAGAAGGCCCGCACCGACCCCGAGCCCATCCCCGAGACCGTCGAGGGGCTGGCCGGACGTCCCGAAGTCGCCAATCTCGTCGCCATCTACGCCGCCTTGGCCGGGACCACCGACGCCGCGGTCCTGGCCCAGTACGCCGGCCAGGGCTTCGGGGCCTTCAAGCCGGCCCTGGCCGAGGTGGCTGTCGAGGCCCTGCGGCCGGTCACCGACACCATGCGCCGGCTGATGGCCGATCCGTCCGAGATCGACCGGGTCCTGGCCGACGGCGCCGAGCGCGCCGCCGCCGTGGCCGACCCGGTGGTGGCGGAGACCAAGCGCCTCGTGGGCTTCTGGTCCAACTAAAGCCGTCATCCCCCGGCTTGTCCGGGGAACCCAAGCGAGGCTTCCGATGAAGGCGCCGGCAGTGACACGACCCTCGAGGTGGTTTGGATCCCCCGGACAAGCCGGGGGACGACGGTTTGGAGCAGCGCTGGCGGGGCTCTTCCTCGCCCTCCCCGCCGTCGCCCACGCCGCCATCGTGGTCGAACGGCCGCAGATCCGCGCCTCGCTGGGCGCCCAGCCCACGACCGCCGCCTATATGGTCCTGCGAAACACCGGGGACGCCCCCGATCGGCTGGTCGGCGCCAGTTGCGCCTGCGCCGCCATGGTCATGACCCACCGCAGCACCACGGTGGACGGCGTCTCGCGCATGACCATGGAGCACGCCGTGGCCGTGCCGGCGAAGGGGACTGTCGCCTTCGCCCCCGGGGGCCTGCACCTGATGATCACCGGGGTGAAGGCGCCGATCGCCGCAGGGGCTCGCGTCCCCATCATCCTGGAGTTCGAGAAGGCCGGAAAAGTGACCGCGACCTTCATGTCCAGCAATACGGCCGGGATGGCCGCGGATTCGGCTCACCCCCGGCGCTGACTTGCCCACTTTTTTCGGTTATACAGGCCCACTGCCAAAAAGTGGGCAGGATCAGGGGACCACATCCATGGCCGACTACATCATCCGGGACATCGCTCTGGCCGACTGGGGCCGCAAGGAAATCGAGATCGCCCAGACGGAGATGCCCGGCCTGATGGCTGTGCGCGCCGAGTTCGGCAAGGATCAGGTCCTGAAGGGCGCGCGGATCGCCGGCTCCCTGCACATGACCATCCAGACGGCGGTGCTGATCGAGACCCTGCAGGCCCTGGGCGCCGAAGTTCGCTGGGCCTCGTGCAACATCTTCTCCACCCAGGACCACGCCGCCGCCGCCATCGCCGCGGCCGGCACGCCGGTGTTCGCCATCAAGGGCGAGAACCTGGTCGAGTACTGGGAGTACGCCCACAAGATCTTCGAGTGGCACGACGGCGGCTACCCGAACCTGATCCTCGACGACGGCGGCGACGCCACCCTGCTCTGCGTGCTGGGCCCCAAGGCCGAGAAGGACCCCTCGGTCCTCAACAACCCGCAGAACGAAGAGGAAGAAGCCCTCTATGCGGTGATGAAGCGCTACCTGAAGGACAAGCCCGGCTTCTACTCGGCGATCCGCGACGCCATCGGCGGCGTGTCGGAAGAGACCACGACGGGCGTGCACCGGCTGTACCAGATGGCCGAGCGCGGCGAGCTGCCCTTCCCCGCCATCAACGTCAACGACAGCGTCACCAAGTCCAAGTTCGACAACCTCTACGGTTGCCGCGAAAGCCTGGTCGACGCCATCCGCCGCGGCACCGACGTGATGCTGTCGGGCAAGGTCGCGGTGGTCTGCGGCTACGGCGACGTGGGCAAGGGCTCGGCCGCCTCCCTGCGCCAGGGCGGCGCCCGGGTGATCGTCACCGAGATCGACCCGATCTGCGCCCTGCAGGCGGCGATGGAAGGCTATGAGGTCCAGACCCTGGACGACTGCGTGGGCCGCGCCGACATCTTCGTCACCGCCACGGGCAACAAGGACGTCATCACCGTCGAGCACATGCGGCAGATGAACAACAACGCCATCGTCTGCAACATCGGCCACTTCGACAGCGAGATTCAGGTCGCGGGCCTGAAGAACCTGAAGTGGGATGAGATCAAGCCGCAGGTCCACCACATCGAATTCCCCGACGGGAAGAAGATCATCCTGCTGTCCGAGGGCCGCCTGGTGAACCTGGGCAACGCCACGGGCCACCCCAGCTTCGTGATGAGCGCGTCGTTCACCAACCAGACCCTGGCCCAGATCGAGCTGTGGACCAACGCCTCGGCCTACGAGCACAAGGTCTACACCCTGCCCAAGCATCTCGATGAAAAGGTGGCTTTCCTTCACCTCGAGAAACTCGGCGCCAAGCTCACGCGTTTGAGCGCTGACCAGGCCGCCTACATCGGCGTCCCGGACCAGGGGCCGTACAAGCCGGATCATTACCGCTACTAGGTCTAGCGGCCGACGATCAGGACTCGCGAGCCCCTCAACACTGAGGGAGCGAACCAATGCGAGCGAAGATCGTCGGCGGCCTGATCGTGGCCATGGGACTGGTCGGGTGCGCCGACCGCGACGGCGGTGGGCGTGCAGACGCTAAGACGTGCACGCCCTTCGCCGCCGCTCCCCCCGCCAACGCCGCCGATCCCGCTGCAGTGTCGGCGGCGGCGGGAGCGGGCGGCGAAGGGG
>NCED01000056.1:7841-21093 GCA_002280485.1 Caulobacterales bacterium 32-69-10
GCGAAGGGGCGGCCTTCGACGACTGCCTGCACCGCTGGGGCTATCGCTTGGCCAATGCCGACGACACCGCCGCCATCGACGTGGCCGACGCCGTGATGGCGGCCTGCACCCCGGCGCTGTCGCGCTGGAACCAGTCCACCCTCGCCGCCCAGCCGGCGGGGACCTCGGACTCGGCGGTCAGCCTCGTCACCGGTAAGATCGGCACCACCCCCGAGGACCGCTACGAGATGGGCCGCGGCAAGGCCCTGTTCTACGTGGTCCAGGGCCGGGCCGGTAACTGCGCGGCGCCGGACTAGCTAGACCGTCATCCTCGGGCTTGACTTGAGGACCCAGCAGCATTGCGCGATCCGCTGCTCGGTTCTCGGGTCTGCGCCCGAGAATGACGAGTTGTGTCACGGCTTCCTGATAATCCGGCTCACCTTGGCCCCGTCGTCGTAGCGGGTCTCTCCGGCGTAGACGGCGACCTCGACGAGGATGTCGCCGCCCGGCTGCTCGGCCCAGATGTAGTTGCGGGCGATCTCCACCTCCCGGCCGGAGGTGGAGAGGCCGACGTAGGTGTCGCCCCACGGGGTGATCTTCGACAGCGCCGCCCAGCTGAGGTCCAGCGCCCGGTCCAGTTCCTCGGCCGCCGTTTCGTCCAGGTCCGGGGCGCTCATGTGGGCGACACCTCGGCTTCGAAGGCGGCGAGGTCGGAGATCAGGCCCTCGACGGCGGCGGCGACGATCTCGCCGCCCTTCTCC
Source organism: Caulobacterales bacterium 32-69-10 (assembly GCA_002280485.1). The sequence goes on from NCED01000056.1 coordinate 8,582, forward strand.
GGGGTCGCCTGCCCGGGGTCCGAGCCCATGCGTCCGTCGGCGTGGCGGGCGCGGAAATCGGCGGCCTCGCGGATCGGGCCGCTGGGGGCGATGCGCGGGGCGTAGTTGGCGGCCTTGATCCCGTCCGGATAGGCCCACTGGGTCACCGCGATCTCCGACGGCGTCGCGTGGCTGCCGTGGCCTTCGGGGAACAGGCGCACGCACAGGCGCGCCACGCCCGGCAGGTCCCACCAGTTCTTCAGCTTCAGCACATAGCCGCGGGGGCGGCCCATGAAGCTGGCCTCGGAATAGATCTCCGAAAAGGCCGCCTCGATGGTCGCGACATTGCCGCCGTGGCCATTGAGGAAATACAGCCGCTCGAACCCGTGGGCGGCCAGGCTCACCGTCCAGTCGCGGATGGCGGCGATCATGGTCGAGGGCCGCAACGATATTGAACCGGGAAAGCCCAGGTGGTGCTGGGCCATGCCGACGTTGAAGGTGGGCGCCACCAGCATCGGCGCCTGCCCTTGCGCCGCGTGGGCGATGATTTCCGGGCACAGCCAGTCGGTGCCGAGAAGCCCCGTAGGCCCATGCTGCTCATTGGAGCCGATCGGAATCACTACCGCCCGGGACCGGGAAAGCCAGGATTCGATCTCCGGCCAGGTGGAATGCGCCAACAACATGATCAGACTCTCTAAATCCGGGCTTTAGAACGGGCCGCGTTCTCAAGCCCCGGCAAGGCTACTACAGTCCCGGCCGCTCGACGCCCAATGCGTCCGAAACTGGGCCGGCGACAGCTGGGTCGTGCTGTTCTCGCACCCGAAAGACTACACCCCGGTGTGCACCACCGAGCTCGGCGCGGTCGCCAAGCTGAAGCCCGAGTTCGACAAGCGCGGCGTCAAGGTCATCGGCCTGTCGGTCGATCCGGCCGACAGCCACGCCGGCTGGGCCAAGGACATCGAGGAGACGCAAGGCCAGGCCCTGAACTTCCCCCTGATCGCCGACGCCGACCGCTCGGTGGCCAACCTCTACGGCATGATCCATCCCAAGGCGCTCGACAGCATGACCGTGCGCTCGGTGTTCGTGATCGACCCCGACAAGAAGCTGCGCCTGACCCTGACCTATCCCGCCGCCACGGGCCGCAACTTCGACGAGCTGATCCGGACCATCGACGCCCTGCAGCTGACCGACAAGCACAAGGTCGCCACCCCAGCCAACTGGAAGCATGGCGACGACGTGATCATCGTCCCCTCCGTGTCCAACGAGGAGGCCAAGGGCCTCTTCCCCAACGGCTGGACCGAGCACAAACCCTACCTGCGCACCACCAAGCAGCCCGGGACCTGATCCTGTTCCGTCGGCTCCGCCTCCCCCGCGCCAGCGGGGGAGGCGCCCTGACCGCATGAGCGCCTTCGACTTAGGGCTGCCTTGCGCCCCCCTCCTCCTCCGCCTAACTGCTCTCCACATGCCTAGAGGAGCGCGTCCGTGAGCCATCCCGAAGTCGTCCCCGTCCCCGCCGACTGGTCCTCCTCGGTCGGCATCGACAAGGCGGCCTATGCGCGGATGCAGGACGAGGCGGCCCGCGACCCCGCCGCCTTCTTCGGCGCGGCGGCCCAGCGCCTCGATTGGATGCGGCCGTTCAGCGAGGTGAAGGACGTCTCCTTCCACCGGGAAGACTTCCGCATCCGCTGGTTCGGCGACGGCCTGCTCAACGCCTCGGTCAACTGCGTCGACCGCCACCTGCAGACCCGCGCCGACCAGACCGCCATCATCTGGGAGGCCGACGAGCCCGGCCAGGCCCGCCACATCACCTATGCCGAGCTGGCCCGCGAGGTCGGCCGCATGGCCAATGTGCTGAAGAAGCACGGGGTGAAGAAGGGCGACCGGGTCACCCTCTACCTGCCGATGATCCCCCAGGCCGCCTACGCCATGCTGGCCTGCGCGCGGATCGGCGCCCCCGAGAGCCTCGCCGGCCGGATCAACGACTGCGCGTCGCAGGTGGTGATCACCGCCGACGAGGGCGTGCGCGGCGGGCGCCGCTTCCCGCTGAAGGCCAATGTCGACGAGGCGCTGACGGAATGCCCCGACGTCCGTTCGGTGCTGGTGGTCAGCCGAACCGGCGCCGAGGTCCCGATGACCCAGGGCCGCGACTTCGTCTACGAGCGCGAAGCCGCCGCCGTGTTCGACGAATGCGACCCCGAGCCCATGGGGTCGGAGGACCCGCTGTTCATCCTCTACACCTCGGGCTCGACGGGCAAACCGAAGGGCGTGCTGCACACCACCGCCGGCTATCTGTTCTGGGCCGCCTGGACCCATGAGCTGGTGTTCGACTATCGCCCCGGCCAGGTCTTCTGGTGCACCGCCGACGTGGGCTGGGTGACGGGCCACAGCTATTGCGTCTACGGCCCCCTGGCCAATGGGGCCACGACCCTGATGTTCGAGGGCGTCCCGACCTATCCGACCTCGGCCCGGTTCTGGGAGGTCATCGACGCCCATCAGGTCGAGACCTTCTATACCGCCCCCACCGCCATCCGCGCCCTGATGCGCGAGGGCGACGGGCCGGTGAAGTCCACCTCGCGCAAGTCGCTGCGCATCCTCGGCACCGTCGGCGAGCCGATCAATCCGGAAGCCTGGGCCTGGTACTGGCGGGTGGTGGGCGACGAGCGCTGTCCGGTGATCGACACCTGGTGGCAGACCGAGACCGGCGGCCACCTGATCACCCCCGTGCCCGGCGCGGTGGACCTGAAGCCCGGCTCGGCCACCCTGCCCCTGCCCGGCGTCCGCCCCGAGATCGTCGACGCCAATGGCGTGGTGCTGGAGGGGGCCGTGGACGGCAACCTGTGCATCGCCGACAGCTGGCCGGGGCAGATGCGCACGGTCTATGGCGACCACCAGCGCTTCATCGAGACCTATTTCACCACCTATCCCGGCAAGTACTTCACCGGCGACGGCTGCCGCCGCGACGAGGACGGCTACTACTGGATCACCGGCCGGGTCGACGACGTCATCAACGTCTCGGGCCATCGCCTGGGCACCGCCGAGATCGAAAGCTCCCTGGTCAGCCATGCCGCTGTGGCCGAGGCCGCGGTGGTCGGCTTCCCCCACGACATCAAGGGCCAGGGCATCTACGCCTATGTCACCCTGAAGACGGGGGTGGAGGCCACCGAGGCCCTGCGCGCCGAACTGATCAAAGAGGTCCGCCACGACATCGGCGCCATCGCCACCCCGGACGTGATCCAGTGGGCCCCGGGCCTGCCCAAGACCCGATCGGGCAAGATCATGCGCCGCATCCTGCGCAAGATCGCCGAGAACGAACTCGGCGCGCTCGGCGACACCAGCACCCTGGCCGACCCGTCGGTGGTCGACGACCTGGTCAAGAACCGGCGGGGCTAAAAAAGCGCCTCTCCCTCCGGGGGAAGAGCTAGGAACTACGGCGCCTCATCCAAAAACTCGCCCAGCGCCGCCAACGCCTCCGGTTCGTCCAGCATCGGCGCATGGCCGACGCCTGGGACCTCGGCCACCGCCATGTGCGGGGCCATCATCTGCATCTGGGCCACGCGCTCGGGGTCGATCAGGTCCGAGATCCCGCCGCGGACCAGCAGCATCGGCCGGCCCGTCGCCAGGGCCACGAACAGAGGCGTGATGTCGGGCGCCAGGGCCCCGGGGCCGGCGGCCTTGATCGGGGCCGAGATGTCCGGGTCGTAGGCCAGGCGCAGTTCACCCCCCGGCCCCTTCTCGAACAGGCGGCGGGCGAAGGCGTCCCACTGCGCGGCGTCATAGGCCGGGAACGCCGCCTCGTTGATCGAACGGGCGTAGGCCGCGGCGTCCGCCCAGGTCCGGGCCTTCGGATCGCCCCCGGCATAGCCGCCGATGCGCGCCAGGCCCTCGGGGGCCAGGCTCGGACCCACGTCGTTCAGCACGGCTGCGGCGACGGCCAGCGGCCGCATCGCCGCCAGGGCCATGGTGACGATGCCGCCCAGGCTGGTGCCGACGAAGACGGCCCGGCCGACGCCGGCCGCGTCCAGCAGCGCCAGGACGTCGGCCGCATATGTTGACGGCACATAGTTCATCGGCTGCGGATCCCAGGCCGATCGCCCCCGACCGCGAAAATCGGGCGCCAGCACCCGGCGGCCCTTGGCGGCGATCCACGGCGCGAGCACCTCAAAATCGGCCGAACTGCGGGTCAGGCCATGCAAAAGCACCACCGGCAGCCGAAGCGGGCCCTCTTTTCCGGCATAATCGCGGACCTGCAGGGCCAGGCCGTCGAGGCTGTTCCAGCCCCGCCAGATGTGATCACTGTTCAAATTGCCCCCTTTTTGGTCGCATCGCTGTCACTGAAGCCTGATAATGCTGCATCGCAATAAAGTTGGCCGGTCAACTTACCGGGGTGCTTTGCGACAGCCTCGCCGGGGTGTCTGTTCAGGTCAACGACAGCGGCCAACGCGCCGCACGGGAGAAGCGACCGGACGAGGGTTTCCCTTGAAACCTCTTCTGGAGACTACGACGATGATGAAGCGTACCCTGACTGCCCTGGCCGTGCTCGCCTCTTCGGCCGCCCTGGCTGGAACCGCCTCTGCCGAAGACGTGAAGGTGAACCTGGTCGGCCTCTCGCCGGCCGCCGCCTACGCCAAGATCGAGATGGCCGCCAAGGCCGTCTGCATGCCGGAAACCTTCCGGATCTACTCGGTCTACCTGTCGTCGGCCTGCGTCGCCGAAACGGTCGAGGCCACCCTGGCCAAGATCTCCAGCCCGGCGCTGACCAAGTACGTCGAAGCGCGCAAGTCCTTCCTCGTCGCTTCCAACTAAGACCTCTACGGCGGCGGTCCGGCGCACGCGCGCCGGGCCGCCCGCCTGTCCTACCGGGATATGACCCGGTGCATCCGCCGCGGCGGGGCGATCGGCGCGCGCAGGCGCAGATCGGTCGGGGTGGCGTACAGGTCGAAGGCGTCGGCGCGGTCGATCCGCACCTTGACCATGTCGCCGGGACGCAGCGATCCCCCGGGGGTCACGAACACATGCCCGTCGATCTCCGGCGCGTCGGCGCGGGAGCGGGCCACGGCCGTGCCGTCCTCGCGCACCGTGTCGACCATCACCTCCAGGGTGCGGCCCACCCGGGTCTTCAGCTTGGCCCGGCTGATGCGGGCGGCGGCGAGCATGAAGCGCTCGCGGCGGGCCTGCTTGACCGCCTCCGGCACATGGTCCGGCAGATCGCGGGCGCGGGCGCCGGCCACGTTCTCGTAGGCGAAGGCCCCGACCCGGTCGAGCTGGGCCTCTTCGAGCCAGCTCAGCAGATATTCGAAGTCTTCCTCGGTCTCGCCAGGAAAGCCGACCACGAAGGTCGAGCGGATGACGAGGTCGGGGGCGATCTCACGCCAGCGGGCGATCCGCTCCAGGGTCTTCTCCTGGTTGGCGGGCCGGCGCATCGCCTTCAGCATCTTCGGGCTGGCGTGCTGGAACGGGATATCGAGGTAGGGCAGCACCTTGCCCTCGGCCATCAGCGGAATGACCGCGTCCACATGCGGATAGGGATAGACATAATGCAGGCGGACCCAGGCCCCGAGTTCGCCCAGGCCGCGGGCGAGGTCCTCGAGGTTGGCGCGCCACTCCCGCCCGCGCCATTCGCCCGGTTCATAGCGGATGTCGAGGCCGTAGGCCGAGGTGTCCTGGGCCACCACCAGCAGTTCCTTGACCCCTGACGCCACCAGGGCCTCGGCCTCGCGCAGCACCTCGGCGATGGGCCGCGAGACGTGACCGCCGCGCAGGGACGGGATGATGCAGAAACTGCACTTGTGGTCGCAGCCCTCGGAAATCTTGAGGTAGGCGTAGTGCTTCGGCGTCAGCTTCTGGCCGCCCAGAGGCTGGGGGACCAGCTCGGCGAAGGGTGAGGCGGGCGCGTGGCGGTGGATGGCGTCCATCACCGCCTCGGTGGCGTGGGCCCCGGTGATGGTGACGTCCGGATAGCGCTCCAGGATCAGCTCGGGCTCGGCGCCGAGGCACCCCGTCACGATCACCGGCCGCCCCGAGGCGCGCGCCTCGCCGATGGCTTGCAGGCTCTCTTCGCGGGCCGAGTCCAGGAAGGCGCAGGTGTTGACGATCACCGCGTCGGCCCCGCCGTAGGAGGCCGAGGTCTGATAGCCCTCGCCCTTCAGCCGGGTCAGGATCCGCTCGGAATCGACCAGGGCCTTGGGGCAGCCCAGGCTGACCATGCCGATCTTCTTAGGGCTCTCGCCCATGGGTGAACGCTCGCGAAACGGGGAAACGGGCCGCGGCTATACCCTAAAGCGGCCCCCAGGTCACTGCGGCCAACAATGACCGGTCATCCCGGCGGAAGCCGGGACCCAGATCTTTGCAGGAAGCGCGACGGCTTAAACCTGGGTCCCGGCTTCCGCCGGGATGACAGGAGAACGTCAGGCGTCCAGCTTTTCCCAGGCCAGCGTCACCACCGCCTCGGGTGTGATGCCGAACTCCTTGTACAGCCGCTCGTAAGGCGCGCTGCCGCCGAAGCTGGACATGCCGATAAAGCCGCCGCCTTCGCCGATGAACCGGCTCCAGCCCTGCTTCACCCCGGCCTCGACCGCGATCCGCACCGGCGCCGCCCCGATGGTCTCGATCTGGTAGAGGTCGTCCTGCAGCTCGAAGATCTCCCAGCAGGGGACCGAAACGACCCGCGTGCCCACGCCCGCCGCCTGCAGTTGCTCGCGGGCGACCATGGCGGTCCCGACCTCGGTGCCGGTGGCGAACAGGGTCACCTTGGCCGCGCCCTTGGTCGACGGGGCCAGCTCATAGGCGCCGCGGGCCGACAGGTTCTCCGCCGCCGGCTGGGTGCGCACCGCCGGGGTCTTCTGGCGCGACAGGGCCATGATCGACGGGGTGAACTGGGCCTCCAGCGCCACCTGCCAGCACTCGGCCGCCTCCACCGCGTCGGCAGGGCGGAAGACCAGGAGGTTGGGGATGGCGCGCAGGCTCGCCAGATGCTCGACCGGCTGGTGGGTCGGGCCGTCTTCACCCAGGCCGATGGAATCGTGGGTCATGACGTGGATGACCCGCACCCCCATCAGCGCGCCCAGGCGGATGGCCGGCCGCGAATAGTCGGCGAAGGCCATGAAGGTGCCGGAGTAGGGGATGACGCCCCCGTGCAGGGCCATGCCGTTCATGGCCGCGGCCATGCCGTGCTCGCGCACCCCGTAGTGCACATAGCGCCCGTCGTACTTGGGCGCGTCGAAGGCGGTCATGCCCTTGACGAAGGTGTTGTTGGAGCCGGTCAGGTCGGCCGAGCCGCCGATCATTTCCGGTATGGCCGGGATCAGGACTTCGAGCGCCGAGCCTGAATGCACCCGGGTGGCGTTCACCGGCGGCGCGGCGACGATCTTGGCGAGATAGGCCTCGAGGCCTTGGAAGGCGTCCGCGGGCAGCTTGTTCTGGACCACCGCGCGATGGAAATCCTCGTGGTGGTGCGAGCGCTTCAGCCTGGCGGCCCAGCGCTTGCGCTCGGTCGAGCCCTTGCGGCCGGCCTTGCGCCACGCCGCTTCGATCGGCTCGGGGATGACGAAGGGCTCGTCCTCCCACATCAGGGCCTGGCGGGCCTCGGCGATCTCGGCGTCGAACAGGGTGTAGCCGTGGCTGTGGGGGTCGCCTTCCTTGCGCCCGCCGCCCTTGCTGATCTTGGTCTTGCAGACGACCAGGCTGGGGGCCTTCTGGCGCTTGGCCCAGGCTAGGGCCTTCTTGATCTGGCCGAAGTCGTGGCCGTCGATGGTCTTCACCGCCCAGCCGGCCGCCTTGAAGCGGGCGGCCTGGTCGCCGATCTCGGCGATGGTCGCCTCGCCGTCGATGGTGGTGTTGTTGTCGTCGAAGAGCACGGTCAGGCGGTCGAGCTTCAGCCGGGCGGCCAGGCTGATGGCCTCGTGGCTGACGCCCTCCATCAGGCAGCCGTCGCCGGCGATGACCCAGGTGCGGTGGTCGACCAGATCGTCGCCGTAGCGGGCGGCCAGGTGGCGCTCGGCCATGGCCATGCCCACCGCCGTGGCCAGGCCCTGGCCCAGGGGGCCGGTGGTGGTCTCGACGCCGGGGGTGTGGCCATACTCTGGGTGGCCCGGGGTCTTGGAGCCCCACTGCCGGAAGTTCTTGATCTCCTCCATGGTCATGCCCGGCGCGCCCGTCAGGTGCAGCAGCGCATAGAGCAGCATGGAGCCGTGGCCGGCCGAGAGGACGAAGCGGTCCCGGTCGGGCCATTCCGGGTCGGCCGCATCATACTTCATCGCCTGGGTGAACAGCACCGTGGCCACGTCGGCCATGCCCATGGGCATGCCCTGGTGACCGGACTTGGCCCGGTGCACCGCGTCCATCGAGAGCACCCGGATGGCGTCGGCCATCTTCTGCGGCGTGGCGGGCATGGAAGCGGGATCGTGGGCGGACATGGCAGACTTTCGGCGCGCGCGGGGAGATGCGTCCTTTGCCCCGCCGGCCCCGCTTTCGCAAGCGCGCGGAGACTTCGCGTCGACGCTGCGCGTGGTCTATAGAGGGAAGACCACCCTTTTTGAGTCAGCTTTACGGGAACGGTCCATGAGCGAAGCCGACAGTCCGTTGGACGCCGCCATCCGCAGGCTGGACCGGGCCATGGCCTCGTTGGAAGCCCGCGTCTCCAACAAGCTGGCGACCCTGGAAGCCCGCGGCGACGACCTGTTCGACCAGGACAGAGCCCAGCTGGCCGCCGACCTCGACGCGGCCCGCGCCCGCGAACGCGCCCTGGAGGAGGTGGCCGCCGAGGCCTCCGCCGCCCTGGGCCGCGCCGCCGCCGAGGTCCGCGCCGCACTGCAGGCGGAGGGTTAGCCGATGGCGACGGTTTCGGTGGAAGTGAACGGCCGCGCCTATGTCGTCGGCTGCGAGGACGGGCAGGAAGCCCACGTCGAGGCCCTGGCCCGGCAGTTCGACGCCCAGGTGCGCGAGGTCTCCGACGCGGTCGGCCAGGTCGGCGAGCTGCGCCTGTTCCTGATGGCCGCCCTGATGACGGCCGACGAACTGGCCGACGTGAAGCAGCGCCTGGCCCAGGCCGAGGAAAATCTGGGCGGCTACACAGGCTCGCGCGATTCCGCCGAGGCCCGGGCCGCCGAGATCCTGGACGCCGCCGCCGCCCGCATCGAGGCCCTGGCGGCCAGGGCGGGTTGATTTTTTGACCCGCTCACCCCCGCGGAAGCGGGGACCCAGATCTTTGGCAAGACGTGCGGCCGCTCAAACCTGGGTCCCCGCTTCCGCGGGGATGAGCGGATAGTATCTGAGGCCCATGGCCACCATCGCCAAAGTCCTGCTGCCGATGCCTCTGCCGGAGGCTTTCGACTATCTCGTGCCGGAAGGCCTCGAGCTGGCGGTGGGCGACCATGTGGCCGCGCCGCTGGGGCCGCGCCTGATCCGCGGAGTGGTGGTCGAGCTGCGCGACGCCCATGGGGTGAACCGGCCGCTGAAGTCGCTGCAGGGGCGGGTCGACGACACCGCCCTGCCCGCCGGCACCCTGGCCTTCGTCGACTGGGCGGCGCGCTACGCCTGCAATCCGCCGGGGGAGGCCCTGGCCATGGCCCTGCGCGGCCTGCGCGCCCCGCCGCCGCGCCCCGAGCGCCTGCTCGCCCTCACCGGACAAGCCCCGGCCCGCGCCACTCCGGCCCGGGCCCGCGTCCTGGACGCCGCCCAGGCCGGACCGCAAAAGCCCGCCGCCCTGGCCCAGGCGGCCGGGGTCTCGTCCGGCGTGGTCAAGGGCCTGGTCGATGAAGGCGCCCTGGCCTGGATCGAAGTCGCCGCCGACGCCAGCTTCCCCCAGCCGGACCTGGCCCTGCCCGGCGCGGTGCTGAACCCCAGCCAAGCCGCCGCCGCCAAGGTGCTGGCCGACCTGGCGACGGGCGGCGGCTTCAACGTCGCCCTGCTCGACGGGGTGACCGGCTCGGGCAAGACCGAGGTCTATCTGGAGGCCGTGGCCGCCGCCCTGGCCGCCGACCCGGCCGCCCAGGTGCTGATCCTGCTGCCGGAAATCGCCCTGACCCAGGCGGTGATCGCCCGGGTCGAGGCGCGTTTCGGCGCGGCGCCGGCCGAATGGCATTCCGGCGTCGCCCCGCCCCGGCGACGGCGGGTGTGGGAAGGGGTCGCCGCCGGGACCTGCCGCATCGTCGTGGGGGCCCGCTCGGCCCTGTTCCTGCCCTTCGCCAAGCTGAAGCTGGTGGTGGTCGACGAGGAGCACGACGGCTCGTTCAAGCAGGAGGACGGCTTCATCTACCACGCCCGCGACCTGGCCGTGGCGCGGGCCAAGATCGAGGGCGCGGGGGTGGTCCTGGCCTCGGCCACTCCTTCGCTGGAGAGCATCTGGAACGCCCAGGGCGGGCGCTATCGCTGGCTGAAGCTGACCAACCGCCACGGGGCCGCCGTCCTGCCGTCCATCGATCTTGTCGACCTGCGCGAGACCCCGCCGGAGCACGGCCGCTGGATCTCGCCCGTGCTGTCGCAGGCCATGGTGGAGACCTTCGCGGCCGGCGAGCAGTCGCTGCTGTTCCTCAACCGCCGGGGCTATGCGCCGCTGGTGCTCTGCAAGGCCTGCGGCGAGAAGCTGATGAGCCCGGACAGCCAGTCCTGGCTGGTCGAGCACCGCTATTCCGGCCGGCTGGTCTGCCATCTGACCGGCTGGTCCATGCCCAAACCCGCCGCCTGTCCCCATTGCGGGGCCAAGGACAGCCTGGTCTCCATCGGCCCGGGGGTGGAGCGGCTGGAGGAGGAGGCGCGCGCCCTGCTCCCCGACGCCCGCATCGCCGTCTTCTCCTCCGACACGGTGCAGGACGCCGCCTCCGCCCGCGCCCTGGTCGCGCGGATGGCCGAGGGCGAGATCGACGTGCTGGTGGCCACCCAGGCGGCGGCCAAGGGCCACAACTTCCCCAACCTGACCCTTGTCGGCGTCGTCGACGCCGACCTCGGCCTGCGCGGCGGCGACCTGCGCGCGGCCGAGCGCACCTATCAATTGCTCGCCCAGGCGACGGGGCGCGCCGGCCGCGCCGAACGGCCCGGCCGGGCCCTGATCCAGACCTACGCCCCCGAACATGCGGTGATGCAGGCCCTCAAGGCCCAGGACCGCGACGCCTTCCTAGCCGCGGAGGCGCAGGCGCGCGAAGCTTCCGGTCTGCCCCCTTATGGCCGGCTCGCCGCCCTGATCGTCTCCAGCCCCGATGCGGCGGCGCTGGACGCCTTCTGCCAGGCCCTGGCCGCCGCCGTCCCCAATGCCGACGGGGTCGAGGTCTATGGCCCCGCCGACGCGCCCCTGGGCCTGATCAGGGGCCGCCGCCGCAAGCGCTTCCTGGTCCGCGCCGACCGCACCGTCGATTTGCAGGGCTTCCTGGGGGCCTGGCGGGCGCGGGTGCGGATACCAGGTTCAGTCCGGCTGACCATCGACGTCGACCCGTACAGCTTCCTCTAGATCGAGCGGACGGGTGACGGGCAGCTGCAGGCCTTCATAGCCGAACAGATCCACCGCCAGCTCGTCGATCTGCTGCCTGAGGTTCGAGCTGGTGAGCTTGACCAGCGAGGTCTGGGGCCCCGCTGGGCGGCCCTTGGCCAGTTCGGCGAGGATGCGCAGTTCGGTCACCTCGAAGGCCTTTGCCATACCTATGTTCACGCCGCTGCCGACCCGCAGAAGGCAGTCAACATCGTGCTCAACGCCAAGATGCGCCGCACCGGCGTCTGCGGCTCGACCGAAACGCTGCTGATCGATGTGGGCATTGCGGCTACCCTGCTGCCGAAGATCGCCAAGGCGCTGACAGACGCCGGCTGCGAGCTACGCGGGGACGGGCGTACGCGCGCCATCCTGGGCGACATTACACCGGCTACGGAAGAAGACTGGGCCACCGAATATCTTGATGCCATCCTCTCGATAGCTGTGGTTGATGGCCTGCCCGGCGCGCTGGCCCATCTCGCTCGCTGGTCTTCGGGCCATACGGACGCGATCATCACCGAAGATGCTGCCGCTGCCGAAGCCTTCATCGCGAATGTCGATTCGGCCATCGTGGTTCACAACGCCTCCACCCAGTTTGCTGACGGCGGAGAGTTCGGTTTCGGCGCTGAGATCGGCATTGCCACAGGCCGCATCCATGCGCGCGGGCCAGTGGGCGCAGAGCAGCTCACCACCTACAAATATGCCGTGCGCGGAACAGGACAGGTTCGCCCTTGAAACGCGCGCGGCTGCCCGGCCCCGCAAAGGGGCTTGCCATCGGCCTTCTTGGCGGCAGCTTCAATCCCGCCCATGAAGGTCACCTGCTGGTGGCAGAGACGGCCATGAAAAGGCTGAAGCTGGACCAGGTCTGGTGGGTCGTGGCGCGGGGCAATCCGTTGAAATCCGATCACGGAGCGTATGCCGCCCGCCTCGCCTCGGCCCGCACTATGGCTCGGGGCGCTGGAATGCGCGTGAGCGACATTGAGGCCCAGCTTGGCCTCACCTATTCCATCGACACCCTGCGCGCGCTTCGCAAGGCCGCGCCGGAAACGCGTTTTGTCTGGCTCATGGGGGCGGATAACCT
>NCED01000106.1 GCA_002280485.1 Caulobacterales bacterium 32-69-10
GGGCGCCGCCGCCCAGGCCCCGGATCAGGTCAGCCAGGTCTTCTCGACCTACAACACCGGCTCGCCCCGCATCTCGGCCGACGTGGATCGTGACAAGGCGTTGATGATGGGCGTCCAACCCGGCGACGTGTTCAACACGCTGGGGGTCTATCTAGGCTCGTCCTATGTGAACGACTTCAACATGCTGGGCCGCACCTATCGGGTGACGGCGCAGGCGGAGCCCCAGTACCGCGACGACATCGCCGACATCGCCAACCTGAAGACCCGCTCGTCCAGCGGGGCCATGGTGCCGATCGGCTCAGTGGCGAACCTGATCAATGACTCGGGTCCGTCGCGGGTGGTCCGCTACAACCTGTTCCCGGCGTCCGAACTTCAGGGCAATCCCGCGATGGGCGTGTCCTCCGGCCAGGCGCTGGCCATCATGGAGCAGATGGCGACCAGCACCCTGCCGCAAGGCTTCACCTACGAGTGGACCGAACTAGCCTACCAGCAGAAGGCGGCCGGATCGGGCACGACCATGATCTTCCTGATGGCCGTGGTCTTCGTCTTCCTGGTGCTGGCGGCCCAGTATGAAGCCTTCACGCTTCCGCTGGCGGTCATCCTGATCGTGCCGATGTGTCTGCTCGCGGCCATCGTCGGCGTGAACCTGCGGGGTCTGGACAACAACATCCTGGTCCAGATCGGCCTGGTCGTTCTGATCGCGCTCGCGGCCAAGAACGCCATCCTGATCGTCGAGTTCGCCAAACAGGCGGAAGAAGAAGAGGGCATGAACCGCTTCGACGCGGCCGTGCACGCCGCCCGCAGCCGTCTGCGCCCGATCCTGATGACCTCCTTCGCCTTCATCCTCGGCGTCGTGCCGCTGATGCTGGCGACCGGCCCCGGCGCAGAGATGCGCCAGTCGCTGGGCACGGCGGTCTTCTCCGGCATGTTGGGGGTGACCTTCTTCGGCCTGATCTTCACGCCGGTCTTCTATGTCGTGACCCGTTGGATGTCGTCCAAGATGCCGCAAGGCAAGACGCCGACGCCGACCAGAACCGAAGCCGTCCGCTACGATCAAACTTCCAGCCTGACCGATCCCGATGCGCCGGCTCCGGCCGCCGGACGGGGAGGGGACATCTGATGACCCGCACCAAGACCCTCAGCTTCCTGACCGCCGCAGCCGCCAGCGCCTTGCTCGCTGCCTGCGCGGTCGGGCCCCAGGCGCCCGCCGCCGACCTGCCTGTGGCGGGGACGGGCGCCTTCATCGGCTCCGCCTCGACCACGGTCTCGACCGCTCAGGCGCGGGACGACTGGTGGCGGCTGTACGACGACCCGACGCTGGACGGCCTGATCCGTGAGGCCTTCGCCGAGAACAACGAGCTGGAGGCGGCCTTCGCCAACCTGCGCGCGGTTCGGGCGTCTCTGTCCGAGGCGCGTGTCGGCCGGTTCCCGACCACGACCACCAGCGCCCAGGCCCAGCGCAGCCGCGCCTCGGCCGCCACCTCCTCGGTTCTGGACGCCGACGGCAAGGCGCCCGAGGTCGACACCTATGACGCCGGTCTGTCGGCCAGCTACGAGGTCGATCTGTTCGGCCGGGTGGAATCGACCATCCGCGCCGCCCGCGCCGACGCCCGCGCGGCCGAGGCCGCCCTGGCGACGGTCCAGGTTTCGGTCGCGGCCGAGACGACCCGCGCCTATGCCGACGCCTGCTCGGCCAACGCCCAGATCGCGGTGGCCGAACGGACGCTGGAGCTGCAGCGCAATACCTCCAACCTGACCCAGACCCTGCTCGACGGCGGGGCGGGCACCGGTCTGGACGTGGCCAGCGCCCGCGCGGCCCTGGCCCAGACGGCGGCCACCCTGCCGACGCTGCGCGCCTCCCGCAACGAGGCCCTGTACCGGTTGGCGACCCTGACGGGCGTCACCCCGGCCGAGGCCAGCCAGGCCGCCGCCGCCTGTGTCCGGCCGCCGCAACTCAGCCAGCCGATCCCGGTCGGCGACGGCGCGGCCCTGCTGGCGCGTCGTCCCGACGTGCGTCAGGCCGAGGCGAATCTGGCCGCCGCCGCCGCCCGTGTGAATGTGGCGACTGCGAACCTGTATCCGCAAATCAGCCTGGGCGGCTCCCTCGGCTCGACGGCGTTGGAATCGGGCGAACTGGGCGACGACCAGAACTATCGGTTCAGCTTCGGTCCGCTGATCAGCTGGTCCTTCCCCAACGTCTTCGCCGCCCGCGCCCAGATCAAGGCCGCCGACGCCCGCTCCGACGCGGCCCTG
>NCED01000003.1 GCA_002280485.1 Caulobacterales bacterium 32-69-10
AGTTGGCGTCACCCCGCGCCACGACGATCGACCAACCCCTATGTTTGGCGATGGCGGTCATGTCGCGGATGGCGTTCGGGTCGGATCGCGCCGCCACCAGTTGGCGACCCCGGTCGCGGAAGGTCGGCGCCTTGATCTTGGCATCGGCATAAAAACCCAACCCAGCGCCGCCCCGTCCATCGACATAGTACCTTCGGCGGAGGTTGTCAGGCACATCCCCTTCGGCGACCGAGCGATTGCGCACGCCGGGGGTCAAGCTGTTGGGCGCTGCTTCATCGGCCATGATCGATCTCCGGGACAGGGTGTTGGACGGACGCGTCGATGAAGCGTTCGACCCAGGCTTCCACCTCCGCCTCGGTCGCGCCCTCTTCGGGCAGCGGCTCAAGGCCGGCGGCTTCCAAGGCCGGGATGACAAGATCAAGCGTCAGATCGCTCATGTCGAGTACGGATGAATTTTCGCCCTTCCACGACGCCTTTGCCGGGGACGCAGGGGCAGGCTCCGCCGCCTTGCCGATCGAGGACATGCCGGCGTGCGGCATGACGACCGGCGGGCCAACCACCCGTCGGGCGAACGCCTTCTCGCGCCAGTAGACGATCTTCAATCCCCGCACCGGCGGCATGCCGGCGCGGAGCACGATCAGCCGGTCAGCCGGCATCTGGATCAGTTCCTGCGGCATCATCAGCGCCCGGCGCTGGTCGGATTCGCTGACGCTGCGATGTCCGCCCGACAGCCCCGCGGGTCGGCTCTTCGACTGGCCCTGATAGGTCCAGTAGCCGAGCCGTTCGGACAGGTCCTGGGCGACCTTCAGCTCCTTGGGCGCGAAGGCGATCTCGACGCCGCAGTTGGCCATGATCTCTTCGGCCAGATCCGGTCCGTATTCGGCGCGGAGCTGGGCCGGGCTCTGCAGCACTGGCAGCAACCGCAGGCCGTAGCCCGCGACATAGGAGAAGCCGTGCGCGATGACGCTGGCGTGACCAAGTCGGGCGAACTCGTCGAGCACCATCAGCACCTGCAACGGGTGCCGCTCGGCAGTTGGAAGCTCGCGGGTGTTCAGATCGACAAGCTGTTGCAGCAGCAGATTATACAGGGGCGCCACGCGGGCCATGTTGTCGGGCGAGACCCCGAGGTAGAGCGACATCCGCTTCGACCTCAGATCACGCAGATCGAAGTCACTGGCGTCGGTGGCCGCGACCACGCGCGGGTTGAGCCACAGGTTCATCCGCGCCGTGATCGTCTGCTTGATCGAGGCGAAGGTGTTCTCCGAGGCCGAGCAGAAGTCGGCAAGCGCGCTGGTACAGCCGATCGACAGCGGCCGTCCCGCATCGACGCGCGCGCCGACGATGTTCGGCAGGCGGGCGCGGGGATCGCCCCGCGTTAGTTCAGCGTAGACGGCCCCCAGGCTGAACGGCAGTTCCGGCGTCTCCGCCACCAGCGCGCCGATCCCGATCAGGCCGGTGCGCGCCGCCTCGGCCCAAAAGGGATCGGCGTTGTGGGGCGCCGGAAACAGCATCACCGCCAGTTTCTGCAGTTCGTCCAGCACGGCGATGGGGTCGGTCCGGTCGATATGACCCAGCGGATTGAACCGCGCCGTGCGTCCTTCCGGGTCGAGCGGATCGAACAGGATGACCTGCTGGCCATGGCCAGCGCGGAACCCCGCCGAGGCGGTCCAGTTCTCGCGCTTGATGTCGAGGACGACGACGGAATCCGGCCAGGTCAGGAGATTGGGGATGACCACGCCGACGCCTTTGCCGGTCCGGGTGGGGGCGTAGAGCATCACATGCTCCGGTCCGCCGAAGGTCAGCAACCGCCCGCCCTTCCGACCGATCACAACACCCTGCCTGGCGCGCAGACCCTCACGCGCCAGTTCGGCCTCGCTCGCCCACCGCGCCGCGCCGTGCAGCGGCGGACGCCGGTTGCGCAAGGCGCCGATGACGATGACGGCCGCCAGCCCGAAGGACGACAGCAGGCCGATGCCCAGCCAGCGGCGCACCTCGGGATCATGCCGATAGTACCAGAGCCAGACGGGCACGGCGGCCGGGTCGATGTCGGCCGACAAGCGTTTGAGGCCAGCGAGCGCGATCACCGCCGCCAACCCCAACACCAGGGTCGCGCCGGCCGTCGCCACGGCCCCGACATAGGCGGCCTTAAGCGGCCAGGGCGCGCTTGCGAACCGGGTCATACCAGACCTCCGTCATGCGGAACCGACCGCCCACCCGCCGCATCTGCACCACCACATCGACCAACATGTGCAGCAGGGCCCGGATGTCGTCGCGGGCGAGATCGCGGCCCCCTTCGGACTCCTTCACCAGCAACGTCAGCTGTTCGAAGGCGAGGACGGCGCTGTCGGCGTGGATGGTGGTGATCGAACCGGGGTGCCCGGTATTGACGTTGCGGAGGTAGAAAAACGCCGTGCCGTCGCGCAGCTCCTGCAACAGGATACGGTCGGGCCGCATGCGAAGGGCGCTTTCCAGCAACTGTTTGGGGCCGACCCGCGCCAGGCCCTGGCCGTCTTTGGCGTAGAGCATGTGGACGGCGTTGCGGTGCGGCACGACCAGTTCACGGGCGTCTTCGATAGTCAGAAGCCGTTCCTCCGGCGGGATCAGCCGAACCAGGCCCTTGGCGAAGGTGGTCTTGCCTGAACCGGTCGCGCCCGAGATCAGGATGTTCCGGCGGCTCTCGACCGCCCGGCGGAAGAAGCCCGGCCAGTCTCCGGCGTCGCGTAGGCGCAGCAGGTCTGCCTCCGCGGTGGACAGGTCGTCGGTGGCCAGGGCCACGGCGTCGAACAGGCCGCTTCGCGCGAAGGCGTCGAGGTCGAGGCTAACGCCAGACGGCTTGCGCAGGGTCAGCGACAGTCGCTCGGCGGCGGGCGGCAGGACGATCTGGCAGCGCTCGCCCTGTGGCAGGACGGTGGAGCAGATCGGCGTCTCCTCGGTCACATCCTGAGATGTGTAGGCCGCCGCCGCCCGCGCCAGAGTAGAGAGCCAGGTCTCGGTCAGTTCAGGCGCGTCGCGCCACTCCCAGCCACCGGCGCGTTCGAGGCCCAATTCGCCCGGGCGGTTGACGACCAGTTCAGTGACGTCGTCCGGCTCCAGACAAGCCTGGAGCGGCGCGAGATAGTGCAACAGGACGGCGTGGTCCTGGGCCATCGCCTACCGGGCCCTAAGCCCATAGACGCCGGAGAAGTCGAAATCCTGGGCGACGAAGATCGAGACCTCCGACCCTTGCGGCTTCCTCAGCGACGGCGGGATGCTGATCGAGTTCTGCAGCGCGATGCCGGCGGCGTCCGACGGCAGGCGCGTTGTGCCGGACCCACTATCCTGGCCGGCGACGGCGTAGGCGCCTTCATCAACGATCGACAGCAGCAGCGCCCCGCCGAACCGTTCCCAGAAATGGGTCTCGATGTCGCCGTCGAACCCGGCGCGGCCGAGCGGATCCGCGGCGGGCGAACCGAGGCTGATCGCCACTCCGGCTGGCGTGACGGCCCGCGTCCACAGCACGAACAGACGGCGCTGGCCCTGGCGCATGCCGGAGCGATATTCGCCCAGCACCCGCGTCCCCTTCTCCAGCAGCACCACGGCGCCGTTGTCTGAGAAGACGTCGTTTGGGATCAGGCAGCTGACATAGCCCGGTGTCGCCGTGTCCATGGCGGTCTGCAAGGTGCAGGGGATCGACGCGCCAGCCACGATGAGGAAGTTGCGGTCCGGCAGGCGGCCGGCGCGCGCCATGCCGATGGTCGAGCCCCGGCGCAGCTGGTCGAGTTCGGTCGGCTCGGCGGCGGCTGTCACCGCACCGGTCATGCCGTTCTGGCCGGCCGGGGCGACGGCGGGGATCAGCTGTCCGCTGGACCCACCGCTGCGGCTATAGGCCAGGATCGGCGCGCCCCGGATGGCCGACAGCTCGGCCCGTCGCTGGGCGGCGACATCGACCGGGGCGCCGGCGGCGGCTGCGCCCGGCTCGATCGCAGGAACCTGCGGTCCGTCGACGGCCGGGCCTAGCGTCGGCGCGTCTGGACCGGGCGATGCCAGGGTCGGCGCGGCGTCGCGGTCGATCGGCTCGAAGGGCACGACCTGGCGCGCCGGCTCGTTCGGCTGACGCGGCTGCGGCGCGCCATCGCGGCCCCAGGTCGCTGCGACGAAGACGCCGCAGCCGACGACCAGGGCCAGGACCACCAGACCCTTGCCGGCCCGGCCGCCGCCGAGCCGTCCGGCGATCGGCGAGATGGCGCGATCGAAGGCGGGAGCCGTTGCCTCGTGCGGCGGCGAGATCGACTCCGGGCGATCCTCGTTCGGTTCGGGCGTGTGGGTCATGGCTGCATTCCCCGGTCGGTCCGCTCGACGTCGCCGGCTGCGGTGCCGGTGGCCGGATTGACGCCATAGGGCTCGAAGGCCTCGTTGGTGATGCACAGCACCGTGCGGCCCCGGCGCAGCCGCAGTTCGCGCATCACGCCGTGGATGACGACGAACTCGCCCCGCACATCAAAGGGCACGAGGCCTTCGGTCCCATCGGCGCCGACCTGGTAGATCGTCGGGATCGGCTGGTTGGCCGGGAAGCGCAGCACGGTGAAGCGCCCGTTGTCGGAGACCTCGGACGGCTGCAGGTCGGTCGCGCCCTGGACGCTGTAGGCGAGATTGCGTCGTCCCTCGACGACGGCCCGATCCAGCTTCAGTTCGATCAGCCGGTGCTCCAACGCGGCGGCCTCGGCGTCCAGCGCAGCCGAGGCCGTCGCCGTCTCATCCGCCGGATACTGGAATCGCAGGCCGTAGACTGTGTCCGGCGTGCGGATGGATGACGATCCGGCCCGGCTGGTCAGTTCGAAGGTGTAGTGGCGCGTCCCGGAGCTGGGTTGCGCGGATTCGCCTCTGCGGGTCGTCACGATCAGATTGGTCGGGGCCCGTTCCGCCTTCGGCTTCACGAACAGGATGTTGCCCTCGGCGACCACATCCCAGCCGGTGGCGTCGCCGACAGCGACATGGAGGATGGACTCGTCCTCGCCGAACAGGATCTGGGTGGCGGTGCGAAACACGCCGACCACGGGCACCACGGCCCACGGATCGTAGTCGATCACCCGGATGCGCGGATCGGACGGACCGGGCTCCGCCAAGGTCTGAGCCTGAGCCTGGGCATGGGCGACGGGGCCCAAAGCGAGGCCGACGGCGAGCACGATGGGAGCCACGCATTTCATCGCACCACCTCCGGATCGGCGCGGTAGCTGGTCACCTGAAAGCCGAGCGGATTGCGTAGCCGGTCGCCTTCGGCCATCGGGGCCTTGGTGTAGGTGAAGGCCGCCGTGGCGATCCAGTCGCTCTCAGTGACCTGTGGTCCGACCCGCACCGTGCGATGAAAGCGGATGTTGGCCACGCCGTCGGCGACGAAGCTGATCGCTCGGATCGAAACCTGGGCCTCGCCTGATGGACCATAGAGCACCTGCGGACTGCCGGGATTGGCCGGGCGGTAGAAGTCGGCCCAGCGCTGCTGCTCGGCCGAGGTCGACATGATCGACACCTGACGGAAATCCGACTCGGCCGCCGGGGCCAGCCAGCCTTCACGGGCGCGGACATACTGGGCGAGGAAGGCCTTGGTGACCGCCTCATCATAGGTCAGCGGGTCCTCTGACCTCAGGGCCGTCATCACCTCGACCGATCCTGTCGACCGATCAACCCGCACCACGAACGGCTCGACCGTCTTCAAGGGCGCCAGCATGGCCACCGCGCCGACGGCGATCCCGGCCACGACGCCCGCCGTGCCCGCGACGACCCAGGCGAACCGACGCGACCGCTCCGCGGCCCGCAGCCGATCCGCGTTCCAGCTCTTCGCCTCGGCGAAATACCCCTTCAGATCCGGCGCCGCACTCATGCACACCCCGCCGAGGCCAGCGTGGGCAATACGGGCGTATGGTCGTCCGCCGTTGCCTCAGCATTAGGGACGGCGTCTGCCTCAGGGGGCGCTGGCGTCGGCGCGGCCGGAGAAGCCGGAACGAGCACGGAGCCGTAGAGGTTGGCGGGACGGCGATGGTGGCCGTCGCAGACCGGCGCGTCGGGTGACGCGAAGGTGGAACAGGCCCCCAACGCGACAGTCGCGCTCAGGATGAAGATCGGGATGCGCATCAGCGGCCTCCTGCGGGACGAATACTGCCGCCGCCCTTCGGCGCGCTGCGGCTGGCCTCCTGCGGCCCTTGCGGCGCGCCGGGACGCGGCACGCCGCTCAGCGAGGCGGCGTTGGCGAAGTCGGCTAGGCCGGCGCTGGCACCGCCGGCAATCCCGGCGGCGATGGCGGGGGTCTGGAGGAAGAAGATCGCGCCGAGCAGGCAGAGCGCGATGAACAAGAGGCCGCCGGCCATCGGGTCATTGCCGTCGATCGACCCCCACTGCTGGGCGACCAGCGACAGGACGAGCTGGAAGATTGTGATGATCAGGGCGAACAGGACGAGGTAGTTCACGGCCTGGCTCAGCCAGCCGAAGAAGAACCGCCGCGTGGCGTCAAACAGGGCGCAGGCGACGAAGATCGGCCCCAGCGCTACCAAGAGAGCCAAGGCGACCTTGGCGATCAGCACCACGCCGAAGCCGAGCGCCGCCGCCAGGGCTCCGATCAGATAGACGAGCGCTGAGAGAATCCACGGCCCGAAGTCGATCGGGCTGGCGTCCTTGGAGATCTTCTCCGCCAGATAGGCGGCCCGGGCGAAGAACTGGTCGAAGGCGGCACCGATGTCCGGTACGCCCGACCCGCTGATCGCGCGGGCCAAGGTGTCGGGCAGCACATAAAAAAGCGGCTCCGTGACGAAGTTGGAATAGGCGACCGTCGTTGCCAGCAGATAGACGAAGGCGAGCTTCAGGCTGCGGACCGCGAAGTCCATAAATGGCTCGGAGATCGAACCGCGCAGGATCGCGAAGCCGTAGAGGATGACATAGAGCACAAGGGCGACGCGCAACGGCCCGGCCACCTCGCCCATCACCGTGGTCGCGCGCTCGTTCAGGAAGACGCCGAGCTTCTCATCGACGAAGTGATAGGCCGGCTGGAAGATCTGGAAGGGCGCGGCCATGGGCGTCGCCACTCACGATCGAACTTTTTGAATGAGCGTTGGGTTCGCCATGGATAATCTCCGTCAATAAATCTGACGGATGGTGCAG
This sequence comes from Caulobacterales bacterium 32-69-10, assembly GCA_002280485.1. The sequence goes on from NCED01000003.1 coordinate 7,126, forward strand.
CTAGCAGCGAGACGTAACCCTACCTATCCAAGGCACGTAACTCTACGGCGGGCACGATGGAAGGAACAGAAAGAACAACCGAAGCTCCGCCACTGAAACCGGGACACTCTCGACGCCGTGTCAGGCAGAATGCCAAGAACTCTTCGATTTCCGCATAGCCGTTCGACAACGGGCGCTGCCGACGCGCCCTAAGACATCTTCTCGCCGAGAGCGCCGGGATACAGCCCGGCAAGATTTCGAAGCCTTGCAGGACGCCATAGAGGGCTGAACCGCTGGAGTCTTCGAACGGAGATATCATAGAGGAGGTCTGGCGGATTGACTCCCCGAGAGGGATTTGGAAGCGGTGATATCGTTGCGACCCAGATGGCGTCTGAAGAGACCAAATCCGCTGTGGACGTGGTCGACCCGAACGTCGCGTGTGCTCGCGATAGGCGTTTACGAGCCCGATGACCTCATAGTCACGTAGAGCCTGTGGGGGGCGCCGCCGACGGCTCACATAGCTATGTGATCGCCCATCCAGACTGAATCCTCGCCATTCGGGTATAGCGGGCGGTGGTGCCTTTCAGGACCGGACGGCCAGTTCGGCGAGGCACCGCGCCCCCTCGCGCGGCGCTGTGCGCGGTATCGACCAGCGGCATGGGGCTCATCGCATTGTCGGGATGACGAAGCTTTGATCAGAAACGATACCGCCCGAGCCTTTGGGCCAGCGTTGGGTGACGATCTTGGCGCGGGTGTAGAAGCGCACGCCGTCCAGACCGTACTGGTTCAGATCGCCGAAACCGGAACGCTTCCAGCCTCCGAACGAATGATAGGCGACCGGCACGGGAATGGGGACGTTGATGCCGACCATCCCGACCTCGACCCGGTCGGCGAACTCGCGCGCGGCGTCGCCGTTGCGGGTAAAGATGGCGACGCCGTTGCCGTATTGATGCTGGGACGGCAGGGCGAGCGCCTCCTCGAAGGTGGCGGCGCGGACGATCTGGAGGACGGGTCCGAAGATTTCCTCCTGATAGGTCTCCATCCCGGCCGTCACGTGGTCGAACAATGTGGGGGCCAGGAAGAAGCCGTTCTCGTGGCCCTGGAGCTGGAAACCGCGCCCGTCGACCACCAGCTCGGCACCTTCGTCGACGCCGGTCTGGATATAGCCCTCGATCCGGGCCTTGTGCGCGGCGGAGACGACCGGGCCGTAGTGCGCGTCCGGATCGCCGGAGGCCCCCACCCGCAGGGCCTGGATCGCAGGCAGCAGTTTTTCACGCAGGCGTTCGGCTGTCTCCTCGCCGACCGGGACGACGACCGGCAGGGCCATGCAGCGTTCGCCGGCCGAGCCGTAGGCGGCACCCATCAGGTCGGCGACGGTCTGGTCCATGTCGGCGTCGGGCAGGACGATGCCGTGGTTCTTGGCTCCGCCCATGGCCTGGACCCGCTTGCCGTGAAGTGCGCCCAGCGCGAACACCGACTGGGCGATGTCGGACGAGCCGACGAAGCTGACCGCCTTGATCGTGGGGTGCTTCAAGATCGCCTCGACGATATCCTTGTCGCCCTGAACGACGTTAAGAATACCGGGAGGTGCCCCGGCCTCGATCATCAGTTCGGCGAGCCGCACAGGCACCGAAGGATCGCGTTCGGATGGCTTGAGAATGAAGGCATTGCCACAGGCTATGGCTGGCCCGAACATCCACATCGGGATCATTGCGGGAAAGTTGAACGGGGTAACGCCCGCCACGACGCCGAGGGCCTGGCGGGCCGAATAGACGTCGATGCCGGATCCGGCCCCCTGGGTGTATTCACCTTTCAGCAGGTGCGGGATTCCACAGGCGAATTCGATCACCTCCAACCCGCGCATGATATCGCCCTTGCTGTCGGCGATGACCTTGCCGTGCTCGGAGGACAGCAGATGGGCCAGTTCGTCCATGTGGACTTCCAGCAGGCGCTTGAACTCGAACATCACCCGCGCTCGGCGCTGAGGATTGGTCGCGGCCCAGCCTTTTTGCGCCTCGGCCGCGTTGGCGATCGCCTCGTCCAGCTCGTCGAGGCTGGCCAACTGGACGCGCGCCTGAACCTCGCCCGTGTTCGGGTCGAACACATCGCCGAAGCGGCCGGAGGCACCGACGACCGAGCGGCCGCCGATGAAATGGTCGATGCTGCGCATGGTCAGTCCTGCGTGGGAGAGGTGGGCCTGACGATCCAGTCGTGGGCCGGGTCGTTGCGGAAGATCCAGTTGCGTTTCGGACCTGCCATGACGTTCAGATAATAGACGTCGTAGCCGTGGGGCGCGCCGACGGGATGGTAGCCGCGCGGGACCATGACGACGTCGCCGTCCTCGACCGTGACGGTCTCGTCCAGGCTGCGGTCGTCGGTATAGACGCGCTGGATGGCGAAACCCTGGGGCGGGTCGATGCGGTGGTAATAGGTCTCCTCCAGGGCCGTTTCTTCGGTCGGCGTGGCCGTGTCGTGCTTGTGGGGCGGATAGCTGGACCAGTGGCCGCCGGGCGTGATGACCTCGACGACCAGCAGGCCTTCGGCGGGTGCCGCCTCGGGCAGGATGTTGCGGACGTAGCGGGTGTTGGTGCCGGAGCCGCGCACCTCGCGGGGCATATCGCTCTCACCGATCAGGCGGGGGACGCCGAGACCGGTTCCAGGCGCGGTGCATACGGCCAGTTCGACGGGGGAGGCCGCCTTGACCTTAAACTTTGCGCCTGCGGGCACATAGATGGCGCCGGGGGCGCGGTCCTCAAAGGGCGTGGTCCGACCGCCGACGCCGACGAACGATTGGTCGTTCACTCTCACGTCTGCGGTGCCCGCGACGATGACGAGGCAGGCCTCGCGGTCGGGCGCTCCGCCCGAATAGGTCTCGCCCGCACCGAGGCGCACGACCTTGAACCCGACATAGCTCCAGTCGGCGCTTTCGGGGGTGACTTCCAGCACGCCGCCATCGGTGTCGGGCGCATGGGGGCGGACCTTGAGGTTCGGCATCAGACCAGGCCCGCCTCGGCGGCGCGCGCCTTGAGCGTCCGCAGGCCCAGGTCGGCATAGGTTCGAGGGTCGGCCAGGGCCGGATCCTGTTCCGCCTCAATGACGATCCAGCCGGAATAGTCGATGGCCTTCAACGCCACCATGATGTCCGAATAGTCGATGCCACCGTCACCGGGCACGGTGAACATCCCCGACAGAACGCCGTCGAGGAAACTTGAACCTCCCTTCTTCGCCTTGGTGAAGGTCTCCCAGCGCACATCCTTGCAATGGACGTGGACGACGCGCTCCGGATGGTCGCGGATGATGGCCAGCGAGTTCACCCCGCCCAGGGCCGCATGGCCGGTGTCCAGGGTCAGCCCGACCGAGGCCCCCGTGTTGGCGATGAAGGCGTCGACGTCGGCGGCGGTCTCGACCACCGTGCCGAGATGATGGTGATAGGCGAACTTCAGCCCCTGCGACTGCACATAGTCCGCCACCGCCGTCATCCTTGCACCGAACCCGGCCCAGTCGCCGGACGCGAGCCGGGGCGTGCCGCTCATGGGGACCGCACGTGCGCCATGGATGGCGTTCGAGGTCTCGGCGAAGACGAAGACGCTACAACCCATGGCCTTCAGCAGGGTCAGATGCGGCTGAATCGCCGAGATCTCGGCCTCGGCGTCCTGGACCAGCAGCGACCCGGAATACCAGCCGCCGATCAGGTCGAGACTGCCCAGCATTTCGCGAAGGCCCTCGGGCGTCTTGGGGAAACGTCCGCCCAGTTCGACGCCCTCGAACCCGACCTCGCGGATGTCGTTGAAGATGTCCTCCAGCGGCGTGTCGCCGCCCAATTCGGGCATGTCGTCGTTGGACCAGGCGATCGGGCTTACGCCCCAGCGGATCGTCATGACAAGTCTCTCTTCATACGGATACGGTCGTCGTAATCTTTGCGCGCGGCGTTGACCTGGGGCCGGTCCGACACCTCCGGCACGGCCACGTCCCACCACCATCCGCCGGCCTCGGTGGTCTTCAGTGGGTCGGTGTCGATGACGACGACATAGGACCGGTCGGCGGCGCGGGCGCGACCCATGGCGGCCTCGAACTCGCCAAGGGTCGAGACGTGTTCGGACAGAGCGCCAAGGCTTTTCGCATGAGCGGCGAAGTCGATGTCGGGCAAGATCTGGTGCGCGCTGTCGGCCAGCAGGTTGTTGAAGCCGGGCGAACCCGTCGCCTGTTGCAGTCGGTTGATACAGCCGAAACCCCGGTTGTTGAGCAGGGCGACGATCAGTTTCTGGCCCATCATCACCGAGGTCGCGAGTTCGGAGTTGAGCATCAGATAGGAGCCGTCGCCGACCATGACGACGACCTCGCGATCCGGCTCGGCCATCTTGACCCCGAGGCCGCCTGCGATCTCGTAACCCATGCACGAGAAGCCGTATTCGAGGTGGTAACCGCCCGGTCGCGCCGTCCGCCAAAGCTTGTGCAGTTCGCCGGGAAGGCCGCCCGCCGCACAGACCACCACGGCGTCGTCGCCCATGGCGCGTTGCACCGCACCGATGACCTGGGCATCGCTGGGCAGGGCCTTATCAGCGGGGACGGAGGTCGCGGCGTCGAGGGCGGCGGACCAAGCGGCGACGCCGGCGGCATGGCTCCCGACGTCGGGCACGCGCCAGCCGGTCAGGGCGCCTGTCAGGGCTGCGATCACCGTGCGGGCGTCGCCGACGACCGGCGTCGCGTCGTGCTTGTGGGCGTCGAAGGGCTGGATGTTGACCTGGAACAGGCGGCGGCCGGGGAACAGGCTGCGCGAGCCGGTGGTGAAGTCCTGAAGCCGCGTGCCGATGCCGACGATCAGGTCGGCGTTCGATGCGGCGTCGTTGGCGGCGCTGGAGCCAGTCACGCCGATCGAGCCCAGGGTGTTGGGATGATCCCAGGCCAGGGCCCCCTTACCGGCTTGGGTTTCTGCGACCGACAGGCCTGTGACCTCGGCCAGCGCTGTCAGGGCGGTCTCGGCCTGGCTGTAGAGGACGCCGCCGCCGGACACGATCAGCGGGCGTTTCGCCGATTTAAGGGCCTCGATCAGGGCGGTCATCTCATGGGCGTCGGCGGGCTGCCGGCGTTCGCGCCACATCCGCCGCTCGAAGAAGGCGACGGGATAGTCGAAGGCCTCGGCCTGTACGTCTTGGCAGAAGGCGATGGTCGCCGGGCCGCAGGTCGCCGGGTCCAGCATGGTCGCCAGCGCCTTGGGCAGGGCGTCGAGGATCTGTTCCGGCCGGGTGATGCGGTCGAAGAAGCGCGACACCGGCCTGAAGCAGTCGTTGGCGGTGACCGTGCCGTCGCCGAAGTCCTCGATCTGTTGCAGTACGGGGTCGGGTCGGCGGCTGGCGTAGACGTCGCCCGGCATAAGCAGGACGGGGATGCGGTTCACATGGGCCAGCGCCGCAGCCGTCACCAGATTGGTCGCGCCGGGGCCGATCGAGGTGGTGCAGACCATGGCGCGACGGCGGCGCATTTGTTTGGCGTAGGCGATGGCCGCGTGGGCCATCCCCTGTTCGTTGTGCGCCCGCCAGGTCGGCAGGACGTCGCGCGACGCATGCAGGGCCTCGCCGATCCCGGCGACATTGCCGTGGCCGAAGATGGCCCAGCAGCCGGCGAAATAGGGAACCTCGGCGCCATCGACGACGACATGCTGGGCGGCCAGCCAGCGGACGGCGGCCTGGGCGGCGGTCAGTCGGATCGTGGTCACGCGCGCACGGCCTCTCGAACGGCGGCGGCAGCTGCACGCGCCTTGGCCGCTCGCCACGCCTCGATCAGCACCGAGAACCGCGACGACAGGTCGGCGATGGCCGCCTCGTCGTCCATCCTGCCGGACAGCCATTGCTTGGCGGCGTCGGCGAATATGGTGCGGCCGACGGCGAAACCCTTGACGATGGGACGGGCGGCGGCGGCGTCGAACGAGGCGATCAACTCGGCCTCGGGCGACGACAGGCCGAGCAGCAGAACGCCCCGGCACAGGGGATCGTTGGTCTCGATGGCGCGCTCGATATTGACCCAAGCGGCCGCATCGTCGGTCGGCTCCAGCTTCCACCAGTCGGGTTTCATGCCCAGATCGTAGAGCCGCTGGATGGCGCGGGAAATGGTGTTGGAATCGATCGCGTCGTTCTTCGAGGCGATGATTTCCAGCAGCAGTTCGTGACCGGTCTTCAGACAGGCGTCCTGAAGCCGCAGCATCTGGCGCTCCTGACGGTCGCGCAGATCCTGCGGATCGTCAGGGTGGTAGAAGACCAGGCATTTGACGACGTGGTTCGGCGGCCAGGTCGCCAGCTCAGTCGCCACGTCGGCCGAACTTTCGAACACCAGCGGGCACGAGCCCGGCAGCTCGATGGGACGGCCGGTCCAGTAGTCGTGGTCGGCGGCGGCCTCGAGTCCGCGCATGCCGAAGCGACCGTCCAGCAGCACTCCGTAGCGCGGATCGCCCTTCGCCAGCCGGTCCACGGCCTGAAGCGCCAGCGCCTTGAAGGCGGGAATGCGGGCGGGGTCGGCGCCGACCTTGGCGCACATCTCCTCGAACTGGCTGCGGTGATCCATGGCCAGGACCGTCAGCTCGTCATAGGTCCCGCGCCGGGTGGTCGCCCAATGGATGTGTTCCAGTTCGGCGTCCTCGCGCAGGCGGAACGGGCGTTGTGTCTCGCCGAGGAACAGCTGCAGTTCGTCCCAGGTCGGCATGGCGGGCGCGCAGCCGTGACGCGAGACGACGATGGCCCCGCAGGCGTTGCCGAAGGCGCAGCAGGTCTCCAGCGCCTCGTTCCTCAGCCAGCCACGCAGGAAGCCGGCCATGAAGGAATCTCCCGCGCCGAGCACATTGAACACATCGACGCGGAAGCCGCGTCCGACGACGCCGCCGTCCAGACTGTCGGGAATGGCGCCGGGGAAGGCCGAGCAGCCGTCGGGGCCGCGCTTGCAGACCAGCAGGGCGTCGCTCTTTTCGCGGATGGCGCGCAACGCCGTGATGGTGTCGGTCGAACCGCCGAGGATATGGACCTCTTCCTCGGTTCCGACGATCAGGTCGCACAGGGGCAGGACCTGTTGCAGGCGGGCGGTGACGTCCGGATCAGCGACGAAGCGGTTCTCGCCCATGTCCTTGCCGGTCAGGCCCCAGAGGACGGGCCGGTAGTCGATGTCGAAAACGATTCGTCCGCCGTTGGCCTTGGACAGTTCGCAGGCCTTCAGCGAAGCGTCGAACACGTTCGGCTGCGACAGGTGGGTGCCGTTGATCAGCAGAGCGCCGGCCGACTGGATGAAATCCGGATCGATGTCGTCGACGCTCAGCGCCATGTCGGCACAGTTCTCGCGATAGAAGATCAGCGGAAAGGTGTCAGGGTCGCGGATGCCCAGAAACACCAGCGCCGTCAGCCGTTGGGCATCTGCCAGGACGCCGTCCACGGCGACGCCTTCGACGGTCAGCTGTTCGCGGATGAAACGGCCGAAATGGTCGGCGCCGACCTTGGTCACAAGACCCGCCTTCAGGCCCAGCCGCGAGGATCCTACCGCCGTGTTGGTGGGGCTGCCGCCGACGTATTTGGCGAAGGACGTCATGTCCTCGAGGCGGCCGCCGATCTGCTGGCCATACAGGTCGATGCACGACCGCCCGAGGGCGATCAGGTCAAGCCGATGTCTTTCACCCACCATCGAACGCTTCGCCCGCACGCAACCCTCCAGCCGCCCACCGGGTCGGAATATGTAACATATATTCTATAGTTATAGGTAACGCAATATCTGTTTCATCGTTGGGCGGAGCGTCGGCGGGCCCTCATCGCGGACGGATTCCGGGCGGGTTGCGACGTCGTGAAGGCGAATGAGATGACCAAGGCCTGGGCCAGACACAACGACGTGGACAGGGAACGAAATTTGCGGATTTCGGCCTCGCGCACCTGCAGTGTCCGGGTCGCGGGCTTGGCTACAGGGCTGACCAGACTGTCGCTGATCGAGAGAATGGGCGCCTTTCGTTCGACCGCGGCCTCGACCAGTTGCACAGCCTCTTCGGCATAGGGGTGGTAGCTGACGACCAGCAGAAGATCCCTTGGCGTGATCGCGTGAATCTGCTGTCGCGTCATGCCGCCGACGCTGTCGACGAACACCGTCTTCTTGTCTACCTGATGCAGGGAGTAGGCGATATAGGCGGCGACCGGGAAGGACCGCCGGAACCCCGCAACATAGATGGTGTCGGCCTGCGTCATCAGGGCGACGGCAGCCTCGAGATCGGCGGCGCTGACGATCTCGCCGAGGTTCTGCAGGGCCAGGGTGTTGCCCTCGATGAACTCGCCCAGGACCTGACCCGGCTCGCCCATGGTCTTGCCGTCCACCGTCTCGCTGAACTGGCGGACGCGTTCTCCGTAGGCGAGGGTGGCGTTGCCCGACAGCAGGTCGTCGCGGAACAGCCGCTGCATCTGGGTGGCCCCGTCGAAGCCGAACGACTTGGCGAAGCGGACGATGGCCGAGGGCTGGACCCCGCTGCGGTCCGCCAGCACGGCCAGGGTCTCCAGCGCCACCGCGTTCGGCTCGTCCAGCACATAGCGGGCGATCTGCTGCAACCGCTTGCTCAGCGATTCATAGCGGTCGAGGATCGCGGCCCTCAGCGCTTCGGCCGTGGTGGGGGCGGTCAGGTGATCCGTCATGCGATTCCGTCTCTTGCAGGCGCTTGACGCTAGCGTCGCACGGTCCGGTGCTCAATGGAACGTGGCGACTGTAGATGGAAATTCCATTTCATTCATGGACAGAATTGTAATTCCGTGATGTTTCGCCCGGAAACGTGAAGCTGCTGCTGAAGGAAGATAGGAAATGCCCAGAGACGCCAAACACCGCGTCGCCATCATCGGCGCGGGCCGGATCGGCCGGATCCACGCGAAAAGCGCGGCGCTGAACCCCCGCGTCGAACTCGCCGGTGTCGTCGATCCGATGGCGGATTCGGCGTCTTCGGTGGCGGCGGAGTGGGGCTCGAAGGTCATGACGCTGGACGAGGCGATGGACGATCCATCCATCGCCGGGGTCATCATCGCCTCCTCCACCGACACCCACCTGGACTACAGCGTCCGGGCGGCGAGGGCGGGCAAGGCCATCTTCTGCGAGAAGCCGATCGATCAGGATCTGGAGCGGGCGAAAAGCGCGGCGGGAGATTTATCGACCGCGCGGATGCTGCTGGCCTTCAACCGCCGCTTCGATCCGAATTTCCAGGCCCTAAAGGCGCGGTTGGACAGCGGCGAGCTGGGCAAGCTGGAGAGCGTGCAGATCACCTCCAACGATCCGTCGCCGCCGCCGCCATCCTACGTCGCCGTCTCTGGTGGCCTGTTCAAGGATATGGCGATCCATGACTTCGACATGGCCCGCTGGCTGCTGGGCGAGGATGTCGTCGAGGTCTATGCGGCGGGCAGTTGTCTGGTTGATCCCGAAATCGGCAAACTGGGCGATGTCGACACGGCGCGCACCGTGCTGAAGACGGCGTCGGGCAAGCTGTGCGTCATTTCCAATAGCCGCCGGTCGGGCTTCGGCTATGATCAGCGCATCGAGGCCTATGCGTCGAAGGGGATGGTGAAGGCGGACAATGTGCTGGAGTCCACCGTGCAGGTCTGGGGCGAGGCGGGCGCCGCGGCCGACCGGTTCCAGAATTTCTTCCTCGACCGCTACGCCGAGGCCTACCGCCGCGAGATGGATCATTTCGCCGACATGCTTGACGGCGGCGTGGCGTCGGTCGGTTATGAAGACGGGGTCGCGGCGCTGGCCTTGGCTGAGGCTGCGGCGGAGTCGGTAAGGACGGGATCCGTCATCCGCCTCTAGGTATCGCTGCCGTCTGGCGTAGGCTGTCGACAGGGCCCGACCCCAAATGGCCTTCGCGGCTCAGATGCTGCGCAAGCAGTCTCGCCTCCGCCTGATTTCCCTTACGTCACGGTCATCGCCGATCGCGCCTTTGCGCGTCTGTGCTGCGCGGGCGGCGACCGCTGTCCGGCTGGGCCGGAGCGTGCGGCGACATTCAGGCTTGCAATCCATATTCCAGAATAACATAGTATGAAATACTCGTTCCGAATGCGAGCAATCAGGCGACGCGCCCAGGGCGAAAGTCCTGGTGGAAGCGTCAGCCGCCAGGGACGAACGGATATGAAGCTGAACTATCCACTGCCCGCCTGCATGGCTCTCCTTTTCGCTGCGCTGGCGACCACCGGAGCTCTGGCTCAGCAGAGACTTGGGGCTACAGTTCGGTTCGCACCCAGGGCCTCAGTCTCAGCTACGATTTCAAACGTCTGACAGTGGCGGGCGAAGTGAAATGACGATGACGAAGACCCTCGATCGCGTGGCCGATGACGCGGAATGGGGCCGGGCGTTCCCGGAATGGATCCAGGCCGCGCCCGAGGCGGTCGGCTTCTCTCCGGAGGGGCTGGTCCGCATCGATGCGGCGTTTCAAAACAGGATCGATGCCGGATTGGCGACCGGCTTCGTCTATGCGGTCGCTCGAAAGGGCAAGCTGGTCGCGGCCAGCGCGCTGGGGCATGTGTCGGCGACCGATCGGTCGCCGCTGGCGCTGGACAGCGTGTTCCGGCTGATGTCAATGACCAAGCCCGTCACCGCCGTCGCCCTGATGATGCTGTTCGAGGAAGGTCTCTTAGACCTCGCCGATCCGGTCTCGAAATACCTGCCGGAGTTCGCAGAAGGTTCGGTGCTGAAGGCTGTGGACGGTCCGGCTGACGAGACCGAGCCGCTGGCGCGTCCGATCACCGTGCAGGATATACTGCGTCACACCAGCGGTTATGGCCTCGGGCTCGGACGACCCTTCGGCGTCAGCCCGACGCATGAAGGTTTGTTGGCCGATCAGGGCGTCTATTGGTTCGATGAAAGTCTGGCGGACCAGATGGCCCGGATCGCTTCGGTCCCGCTGGCGACCCAGCCGGGCGCGGTTTGGAACTACAGCCTCAGCCCCGACATCCAGGCGCGGCTGGTTGAAGTGCTGAGTGGTCAGGATTTTGCGACCTTCCTGCGCGCCCGAATCTTCGAACCCCTCAGCATGAAGGACACCGGATTTACCGCCAGTCCGGATATGAGGGCACGGCTGGCCGGCTTGTCCTGGATGGGACCGGAAGGACTGACGGCCTGGGCGCCCACGACCCTGCCGCCCGAGTTTCCCGGCACGCCCTGGCCCGAGCCCATTGCCCGGCTGGACGAGGCGCAGGCCTATGAGCGGGGAGCATTCGGCCTGTATTCGACAGCCGGCGACTATCTGCGGTTCGCCCAGACCTTGCTGGATGGGGGCCGCCACGTCGGCGGGCAACTGCTGAAGGCGGAAACCATCGCACTGATGGCGCGCGATCATCTCGGCGACATCCCCATCGAGTGGAAGGTGAAGGGCGTGGGCTTCGGCCTCGGCTTCGCGGTCATCAAGGATGCCGCCGCGACGGGCTTCGCCGGCGCTGATGGGACCTACTACTGGGACGGCGCTGCGGGAACGATCTTCTGGGTCGATCCCGAGAACGAACTCGTCGTGGTGGCGCTGGCCCAGCACCTGCTTGTGCCCGGCATGGACCCGCAGGCCGTCAACGCCGCGATGCATGACCTGATTTATGCGGCGCTGCGGCCATGAAGCGCGCAGTCCTGGCCTTCAGTAAAGGACTCGTTGATGTCTGACGCGCCCAGCACAGTGTCCCAGCGCCGGGTCGTGGCGTTGCTCCTGCCCGCGGCGGCGGCGATGACGTCCCTGTATCAGGGAATCCAACAGATCCTGCTGCCCGCCCAGATCGAGGCGATCGACGCGACGGCCAAGATTTCCAATCTCGGCATCGCGGCCACAGCGTCATCGGTCGCGGCCGTCATCGGCCTGTTGGCGGGGGGAGCCATATCCGACCGGACCTGGGGACGGTGGGGCCGGCGGACGCCGTCGCTGGTCGTGGCCGCGATCGTCTCGGCGGTTCTGGCCCTGGCGATGGGCGCTAGCTCGGCCCTGGGTCCGTTGGTCTTTTTCTATTCGGCGTTGTGGTTTTCGGCGAACTACTACCAGGGCGCTCTGACAGCCATTCTCCCTGACCGAATCTCCGTGGAGAGGCGCGGCGTCGGCTCTGCGGTGCTGGCCCTGGCCATCCCCATCGGTGTGGTCATCGGCGTCAACGTGGCGGCCCAGACGTCGCGGCCCGTCGCCTATGCGGTTTTGGCCGGCTTGTTCCTGATGGGAATGGCGGCGCTGGTCCTGTTCGCGCCCGAACCGGCTGCGCCTCCTCGCCCGCGCGCGGCTGAACGCCTGAAGATCGACGTCGTCGCCGGCGTTCTCGGTTTCGTCGCCAGTTTTCGTTCTCGGGATTTCGCCCTCGCTTTCGTCTCGCGGGCCTTGATGTTCTTCTCGGTCTTCACCGTCTCCGGCTACACCTACTATATCCTGCAGGACCACATCGGCGTGGAGGCCCTTCCGGGCCGGAACCTGCAGCACGGGGTCAGCACCCTGGTCACGATCCAGATGGTGCTGTGTCTGCTCAGCGCGGCTGTCGGCGGGTGGCTGGCGGACCGGTGGCGGCGGCCCAAACTGTTCGTCGGCGCCAGCGCCATCGGCATGGCGTTCGCCCTGGCCGTGCCGATCATCAGCCCCACCTGGCCTGCCATGATCGTGCTCGAAGTGTTCCTTGGACTGTTCTTCGGCGCATACTTGGCGGTCGATCTGGCGCTGATGTCACTGGTGCTTCCTGATCGCGAGTCCGAGGGGCGTGACATGGCGATTCTCGCGGTGGCCACCTCGGCGCCGCAGATTCTAGCACCGCTGATCGCAGCCGCCATGATCGGCCTGTTCGGATACCCATTCCTGTTCGTCTTCGGCGCCGCCACGGCCCTGCTGTCGGGGATCGTGGTCTTCTTCATCAAAAGCGTCCGCTGACAGTCAAGGAGCCTCCATGCCGTACACCAGTCCCCAGAGTTCCGAGATATACTATGAAACAACGGGCGACCCAGCCGACCGGCCGTTGGTTCTGATCGAGGGCATGAGTGCGCAGCTGATCGGTTGGCGCGAAGCCTTTGTCGACATTCTGGCGGCGCGCGGCTTTTTCGTCATCCGCCTGGACAACCGGGATGTTGGGCTGTCGCACAAGACCGGGTCCGCGGATGTGGTCGATGGCGGCTATAGCCTTGCGGACATGGCCGACGACGTGTTCACAGTCCTCGACGCGCTTGGCTTGGAGTCCGCCCATATCGTGGGTCAGTCCATGGGCGGCGCCATCGCTCAACACATGGCGATCGCCCGTCCGGACCGTGTGCGCTCGCTCGTCCTCTTCTACACGGCTCCGGCCTTCAGCCCGGAGTTCGTGGGCGTAGCCGTACTGGACAATCTGCCGGCGGAAACCCCGTCTCCGGCGGCGACGAGCGAGCAGGTCATCGACGAGTTGATGGCGCGCGCGCGGATGAGCGGCGCGCCCGGACGTCCGTTCGACGAAGGCTTCGCCCGTGACCTCATCGTGCGCAGTCTGGACCGGAGCGAGCGCCTAGACGGTGTTCCACGGCAGATCGCGGCCCTCCTCCGCAGCGGTGATTGGCGGAGCGCCCTAAATGATCTGTCGATACCGACCTGCATCATCCACGGCCGGGAGGATCAACTGGTGCGGGTGGAGGCGGCGTTCGAACTGGCGCGCCGCGTCCCGGACGCCGAACTGCATCTCTATCCGCACATGGGACACGAGATCGCGCCTCGTCTCTGGGAGGATTATGCCGCCATCATCGACACGACCGCTCGCCGGGCAACACAAGCGGATAGAGCGGAATGACCGAGCCGGGCGCCAAGTCTGATCTGGTTAGGATCGAGGCCGTTCGCGCTAGCATCTCGGAGACGGTTTGGTGGCTGATCGCCGATTAACCTGCCCGGGCTTGGCGGCGCACGTGGTGATCGAGGGCGGCGATCGCATCCGCTCTGCGGGCCGTCCTGGCGCTGCGAGTCCGATCGTCGGACACACCTGAACTCACAGCGACCGTCCAGACATTAGCCGCGCTGGTCGCCCGCCTGGTGTGCGGTTCGGGCGATGATGTCGGCGAACTCCGTCCAAAGGGTTTCAGGCAGGACATGGCCCATGCTTGGATACAGATGGACTTCGGAGTGCGGAATCAACCGGGCCAACTCGATCGAAGCCTCGACGCGCACTCGAATGTCCTCGCGCCCATGGATCAGAACCACAGGCATGGTCAGACGGCCATGGTCGGTGAACGGCTCGCCGAGTCGGGCGAGCATCGCGTGAAGCTGTCGTTCCATACCCCTTGGAAAGTAGCCGCGATCATAGCTGTCGCCGGCAAAGGTCCGGACCCAGTCCTCCCTGAATGGGTAGACGTCGGACGCATTGAGCCGCTCCTGTTCAAGGATCGCCTCGATGAAAGCGAACCGATTCAAAGGCTCGAAACGCATGTCCGATACGGAAGCGAGTGGCGGCAGCCAATCCGCCGTGATGAACGGGGCCGTGAACACCAGCGTCAAGGACGACACGCGATCGGGTTGGGCTCCCGCCATGCTCTGAGCGATCATGCCGCCCATAGACTGCCCGACGAGGTGGAAGCGATCAACGCCAAGGTCATCCATGACGGCGAAACCATCGCCCGCCATGTCCTGGATAGTGTACCTCGGGTCGAAGCTATTCTCGCTGTCGAACTGCTGCGACAGACCGACGTCTCGGTTGTCGAACCGGACAACGCTGAAGCCGTGACCGGCGACCAAGCGGCAGAAAGCGTCCTGCCAACCAATCAGCTGCGCCGAGAAGCCGTTGACAAGCAGGATGGCAGGAGACGCCGGCTTGCCCATGACCTCGTAGTAGATCCTCGCCGTTCCGTTGAGGGCGTAGGGCATTGGCAGTCTCCTGAGTTAACCTGACTCTTCAGGGCTGGACAGTCGCCGGGGCGGGGCCGGATCCGTTGGCGCGCTGGTCGACCTTGTCGGACGGCAGGAACCCGCCGAGCGTTGATCGAGTTTCGACTTGAGCGGTCACCGGCACGCGCGACGGCGCTCCAGTTCGGCGAGGATTGCCTGATGCTTCCTGCGTGTCAGGCCGTAGAAGAACAGGGCGATTGGGCCGAGCAGGGTGATGAGGGCCGGAAGAGGGCCTGCTACGAGACCGAGCCCGATATGGGTCGCCTGGGTGAGAAGCACGTCTGCCCCGCCGGCCACCTCCTTGGCCGGGAAGCGAATAAGATCCAGCGCGATGCCGGCGAGGAAGCCGCCGATTCCGCTCGCCGTCTTGAAGGCGAACGATAGACCCGCATAGAAAAGGCCTTCGCGTCGTGCGCCGAAGAGAAACTCATATTCGTCGGCCGCGTCCGCCATCATCGACTGTGCGCATATCGCTCCGCCGATCAGACCGGCGCCGGTGACGAGCGAGTTCACGAGCAGGATCGGCAGAAGCACGGCGGGGTCCGTCGGCATCACGCCGGCGATCGCGGCCAGCGGCGGCCATAGAGGGGCGAATACGAACACCATCATCGACCCGATTGCGAGGGGCTTCTTCTCGATCCGCTTGCCCAGGAGCGCAGCTATCGGAGCGCCGATGAGCGGACCGACCGCCAGCGCCAAAAGAACGAGTTGGACTGAACTCGCCGGAAGTTTCCAGAAATAGTGGTTGAGGTGGATCGCCATGGCGCCCGCCATGCCCTGGCCGATGCAGAAGGCGATCGTTCCGATGAACAGGACAACAAAGGACGGGCTACGGAAGATCCCCAGGATTTCCCGAACGAACCGGCCAGGAGCCACATCGCCCGTCGCCTCAGCCTTGTGCAGGCGAGGCAGAACCCTGCGCGTCGCAATCGCGGCGCACACGCCAGCCAAAACGATGATGGCGGCGCCGGCCCAGCCGAATCCCGCATAGGCGGCACGGTTCAGTAGACCGTTCGGTCCAGTCATGAAGACGCCAAGTCCCAGCGCGATCGCCAGAAAGGTTCCGATCATGCTGAAGCTGACGCGATAGGATACGATGCTCGATCGATCCTCGTAGTTGTCGGTCACTTCCGCTCCCACCGAAGTGTAGGGCAGCGTGAAGAAGGACAGGCCCAGCCGAAGCACCAATCCGCACCCGACGGCGTAGACCATCAGGGCGGTCTGGCTCAGGCCCTCGGGGATCGAAAACAGAAGCGCGAACGACAGGGCGAGCGGCAGGGTGCTGAGTACGATATAGGGGAGACGGCGACCGAAGCGGGAGCGGGTGTTGTCGCTCAGCAGACCAATCGCAGGATCCGCCACGGCGTCGATCACCAGGCCGAGCAACAAGGCGGTTCCAGCGACGGTCCCCGACAAACCACAGACGCTGGTCAGATAGAACAGGAGGAAGAAGTTGAGCGCCGTGTTGGTGACGCCGTCGCCAAGCGCCCCGGCGCCATAGAAGAGTTTGAAGCCGATCCCGACCTTCGCCTGACGCGCCGAAGCGCGGGACTGGGAATCGAGCGTGTCATCCAGTCGCAAGGTCATGGCAGGAACGCCGCGGCGGGCATGATCGCCTCAGGTACGGCGACCTGCCGGGTCAGGGAGTAGACCAGCCGCGTAACGGGCGAATAGAAGGGCCAGGGCGCGACGCCGTCGCGGGCGAACCGGACCCAGAGGGCGCGGATCGAATTGGAAAGCGCCTGGGGCGGACTGGACCCGAGGAAACTCCGGGGGCCGCTGGCCACCTCCACGGTGTCGAACACGAAGGGGACGTCCACGGCATGGGCGGCGCCCAGCCGTCCGTCGAGCGCCGGAGACGGCCAGTCGAACTCGAAGACATGGGCGCGGCCGTGCATCTCGGCCATGCGGCGCGTCGGCCAGCGGAACATCAGGTCGGTCAGGGCGCGGGTCATGACCTCGCCAGCAGATGACCCCTTCTGACCCAGGCCATACGCCGCCAGCGCCTGCCTGGCCCTGGGCATGCCGACGCCTACGAGGAAGGGCGCCTGCCAGGCTTTGATCTTCGCCGCCGCGTTTCCGGGCGCGGTGAAGGCGTTGACCTCGTCGGTGGTCGCCCCGATCAGGAGATCGATCTGTCGAC
Organism: Caulobacterales bacterium 32-69-10; assembly: GCA_002280485.1. Next base: position 24,078 of record NCED01000003.1, read on the forward strand.
CGGCGCCGGCCTCGAAAGCTTCGGCCGTGTTCACCGGCAAGACGTCGTCGCCGTGCACGGGCTGGAACCGGGTCATGCCGAATCCGGGATCATAGCCCTTGTCGTCCTTCATGCTGAGGAACAGGCTCGGCTTCATGACCCAGGCCTGGACGTCGAGCAGGTCTTTGGCTGACTTGCTCAGGAAGCCCTCGCGGGTCGCGGGTACCCCCGCCTTTTTGGCGATGCGCTTGACGACACGCTGCATGCGGCCGATGTCGCGGCTGATCATGCCGTGGCCGCTCTGGACGATGGCCCGGCGGAACAGCGGCGTGGCCATGGGCGAGGTCATCAGGACGCCGACGCTGCACGCGCCGCCAGATTCACCGAACAGGGTCACATTGGCCGGATCGCCGCCGAAGCTGGCGATGTTGTCGCGGACCCAGGTCATGGCCGCGATCATGTCGCGAAGGCCCAGGTTGGTCGGGACGCCCGGGATCGGCAGGAAGCCCTCGATGCCGAGCCGGTAGTTGATGACGACGCAGACCACGCCGTCCCGGGCGAGCCCGCGGCCATCGTAGAGCGGTACGTCCTTGGAGCCCGAGATGAAGCTGCCGCCGTGGATGAACAGCATCACGGGCAGGCCGGAGGCCTCGGCGGTCGGGGAGAAGACGTTCAGGGTCAGGAAGTCGGGCCCCTCGACAATCCGACCGTACAGGGCGGCAACGTCCATATCCTCGAACGCAGGCGGCGGGCTTTGCGGCGTCGTCGCGCCAGGGACGGTGGCGTCGCGCACTCCGGCCCAGCGCTCGACCGGCTGCGGCTTCTGGAAGCGCCGTTCCGGCGTGACCGGCGCAGCATAGGGCAGGCTGTACCAGCAGCGCACCCCGCCGCTGACGACGCCCTCGACCACGCCGTCGGCGATCTCGATCCTCGTCTTGGTTCGGGTCATCCGATCCTCCTGTAGGTCTTGTTCTTGTTGTCGTTTCGGTCCGGCCGTCACCAGCAACTGTAACCGCCGTCGGCCAGGACGATGCTGCCGGTCATCAGGCTGGAAGCGTCCGAGGCGAGGAAGAGCACGACGGCCGCGACCTCCTCCGGCTCGCCTAGACGTCCTTGGGGCGTGCCGTCGATCCAGCGCCTGTACATCTGGCCTTCCTTGTCCGCGAAGGCGTTCAGTGGCGTGGCGATATAGGTCGGAGCGACCGCATTGACCCGGACGCCGCGCGGCGCCCATTCGGCCGCCAGCGACTTCGTCAGATGATGCACGGCCGCCTTGGAGGCGTTGTAATGGGATTGGCCCTGCGGTCGGTTAACGATGAATCCGCTCATCGAACCGACGTTGACGATGCTGCCGGAGCCTTGCGCGAGCATGTGCCGTCCGAAGGCGCGGGCGCACCAGAACGAGCCGTTGAGGTTGACGTCGAGGACATTCAGCCAGCGCTCGTCCTCCATGTCCTCGGCGGGGATCTCGGACCGGGCGATGCCGGCGTTGTTGACCAGGATGTCGATCCGGCCGCACGTTGCGACGAGGCTATCGGCCACGCGATCGACATCGGCGGATGCGGTGACGTTCAGAACGACGGTCTCGACGGCGTAACCCTTATGGGCGAGGGCGACCTTCGCGGTTTCGAGAACGGTTGGTTCTCGGTCGCCGATCGTCACGCGCGCGCCGGCCTCGCAAAGCGCCTCGGCGACGCAGTAGCCTATGCCCTGGCCGCCGCCGGTGATGAAAGCGACGCGGCCGTCGAGGCGGAAACGATTAAGGTACATGGGGGGTCTCGGCGTTCGAGGCGGAAGCTGCGGGGCGAACCGGGACCTGGAAGGGGACGCCCTCACGGAGCCAGTGCAGCCGTTCCTCGCGCAGGGCGGAGCGTCGGACCTTGCCGGCCTCGTCTCGCAGCGGCGTTTCGACGAACTCGTAGCTTTCGGGCCGCTTGTATCCGCTGAGCCGGACTCGAACGAAAGCGTCGATCACATCCACCGCGAGTGCCTGCGACGGGAAGGTCTCGATCATGGCATGGACGCGCTGGCCAAGATCGTCGGACGGGAGGCCGATAACAACGGCAGAGACGATGGCAGGATGCTCAGAAAGTGCCGACTCGACTTCGGCGGCGTAGATATTGGCCCCGCCGCGGATGATCAGGTCGGTCCGGCGATCGGCGAGGAACAGATATCCGTCGGCGTCGATATAGCCGAGATCCCCCAGCGACATGCGCCCCTCTGCGTCGAGCCGGAGTTCGCCGCCGACATAGTGGAACCGCTCGGCGGCCGCTGACGGAAGGTAGATCTCTCCAACCTCGCCAGGCGCGCACAATCCGCCCTCCGCATTGCGGACGGTGATGGTCCCGGGCGGGACCTGGCCGACCGAGCCGGGTTTTAGGAGCCACTCCGCGCCCGTGATCATCGTGCCGGGCCCTTCAGTACCCGCGTAGCCTTCGAGGATGCGGTCGGGACCCAGCCAGTCGATCCAGGCCTGTTTGAGCCAGGCGGGACAGGCCGCCGCCATGTGCAGGACCAGTTTGAGCGAGCTCAGGTCATAGGCCTCGCGGGTCTCCTTCGGCAGGGACCAGATGCGATGCATCATGGCCGGCACCATGAAGACCCAGTCGACGCGGTGGCGGTCTATCAGGGCCAGGCATTGCTCGGCGTCGAACCGTTCCATGCCAATCAGCCGGCAGCCGGCGATCAGGGCGAGGTTGGAGAAGAGGAAGGGGCCGTTATGATAGAGAGGGCCCGGATTGAGAACCACGCCGCCCTCGGGAATTCCGACCATTTTGAGCAGACCGTCGATCTTGGCGGTGTAGCGCGGCGGCCCATGGTCGACGATTAGTTTGGGGCGGCCGGTCGAACCGCCGCTGGCCAGGGCCTTCCAGTGGGTAGCGGCGAGGTCGGCGGGAATCGGACCTTCCGCCCCGATCGCCGGCCCGTCGCCGGGAATCGATCGGGCGTCGGCGATCGGATCAGCCGCGGGCCGGATCAGGATCCTGGGTTCGGCCAGGCTAACGATGTCCTGCAGTTCGGCGCCCGGAAGGCGGCTCGGCAGGATACAGGGCGTCGCTCCCGCCTTCCAAGCGGCCAAGGTCCATTCATGGTGAGCGAGGCCATTGGGAAGGGCGATCGCGACGAGGTCGTCGATCTGAACCCCCAGATCGAGAAGCTGGACCGCCCGAATGTTGGATCGCCGGTCAAGCTCGCGCCACGACGCCGCATCGTCGCCATACTGGATGGCGATCTCGTCGGCGCTGGCGCCGGCCGCGCGTAGTTTCAAGACCGCGCCGAACGACGGATCCCTCACGTCCATGATCGCCTCCTGGGGTCTCTCATGATCTCGTCTCCCTAGCGGCGCGATCAGAGGCTGATCCCGCCGCCGACCAGCAGGACCTCGCCGGAGACATAGTCGCTGTCGGGCGAGCACATCATATAGACGCTTCCCGCCGCCTCCTCGGGCGTTCCGGCCCGGCCGAGAGGCACCATGGTCTTGAGCGCGCCGAGCATGGCGGCGGGCACGCCGGCCTGGATGGTCTTACCCTCGACCTCGATCCGGGTCTCCGGGTCGTCGTTGGCTTTGGTCAGGCGGGTCTCGATGAAACCAAAGGCCACGCAGTTGACGCAGACCTTGTAGCGCCCCCACTCCTTGGACATCGTCTTGGTCATGCCGATCAGCGCGGCCTTGGCCGAGGAATAGTTGACCTGGCCGGGATTGCCGTTGGTGCCGGCCATCGAGGAGATGTTGACAACCTTGCGGATCACTTCCCGGCCCTCGGCGGCTTCCTGCTTGGCCCAGACCCGAATGGGCTCGGCCGCGGCGCGCAGAATGCGGAACGGCGCCACGGTGTGAACGTCAAGCATGGCCTGAAACTGTTCGTCGGTCTGTTTCTGGATCAGGCCGTCGCGGGTGTAGCCGGCATTGTTGATGATGATGTGCAGCCCGCCGAACGTTTCGATGGCCGTCTGGACGAACCGTTCGCCGAAGTCGGGGTCGGTCACGTTGCCGACGCAGGCGATGGCCTTGCCGCCGGCGGCCTCGATGGCTGCGACCACCTCTGCAGCGGGCGCGTCGTCGAGGTCGTTGACGACGACACTGGCCCCGCGGGACGCCAGTTTAAGCGCCACGGAGCGGCCGATGCCGCGGCCCGAGCCGGAGACGATGGCGACCTTGCCTTCTAGGGTTTTCATGGGGGCGTCCTTACAAATCAGGCGAGGGCGACGATGGCTTCGCCATCGAGCGTCTGCAGGTTGGCGTCGGTCCAGGTGCCGATCTTCAGGCGGGCGCGGCGTTCGCCGTCCTCCTCGAAGAGTTCGACGACCTCGCCGCGGCAGGTGACCACGGCATGGAGGGGGGTGATGGCAGTGAAGCGCACGCTCCAGCGGCGCAGCCTCTCCTGGGACGTCCAGGATTTCACGGCCTGGGCCAGATAGGCCATGGACAGCATGCCGTGGGCGAAGACATCGTCCATCCCGGCGGCCCTGGCATAGTCGCTGTCGATATGGAGTTTGACGTGGTCGTGCGAGGCCCCCGCATAGAGAGCTAGGTCGGCGCGGGTGATCGGCCCGCGGGACAGCTCGGGCAAAGCCACGCCGATGGCAAGGGCCGGGGTTGAAGAACCGTCAGCCATGTCGCACCACCGTGGTTGTCGTCATCGTCACGCAGACCTGACCGGCGGCGTTCACGGCCCGGGTGTCCTGGACGATGAACTCCAGCGCCCCGCCCTTCTTGGCGTAGATGTCGCGCGTCGTGGTCGTCAGCGTCACCCGGTCGCCCGCGTAGAGGGGACTATGGTATTCGAAGCTCTGCTCGCCGTGCAGGACCTTGAACATATCGACGCCCAGCCCGTTCACGGGGTCGAAGATGTCGCCGCGTTCTGCTGGCGCGCTATGCGACATGGGAAACAACCAGGTCGGGGGAGCCGGAATGCCGGGAAACCCCGCGGCGCGCGCGGCGTCCTCGTCGAAATAGACGGGGTCGGTCTCGCCCGTCGCCTTGGCGAAGAATTTCAGAAAGCCCGACTCGATCTCGACGACGCGAGGCTCGGAGACGACGCCGATATGGAGGTCTCGATCAAGGGGCACGACAGCCTCCGATTCTGGACAGGGTCATCACAGTGTCCTCGCGATGATCAGCTTCATGATCTCATTGGCGCCGCCGTAGATCCGGCCGACCCGGGCGTCCGCGTAGAGACGGGCGATCGGATATTCGGCCATGTAGCCGTAGCCGCCGAACAGCTGCTGGCAGGCGTCGATGACCCGGCACTGGGCCTCTGTGGTCCAGAGCTTGGCCATCGCGGCGGTTGCGGCATCGAGATCGCCAGCGATCAGGCGAACCATCAAGCCGTCGACGAAGGCCCGAGCCACGCTCGCTTCCGTCTTGGCCTCGGCGAGGACGAACTGGGTGTTCTGGAGCGCCATCAGCGGCTTGCCGAAGGCGGAGCGTTCGTTGACGTAGACCGTGGTCAGCTGAACGGCGCGTTCCATGTTGACCGTTGCGGCCAGGGCGATGATCAGCCGTTCCCAGGCCAGCTGTTTCATCAACTGGGCGAAGCCCTGGCCGGGCGCTTCGCCCAATAGATTGTCCTCGGGAATGAATACGTCCTCGAAGAAGAGTTCCGAGGTATCCTGGGCGTGCATGCCCAGTTTTTCGAGATTGCGGCCACGCCGAAAGCCTGCGGCGGGCGCTTCGACAACCACCAGCGACAGACCTTTGGCCCCCGGCGCGTCGCCGGTGCGGGCCACGACCAGAATGAGGTCGGCGATCTGACCGTTGCTGATGAAGGTCTTCTGACCCTTCAGCTGGTATCCGCCCTCCACCGGACGAGCCGACGCACGCAAGGCCTGCAGATCAGAGCCCGCGCCGGGCTCGGTCATCGCGATGGCCCCGATCAGTTCGCCGCGGGCCATGCGAGGCAGCCAGCGCTGCTTTTGCGCCTCGCTGCCGTAGCTGAGGATATAGTGGGAGACGATGGCCGAGTTGATGCTGTTGCCGACGCCCAGTCCGCCGCCGAGGCCAGCGCGTGAGAAGGCCTGGTGGATCACGGCCTCGTGCGCATACCCGCCGCCGCCGCCGCCGTAGGATTCCGGCATGCTCGCGCAGAGCAGCCCTGCCTCGCCAAGCGCGCGCCACGTCTCACGATCGACGCGTCCTTCCCGCTCCCACCGCTCGGCGTGCGGGACGATTTCGGCGGCGAGAAAGCGCGACACGTGCGTCTCGAGGATGGACAGCTCCTCGTCCATCCACGGTGAAGGCAGGGGCCAGGTCATCGGGCGGCGCCGTGCAGGCGGCCTTGCCTTGATGGTCGATACACAGAAGCCTCCCTGAGTTTGCGCTCGGAGCGAAACCTCCGATGTCACCGTGGCCCTAAAGCGTGGGGCGTTTAGTCCCAGTATTCTGGTTACTTCATGGTATCAACAACTTTTCGCATTTTGATCTGAATCCAGTGATGAAAGGCCTACCCGAGCTAAAACCAACCCAGAATCTGGGTCGCGCAGCGGAGCGGGTTTGCAAATGACATTACCTCATGGTAACCCAAAAATTCTGCCATTTGAGCGAGCCCGTTCGAAGGACCGCGAGTGGCGTTTAGGGAGGAAAACAGATGACGGCCCAGACAAAATTTGCCTTGAATCTCTGCGTCTCGACGCTCGCCTTGACAGTACTAGGAGGCGGTGCCGCTTCGGCTCAGTCCGCTGCGGTGACGGATCAGGGAGGGCCCGCGACCACTCTCGACGAGGTCGTGGTTACGGCCCGCAAACGCTCCGAAACTCTCCAGGATGTTCCTACCTCGATCGTCGCGGTCAGTGCACAACAGATCGAGTCACTGAACGCGACCTCGCTCGCAGACCTCAACCGTATTACGCCGAATGCCCGCGTGACCGAGGGCGGCACGCTTGTGATCCGGGGAATCCAGTCCAACGCGCGAAACGCCGGCTTCGAGGCGGGAGCCGCGGTCTATATCGATGGCGTCTATCAGGGCCGGCCCCTGGGCAATAATCAGGATCTTGTCGATGTGCAGCGCGTCGAGGTTCTGCGAGGACCGCAGGGTACGCTTTACGGCAAGAATACCACGGCTGGTGCCATCAGCGTGATCACAGCCAGCCCGGGCGACGTGGCCAGAGGCGCGTTCCAGGTTCAATACGGCGAGCGCAACGATCTGAGAGTATCGGGCTATGTCGCCGGGCCGCTGATCGACGGTGTGCTTGGCGGGAAGTTGGCTGCTTATTCGCGCACGGCCGACGGCTATCAGGCGAACGTCATCACCGGGGGAGAAGGCGCGAACGCGGACGTGTGGGGGCTCCGCGGCGAACTACGCTGGACCCCAGGCGCCTGGGACATCGCGCTACGTGGGGACTATACCCGCGACGACTCCACGCCGGCCTTGGCCAAGGCCGTGTCGGGATTCGCGGCCCCGACTGCTTCCGGCATCGACAATTTCGCCCATGATCGCGACGAGTATGTGTTCGTACGGGGTGGCGGCCTTTCGCTCACGGTCGAGCGCGATCTTGGCGAGTTCAGCTTCACCTCGATCACGGGGTGGCGCTCGCAAAGAGACGGACAGGATACGGACGACGACTTCAGTCCGCTGAACGGCGTCTATCATATCTGGCGCGACTCCGGACATCAGGTCAGCCAGGAGTTCCGACTCGCGTCTCCGGACTCCAACCGCCTGTCCTATGTCCTGGGAGCCTATTATTTCGGGCAGACGCTCAACTCGAACCGTCCCGTCACCCTCAGCGCTGGCTTCCCCGTCCAGGGTGAACTCCGCGACATCGTGGAGACCCAGACCCGCGCCTATGCGGTGTTCGCCAACGCCGACTACAAATTCACCGAGCGTCTGATCCTGAACGTTGGCCTGCGCTATACGTCGGAGGAAAAGGACCTCGATTTTGTTCAGTTCCCGCTGCCGGTCCTTGGCTATCCAGCGTTTGATTTTGAAGACAGCTTCTCCGACACTGACCTCTCTCCGACGGTTAGCCTCAGTTACAAGTTTAGCCCGGACGTGACGGGCTACGCCAAGGTCAGCACGGGCTACAAGTCGGGCGGTTGGAACCCCGACATCACGACGACGCCCGACATCCAGTTCGCGGCTGAAAACATGACGAACTATGAGGCGGGCCTGCGGACCCGACTGCTCGAAGATCGGCTGAGTGTAAACCTCACCGCCTTCTACATGGATTACAAAGACCTTCAGGTCAGCCAGTTCAAGGGCACCTTCGCGGGCTATGTCATCACCAATGCTGGCGCGGCAACCATCCAAGGTCTTGAGCTGGAAGTTCAGGCGCGGCCAACTTCCTGGCTGACTCTAGCCGGCGGGGGAGCCTACAACGACGCCACATACGACGATTTCGACTCGGGCACGGGTGTGAACTACGCCGGTCAGCAGATCACCTTCTCGCCCAAGGCCACCGCGTTCTTCACCTTTGACGCCCGCTTTCCAGTGTTCGAGACGGCGGAGCTCGCACTTCAGGGGGATTACAACTATACTTCGGAAATCTTCTTCGACGATGCGCGCGGCGGCGAAGCCGCCACAGGTCCGTTCGCTTCGGACCCGTATGAGATTATCAATCTGCGCGCCGGCTTCATCCTGCAGAACGGGCTCGAATTGTTTGCCTATGCGAACAATGTCACCGATGAACGGTATCTGCTGATCCGCAATCCCGACGCTCTGGGCCTCGGCTTGACGTTGAACCGGTACAGCCCGCCGAGACAGGTCGGTGCCAGGATCACCTACCGTTTCTAGCTCCCCGGGGTAGCGGTGAGATCGTTCCTGTCTCCGTTGCCATCCTCTCGACCGCTGCGGCCTCGGCCGTGGCGGTCTTTTTTTGGCTTGGGCCCGCCCCAGCTCTCCGATGGGCCACGATCCGGGCGCGTTTGCGATCGACCCAACTCTCTTTGGGCAGTGCAAAGCCCGGCGCTCCTTGCGACCGCCGGGCTAGCTTATTTGAATCGCTGGCGGTCGCCCTCAGGCGGCCTTGCCGAAAAGCGTGACGACGCAGGCGCCGCCGAGCCCGACGTTGTGCTGGAGCGCGAACTTCACCCCATCGACCTGCCGAGCATCGGCGGTGCCGCGCAGTTGGTGGGTCAGTTCGTAGCATTGAGCCAGACCCGTGGCGCCCAGCGGATGGCCCTTTGACAACAGGCCGCCGGACGGGTTGGTCACATGCTTGCCGCCATAGGTGTTCTGGCCGTCGCGAATATAGGCCTCCGCCGTGCCTTCGGGGGTCAGGCCGAGGGCCTCGTAGGAGATCAACTCATTGGGCGTAAAGCAGTCGTGCAGTTCGACAACCTGGACCTCGTCGGGTCCGACGCCGGCCGCCTCATAAACCTGACGGGCGGCGTCTTTTGCCATGTCGTAGCCGACGATGCTCATCATGGACCGGCCCTCGAAAGTGCCTGCGAAGTCGGTGGTGAGGGCCTGCGCGACGATTTCAACTCCGGCGTTCAAACCGTGCTTGGCTGCGAAGGCCGGCGACACCAGCACGGCGGCCGCCGCGCCGCAGGTCGGCGGACAGGCCTGGAAACGAGTTACGGGGCCGTAGAGGTGCTTGGAACTCATCACCTCCTCGATCGTGAGTGGCGTGCGGAACAGGGCCAGCGGATTGTTGGCGGCGTGGCGGCGCGCCTTGACGCTGATCAGACCAAAGGCCTCATCGCTGGTTCCGTATTTCTGCTGGTGCTCGACGCCGCCCCCGCCAAACTGCTGTGCAGCCATGGGAGCGGTGTCGTCCCAGCCCTGAATCTCGACCTGGCGCGACAGGTGGTAGTCGAGGGTTCGCTTGCGGTCGTTGAAGGCCATGCCGAGCGCGCCTGGGACCATCTGCTCGAAGCCGACGGCCAGCACGCAGTCGACAACGCCGCTCTCGACCATCTGGCGCGCCAGATACAAGGCCGTCGAACCGGTGGAGCAGTTGTTGTTGACGTTAACGATGGGGATGCCCGTGACGCCGACACGGTAGAGGGCCGACTGTCCGGCGGTGGAATCAGCATAGACGTATCCGACATAGGCCTGCTGGATCTGGTCATAGGTGACCCCGGCGTCGCTGAGCGCCTGACGGATCGCCTTTTCGGCCATCACATCCCAGTCCTCGCTCTGACCCGGTTTGGTGAAAGGGATCATGCCGACCCCTGCAACGCGTGCCTTGCTCATGTCGTCCTCCATGAGACCGCTCTCTAGGTCGCGCGTCTCGGTCATTGATCGATGCACGGTCCCGCCACGTTCCGATGATGGGTACGGGGTGACCGTCGGTCAGCAAGGATACCAACCGGTAATGTCGGTAGCCTTCCAGGCGTGGACCGTCAATGACCGGAGGCGAGCAATGGCCTTAGGGTCGCGGCGCCAGGCCCGAGGTCATCTGGTTGACGAACACCTCCGCGACGCGTTCGGCGCTGAGCCCGCGGTCCTCGTGAAACCAGCGGCCGATCCCGTTGACGGACCCGGCGAGCATGAAGGTCGTCAGCTTGATGTCGCAGGGGCCAATGGACCCGTCCTGAACGCCGAGCGCAAGGAGATCGCGGATATGCTGATCGATCTCGCGCTTGCCCGTTCGAACCCTGTCCGCCGCCTCATCGCCAATGTCAAAATCCGCGAGGAGGACTAGGCAGCGACCGGTCTTGGTCGCCGTAACGCCCGCGTAGCGGCGCAGGAAATACCGAAGCTGCTCGAGTCCGGAGGCATTCTCGTCGCCTTCCCGGCCTCTCAGGATTTCTTCGGACGCGATGCTGGCGACCTGGGCGATCAGGTCGTCCTTGTTCCTGGCATAGTAATAGAGGGTGGGCTTGGTGATCCCCAGTTCGAGCGCGATGTCGTCCAGAGATGTCCGGTAGTACCCCTTGCTGCTGAACAGATGGGCGGCGGTATGGAGGATAGCCAGCCGCTTTTCCTCACGTTCCCCCTCGCGGGTCTTGGCCGAAAGCCATGGCGATTTGACGGTACGAGGCTTGGCGGGCATTGGCGCTCCACAATCGGAAAATTTATGATACCACCCGGAAAGCCCGGCGTCCCGATTTGTGTAAGATCGTATCTGCGACGCGTCCGTGTCGGAGTGATTGCGGCAGCGGAGCGGGCCGGCGACCTTCGTCGGGCTTCCGGAGCCCGGCGCCATCGGCGTCTGCCCGGACCGTAGGTGGATAGAGTTTCGTTGGGGAAGGCGAAGGGCAATCACGATGACGACTGGAAACGCTGGCTCGCTGGTCGCGGGCGTTGAGTTGGGCGGCACGAAATGCGTGTGCATCCTGGCGTCCGGGCCAGACGATGTTCGCGACGAGGTCCGTCTGCCGACGACGACCCCGGATGAGACATTGGAGGCCATCAGCGGGGTCCTGAACCGCTGGAAAGCGGGGCCGGGTTTCAACGCCCTTGGGATCGGTAGTTTCGGTCCACTGGAGCTGGATCAAGGCGCGGCGCGCTTTGGATGCATCGTCTCCACGCCCAAGCCCGGCTGGAGCGGCGCAGATCTTACCGTTCTGGGAAGGGACCTCGATGTTCCCGTGGCGATGGATACCGACGTCAACGGAGCCGCCCTGGCGGAGGGCCGCTGGGGCGCAGCACGTGGGTTACGCTCCTTTTCCTATATCACCGTGGGCACCGGGATCGGCGTGGGCTCCATCGTCAATGGGCGGTCGGTACAGGGCTTGGGTCACTCCGAAGCCGGACACCTTCGAGTTGGGCGTATGGTGGCCGATGCCTGGCCCGGAGTCTGTCCCTACCATGGCGACTGCGTCGAGGGATTAGCCTCCGGCCCGGCATTGCTCGGGCGAACGGGCCGGAACGGGGAGACATTGTCTGCCGACGACCCCACTTGGGAAACGGTCGTTCATGCACTCGGCGGCCTCCTCCACAATCTGGTGCTCACCACCGTCCCCGAGCGAATTCTGATCGGTGGAGGCGTAATCACAGGTAACAATCACCTCCTCCTGAGGCTTCGACTGGCCTTGATGGAGAGTCTGAACGGCTACGGTCCAGCCGAGAAAATCGCCGAGAATATCGACGACTTCCTTTCGCGCCCCGGGCTGGGAGCCATGGCAGGCCCGATGGGGGCCATCATCCTCGGGATCAACGCGCGATCGCAGGTCCCGATCGATGGAAACGTTGGTGCACGGCAGTGAGGTTGGATGGCGGCCCTGTTCAATGGACAGCGAGTACAAGAACGCTGAAACGGCATAGACCTTAGCCGTGCAGTCCCGATCAAGCGCTGTTGACGGCGAGACGCCGGCTGGGCCGCGCGGGCGTCACGATGCAGCCAGCAGGAAGTCCCGGCCGGCTTTCGGGATCGTCTGGCCTGAGGGTCGCCCGTCACACGATGGTCCGCGCACTTTTGAAGCGGACCAGCTTCCTGATGTCCAACGGGATCATGTCGTCGGGCCCGCCGCGTTAGTAGCGGGTGATCGGGGGCTTCGGGATACAGCGATGACAGCCGAACTAGGCACAACCTTCATAGCTCCGACAACTAGAGGAGCCCTGGCGGAGTCACCTGATGCGACTGTACTGTTCAGAATTCCCATTGAACGGGGAAGGGCTGAATTCGCTCGACGCCCGCACCTCAGAACTGGTGTCGATAGGCTTCCATCCGCGCCTCACGTTCGATGGCCGCTATCCCCGCCCGTGCGTTGACGCATTCGTCGCCGCCCTTCGCCCCGGTCGCGCAGAGCGCGGTCACTTGCACGGCTTCTTCGGGATGGTCCTCAAAGAACTCGGCGCTGCGCGGCTCCGCCGTGCAGGCCGCGACGCACAGGACGATCAGGCCGGAAACATACTGGCCCATCACGAAAAGCCCGCCCGGTAGAGCGCCATCCGCTGGTCACGGGCCGCCACCATCCGCTCGCGCTCGCGCTGGACTTGGAGCCGGTCCTCTGCGGCCTGCGCCATGGCGAGACCCTGAAGCCGCATCTGGTCGTTGGCGATCATCGCCTGTTCGGTGGCCGCGCGGGCCTGGAGATCGAGCACGGCGCGTGCGGTCGGCGCGGTGTCGATGGCGGCTTGAAGGGTCTTCAATCCTTCCAGCCGATCGGCGCCGGCGGTGGAGACCGCTTCGCCCAGCGCCAAGTCGCGCGCGGCGCGTTGGCCTGCGGCCTCCAGATCGGCTCCCGCCTCATCGCCATCGGCCGGGGTGTAGAGCCGGTTGGCGGCACGGATTTCGTCGGCGCGACGGCCAATCGCGCCCAACGCATCCAGATCGCCATTGGCCGCCGCCGACAGGGCCGCGACGTCAGGCAGGAAGTCCCGCAAACCCGGGATGTTAAGCTCGCTCGCGATCCGGCTGACGCCCGAGGCGTCATTCAGGCTGGTGAGCAGCTGTTCGCCCTGCTGCACCTGGGCCTTGAGCTCGTTCAGTTGGTCCAGGGCGGTGCGGGCCTGTTCAATCAGCTTGGCGTAGCTGGTCGGGTCATAGACGATCATGGCTGCATGGGCCGTGGTCGCTCCTAGGCCGATGACGATGGCGGCTGCCGCCGAGACAAGACGCGTCTTCATGGGATCTGCCTCCGCTGAGAGTGGAAGGGTTCAAGCCAATGGGCCGGATCGTCGCCATGCTCGGCGCGGACACGGTCGAGCAGATCGACTGTCTCCGTGCGGCCCGAGAGGATGGCGATCTGGTCATCCAGGCCGTCGAGCCGGAGCTCGGCGACCACGGAGTTCAGACCTTGCTTGATGAGGAACTGCCGCGATTCCGGCGCCAGCTCCTCGCGCACCAGGGCGAACTCGCGCCGCGTCAGGCCGAAGCCCTCGACATAGTCCCGCTCCGCCGCATGGGCGTTGGGCAGGAATATCTTGGTGGCGCACTGTTCGAGGATGGTGTGGGCGATCGGCGAGCGCAGCACGTCGGCGGGCGACTGGGTGCCGAACACCATGAAGGCGTTCTGCTTGCGGTAGGTCTTCAGCCCATCCTGGGCCAGACCCCGGAAGGCTTCGTCGCCCAGCGCCTTCCAGAACTCGTCGATGTCGATGACGAGGCGGCGGCCGTCGACCAAGGCCTGGAGCCGATGAAACAACACCAACATCAGCGGCGTGCGGACCTCGGCGTTGTCCAGCACATGGGTCATGTCGAAGCCGAGAAAGCGGGCGTCGAGGCTGACGGCGTCGACGTCGTTGTCCAGCACCCAGCCGAGCGCGCCGCCCTTGCACCACTTCTCCAGCCGCGCCCCGACGCCGCCCGCGTCACGCTGGCCAAGCAGCGACCGCAGCGCCGACAGTGAGCGCTGTTCACGCGGCAGCGGACCGAGCGAGACCAGGGCGTCGTCGATGGCACGCTCCTCCTGCACCGACAGCGACCGGTCGCTGTGGCCGACGAGCTGCCGGATCAGCTGGCCGAGGAAGGCGCGGTTGGGCGCGGAGAACTCCAGCGCCTTCAGCGGCGCAAAGCCAGTCGGCTCGCCGTTGCGGAGTGTCAGATAGGTCCCGCCGCAGGCGCGCACGAAAATCTCGGCGCCGCGATCCTTGTCGATGAACACCTGCTGGGCGCCGAACTTCTCCAGTTCGGCCAGCATGAAGTTCTGCACCACCGTTTTTCCCGACCCAGACGGGCCGCAGATGAAGGTGTGGCCGAGATCGCCGACATGGAAGTTGAAGTGGAAGGGTGATCCGGCCGAGGTGCGCAATAGCGCCACCGCCGGTCCCCAATGATTGCCGTCGGCTCGGCCGGCCGGATGGGTGTGGAAGGGGGCGAGCGCCGCGAAGTTACGCGAGGTGATCGCCGCCGGCCGGACCCGCTTGGAGAAATTGCCCGGGAACTGGGCCCAGAAGGCCGCTTCCAGCGCCAGATCCTCGCGGGCGGTGACCAGCCCGGAATCGGCCAGCATGGCGCGGGCCTTGGACAGGTGGTCGGCCAGGCTGCGGGGATCGTCGCCATAGACGAGAACTCCAGCCTGATGATCGCCCATCGCGAACCTGTTCGACATCAGATCGTCCAGCGCGTCGCCAAGCCCCGCCACCTGCGATGCCGCCCGATCACGCGCCGACAGCATCTGATTCTGCTTCCTCTCCATCACCGCGCGAGCGGCGGCCTTCGACAGAAAGGTGAAGGACTGGCTGGCGACGAAGGGGAAGCGGGCCGACAGCAGGCCGTTCCACAGGCCGGGCCGCGTCACCGCCGGATATTCCTTGATGCCGAACATGCCGGCGAAGCGGGCGTCGGCGGCGTCCCGGATCTCCAGGGCCTCGCGGCCGAAGATCACCCGCGCCGTGTAGATGGCGGAGCCCAGATGGCCGTGGACGATCGGCACGCGTTCGTGGCGTCCGGTCAGCACCAGCCGCAGCACTTCCATCGGTTCGGAGAACCAGATGCCGTTGCGCTCATAGAGACCGAGCGGCCGCACGCCGTAGCGGCCGAGATACTGGGCCAGATCGCGGCCCGCGTCCTCCAGCCGCTTGATGGCTTCGATCTCGTCGCTCTCGCTGCGGCGCGAACGGGACAGCCACGCTCCGGCACGGTTGGCCGCATCGCGGCCGGGATGGAGCACGAGCGTGACGTAGAGCTCGTTGACGAACATCTTCGTCGCACCGAGCCGGTCCCGGTAGCGGGCGTCGAGATCGGCGGCGAAGGCCGAACGGAACTGGCCTCCCGGGTATCCGCGATGTTCGCGCCGGACGAGATGATGCCAGACCGCCAGTCGGTCGTCGGCGAGATTGCGCCAAGCGCCATTCAGTTTGGCGTGCCAATCATTGAGATCGCGCACGTCGGCGGTCTTGAAGCTGGCCCCGTCAAGCTGGAAGGTCAGCATCAGGGCCTGGGTGTCCAGGCCGACGATCTGGTCCGTGACATGGCGCGCATAGGGCAGCACGGCGCGCGGATCGAGCTCGCGCGCCGAGGCGGCCGACGCCGTGCGCGGCTGGAGCGCCGGACTAGCCACGGAGCGCCTCCGCCAAGGTGTAGCGGCGACGCAGCGGCAGCGGCGTCGAGGAACTGCCGCCCCAAGCCGCGCCGTTGCGCGACCGGCCCTTGGTCTCGACGAACATCCACAGGACGCGGAAGGCGTTGTGGTCGTGCTTGCAGACGGCGGCGAAAACCAGGTGCAGCGCCGGGGCTATGGCGAGGTAGAAAGGCGAATTGGCGGCGAGGAAGACCGTCGCCGAGACGATGAGGTTCAGGCCCACCGCCTCCATCGGCACGCCCATGACCATGGCCGGCCGGGTACAGGCGAGGAACAGGGTGTCTTCGACGAGACGCTCTTCCGGTTCGGCGGCCATGGCATTCAGCCCCCGCTTCCGCCGGTGATCAGATCGACCAGCGCAGCGGCGCTGAAGATGACGATGATGCCGACCACCACCGTGCCGGCGCGGCGCATGTCGAGATGGCCGAACATCCAGGCGATGCCGGTGAGGATGATGGCGATGATCGCCAGACCCCGGATCACGCTGGAGTTTAGGACGTCGATGATGTTCTGGATGAACGTCCCGATGTTGCCGCCGACGCCTCCGGAGCTTTGGGCGAAGGCCGGTTCGGCGGCGGCCAAGACGAACAGGCCGGTCAGGACGGCGCGGCCGGCGTAGCGCCGGGCGATAGAGGCGGTCATTGGGGATCTCCGGGGATATGGGCCGAGGCGCGGATGACGAAGCTGGGACCCGGTTCGACCTGGCCGAAGACGTCCCATGACGGCGGGGGGGAAACGGGCGGCACAGCGATCGGAGACAGGCTCGTCGCGAGCACCGACGGTTCTGGCGGCATACCTGATCCAACGCTCGACAGCATCGGCCTGAGCCGGGCAGCGGCAGTCGTCACCCGCGTGACGTAGCCGTTGGCGAAGCCGCGACGAGGATGGCCGGTGTTGTAATAGGACAGGGCCGTAAGCAGCGCGGTCTGTTCACCCACGGTCGCCACGTCGCTACGGCGGTAGCCATCCTGCAACACACGCGCGGCGGCCGACAGGTTGATGCAGGGATCGAAGGTGTCGGCAACGCTTAGGCCGAGCCAGGCCAGGTTGTCGCTGTTGATCTGGGCGAGACCGAGATCGACGCTGCGGCCCGCCGCGATCAACGCCGAGGCCTTCGTGACCGCCTCGGCTGGGGATGAGGCGATCACGGTCACGGAGGGCATTCCGTTGACGCCGATGGCCAGCGGATTGAAATCACTCTCGACGGAGACGATCGAGAGCATCGTCGATGGCGCAATGGCCGGAGCGCACTGCGTGGCGAGAGCCAAAGTTGCGGCGACCGTCAGTTCCATGACGTCGCCTTAGCTGTGAGACATTTTGACAGATTACTCATCGGTCACCTCTTTCGAGAAAAGGTGACCGCGAGGTCGAGGATAAGCGAGACGTAATCCTACCTCTCCGAGGCGCGTAGTTTTACGGCGTGATGGATCCGATCAGCCCGAGATCCCGCGCTTTAAGGACGGCTTGAAACCTTGTTCTAACTCCTAAATGGTTACAAACTTTCTGGAGATGCCCCTCTACGGTTCTGCCTGAAATGCCCAGAATGCCGCCGATGTCGGTGGCGGATTTACCTTGTTGAACCCAGTGTAAACACTCAAGTTGGCGGGCCGTGATGTTGTGGTCGATGAGCAAACGAAGATCGGCTTGGCGTTCGTTGCTGGAATCGCTCTCGTGGTCAAACCGCATGATCCACCTTACTGATAGGTACTTTAAACCCTCCATAGGGTTGTGAGAGGGATTCTCAAAACCCGCTAATGCACAACTTTTAGTGATAGGAAGGGCGCAACTGCCACGGTAGGCACTCCGCCATGTCGATAGTTCACCTCACCGATCCTAGGGGCGCCGCCCCTCGCGACGGCCAGGGTGAAGCGGCGAGCCGCCGCCGTCCGGGCGGTCTCCCCGACCTTCCGCGCTCCCATAAATCATCATGATGCACGGCCTCGAGCTTGTGCAGGCCGGGAGATACCCCTCCGCCCGACCGCCCTGGCCTCTGCTACCCCCGGTCTCGCCGACGGGCAGGGTTTCAGGCGCGCTTTGCGCCTGAAACCCATGCCCCAAGGAGCAGGATCATGACCATCCAGACCGTAACCCCCGCCGAGACCGGCGCCGTCATCGTGGTGCCGCTGAACAAGCTCAAGAAGTCGCAGAAGAACGCTCGCAAGACACCGCACAAACCCTCGGACATCGAGGCGATGGCGGCCAGCGTGGCGGTGAAGGGCGTCCTCCAGCCGCCGGTGGTGGAGCCGGAGATCGGCGCCGATGGCGAGCCGACCGGCTTCTACCTCGTCACCATCGGCGAGGGTCGCCGTCAGGCGCTGGGCCTCCTGGCCAAACGCAAGGCGATCAGGAAGACCCATCCGGTGCGCTGCGTCCTCGACACCGCCAACGACCCCTTCGAGATCAGCCTCGACGAGAACGTCACCCGGGCCGACATGCATCCCGCCGATCAGCTCGAGGCCTTCAAGCGGCTCGCTGACGAGCGCGGCCTCAGCGCCGAGGAGATCGGCGCCCGGTTCGGGGTGTCGGCGGCGGTGGTGCGCCAACGCCTGAGGTTGGGGGCGGTCAGCCCCAAGCTGCTTCAGCTGTATCGGGAAGAAGCGTTGAGTCTCGACCAGTTGATGGCCTTCGGCGTCAGCGAGGATCACGTTCGGCAGGAGCAGGTTTACGAGCAACTGTCGTGGAACCGGACGCCGCCGCACATCCGCCGCGCCATGACCGAGGCCAAGGTTCCGGCCTCCGATCGCCGCGCCCTCTTCGTCGCCGTGGAGGCCTATGCCGAGGCGGGCGGCACCATGTTGCGCGACCTGTTCTCAGAGGACGGCGGCGGTTGGCTGGAGGACGTGGGCCTGCTGGACCGGCTGGTCGGCGAGAAGCTGGAGACGGTCGCCGCCGTGGTGCGCGAGCGGGAAGGTTGGAAATGGGTCGAGGTCCAGATCGACTTCCCGCACGGCCTTGGCCTATCGCGCGTCTATCCCCATCCGGTCGAGCGTTCGGAGGAGGAGCAAGCGCGGATGGCGGCCTTGGCCGAGGAGTATGACGCCTTGGTCAGCCAGTGGGATGCGGTCGAGGAACTGCCCCCCGAGATCGACGCCCGCTTCCGGGAGATCGACGCGGCGCTGGAGGCCTTCGGTGACGGCTCGGCCTATGCGGACGAGGACCGGGCGCGGGGCGGCGTGTTCGTCGTCCTGGGTCATGACGGTCTGGCCCGGATCGAGCGCGGCTTGATCCGGCCTGAGGACGAGGCACCTGAACCGGAGATCGGAAGTGCATCGGATGAACCCTCGTCCGGCGATACGGACGGCGACGAGGATGATGATCGCCCCATCGACAACGGTGAGGATACCGAACCGGACGGAGACGCCAGCGCCCCGCTGCCGGATCGGATCGTGGCGGACCTGACGGCCCATCGCACCATGGCGCTGCGCAACGCCATGGCTTCGGACCAGACCGTCGCGGTTGCGGCGGTCGTGCATAGCCTCGTCCTCGCGGCCTTCTACCCGCCCTATGAGCGGGCGAGTTGTCTGGAGATCAGGTGCGGCTTCACAGCACTTGAGCCCCATGCGCCGGGGATCGCCGACAGCGAAGCGGGCAGGTGTATCGCCGAACGTCATGAGACGTGGGCGGTGCGTCTGCCGCAGTCGGCGGGCGAGGTCTGGGCCTTCGTTCAAAGTCTGGGCGCGGACGACCTGTTGAACCTGTTGGCCCATTGCGCCGGATTGACCATCAACGCCGTGCGCAGCCCCGCCGACCGCAGGCCGGGAGCCTTGGGGCAGGCCGACGCCTTGGCCGAGGCTCTGGACCTCGACATGACGACCTACTGGTCGCCCACGGCCCGCAGCTATCTGGGCCGGGTGACCAAGGCCAAGATCGGCGAAGCGGTGACGGACGCGGTCTCCCCAGAGGCCGCCGAGCGGATCGCCGGTCTCAAGAAGACGGACATGGCCGAGGCCGCCGAGACCCTGTTGGCGGGGACCGGCTGGTTGCCGTCGCCGCTGCGTCGGGCGGGTGACACGGTGAAGGCGCCCGCTTCGGCAGGGACGCTGGGTGAAGCGGAGGATGCGGCCATCGCCGCATAGGGCGAGACCGTCATCATCACCTAGGGGCCGCGCGTCTTCGGACGCGCGGCCTTCTTCTTGCCTGGGGCCCCGGCGGGCGATCTCTGCATCGGCTGCGGCGACCGAGCGTCAGGCGCAGAGGGGGTGGTCGGGGGCCTTGTCGTTCCGTCGCCATGGAGGCGAACGCCGCCGACGTCGCGGTGTGGGCGGGATCGCACCAACGTGCGTCAACGTCGGGTGGGTGGCGTCGGTCGCCACGCGTCACCGGTTACGTTCCGACCGTTCCATACGGCCTCTCGTTGGCTGGATCGGATCGAGGGGTCCGGGCCGTTCCGGCCCCGCCGTCCGCCGCAACGCCGGTCGCCGACGTCTTTCCCCTGACGGCGAAGGGCCGTCATTCCTCGCGAGGCAAACACGTCGGCGCCCTGCCGTCCTCCGCTGCGCTGCGGCCCTGAAGGGTGCGGCGTCCGGCGCCCCTCGCCCTGTGGATCGCCATCGAGGCCGCAATGGCGCGGTCCGAGACAAACACAGGAGACTCCACCATGGCGACCATCGGAACCTTCCAATCGAACGACGACGGCAGCTACGCCGGCACGATCAAGACCCTCACCCTGAACGTGAAGGCGGCCCAGTTCCGCCCGGCGGACAAGGAGAACGACAAGGCCCCCGACTACCGCATCTTCTCCGGCCAGACCGAGTTCGGCGCCGCCTGGAAGAAGACCTCGCGCGAGGGCCGGGCCTATCTCTCGGTCAAGCTCGACGACCCCAGCTTCCCGGCGCCGATCTACGCCTCACTGGTCGAAATCGATGACGGTCACAGCCTGATCTGGTCGCGCAGCCGCTCTGCCGACTAAGCCGGACGCCCCGCCGAAAGGCGGGGCACACCGCCTGCACAATCGCCTGGCCAAGTGTTCGATCCGACCTGGCCAGATGATGTTCGTTGCAGCGAACGTGAGGCTTAGTTAGGGCGGACGGAACTGACTTGCTTTGCCAGGGTCGCCCAAAGATCCAGAATCTCGCCTTGGGCGCTGTTCGCCTCGTGGGTCACGGCCGCGAGGTTCGCGAGATGCCGACCGAACTCACCCCGGGGAATAACCTCTGCGCCTTCGAGCAGAGAGCCGAGCAGCGCAACGACCAAACCGGTCGCCTGAACCATGTCATCCACATCGACCTGAGCCATATCGCCCCCGAACCATATCCGACATCGCCGTAAGGAATGTCGAGAATACTCCGTGGCGGAATACTCTACAACCACGCCGTCTTGTGGCATGGATATTCGCGACGTGCTGGCCGCCAATCTGCGGAGACATCGGAAATCGGCGGGCTTGTCGCAGGAGGAGTTGGCCCACCGCGCTCAAGTGGACCGCACCTATATCAGCGCGCTCGAAAGGTCGGTGTACGCCGCTGGCATCGACGTCGTTGACAGGTTGGCGAAGGAGCTGAATATCGAGGCAGCCGACCTTCTGCTGCGGCAATCTCCGGGCGCCCGCTCAGTCCAAAGCCCGCCTCCACGCAAATCATAGCCACCGCCACCCAGCGCAAAGCTGAGGCCCTCGCTCCAGCGTCAAGCTTCCCAGTCGTGATCTGCCGAACTCATTTCCGGCCTTCGGAGTGGATCGGCGGCGATGCGTAGACTTACGCATCGCCGCCGATCGCCGAAGTGCGCGAAACTGCCCGTCGCTGTCTAAGGCAGGATAGCCTTGCCGGCAGCGTCGTATGACGGGCTTGCGCCATGGTGATGTTCAGCGTCCGAGTGTCCGATGAAGTCGCGCAGCGATTTGACGCGGCGGCGGCCGACACCGGCGGCCGGTCCGCAACGCTCCGGCGACTGATCGGCACGATCGCCGCGCCTGCGTCGCCCATCGCACCATCCAGTCCCCGAACGGCGGCGCGTCTCATGGTGCGCCTGGCCGCGCCTGACGCCGCCGGCGTCGATGCCGAAGCCGCCGCCATGGGCCTGCGCCGCGCCGCTTGGGTCGCAGCGTTGGTCCGCCGACGCGTGCGCGGCCGCCCGACCTTCAGCCGATCGGACGAGCTGGCGGTGATCGCCATCCAGACCGAGCTGCGGCGCATCGGCGTCAACATCAACCAGATTGCCCGCGCCCTGAATACGTCGGTGATCGAGGGCAAGGTGCTCGACCTGGAGCTGGCTTACCTCGACGATCTGCGCGCCGAAATCCGGGGGCACATGTCGGCACTGCACGAAGCGTTCGAAGGCAACCTCGCCTATTGGGAGGTCGATCCGTGAGCGACTTCCAGACGGTTCGCGGTTTCGAAGAGGCGTGGCGTCCGCCGGTGAAGCCGCGTCGTCGAACGCCCCAGACTATCCTCAAACCTGGCGGTGCCGCATCGGGTGACGAGGTTCGCGCCCGGCTCACGCGCGTGGTCAATCGCGCCCCGGAGGTGATGGTCAAGGTGACCGGCCGAACGCGCGATCCTGGCCACCTCCGCGCCCATCTGGATTACATCTCGCGCAACGGCGAACTGGAGATGGAGGACCGCGACGGCGCCGTCGTCTCCGGTCGCCCCGCGGTGAAGGAGTTGGCCGAGGACTGGAGCGCCGCCGCCCTGGCCGACAGCCGCCGACGCGCCAACACGCCGTTCAGCGTGTCGGTCGTACTTTCCATGCCGGCCAACACAGACCCGACGACTGTTCGCGACGCCGCCCGCGCCTTCGCTCGCGAGGTGTTCGCCGACCGGTTCGACTACGTCTTCGCCCTGCACACCGATGCCGAGCACCCGCACGTCCATCTCGCCGTCCCCGCGCTCGGCTACCAGGGCGAACGCCTCAATCCGAAGAAGGCCGATCTAGAGACCTGGCGGCAGATCTTCGCCCAGGCGCTGCGGGAACGCGGCGTGCAGGCCGAGGCAACGCCGCGACGAGCGCGGGGCATTGCCCGAAAACCCGAGCGCACGCCGTTGCGCAAAATCCGCGAACGGCACGAAGCCGGTCAGGGCGAGCCGGCGAAGGTTCGGCGCGCCGCCTACCGCGACGCCGCCAAGGCGGCGTTCAAGGGCGAAACGGCGCCGACACCCTGGGAGGCCCAGATGCTAAATCGCCAAGCTAGAGTGCGGGGGCTCTATCTGGCACAGGCGCAGCTTCTCCAGCGATCATCCGATCCTGCCGATCGAGCGCTGGGCTCAAGCGTGGAGGCGTTTGTTCGGACCATGCCTCAGCCGGATAGTCAGCGGTTGGCGCTGGCGCGTCAGCTACGCACCGCCAATCGCGGCCTGACCCGCGAGCAGCCAAGCGACGGGAAGGAACGAGGTCGCTGATCGTCAGGGCGGCGTGCGGGTGCAGGCCAGATGGTCTCATCTGAGCGAAGTTGATTTATCGAATCTTGAGACGGTCTACTTGCGAGCTCCCGTGGAACTTAGGCGAAACAAGTCGCCTATTGGCACCTGGGAGCCCTTATTGAAGATGGGTCAACCGCCACGACCCGCATCCTGTCCCCCGAGCTGATCACCATCAATCAGCTCAATGTTTAGCTCCGCAGCAGTTTGGATGGCGGCAGGCGTGAATGCGGAGCTAGTGATCAGCATCGCGCGATCGGCGTTTCGGAGGCGCCGCGCGCCCTTTTGAACGCGGTGATGTCCACTCCGCGGTCGACCGACTTTCGTGCGACCTCGTCGAAGCCCTGTCGACGCAACCAACCGCCGCAGTATCGCTCAAAATTGAACCAACTCAGTCCGCCCAGAGCTTGGCCCTTTGACGGGATGGCGTCGAAGAGCAACTTCGCCACCGACCGGCTGCGGTAGACGCGTTCGGCTTCAATTCCCGTCACGCTCGCTCCGCGAACCCAGGTCTGGCCGGACGGGGGACTTTGGCCGTAGGCTTGGGCGAGCGCCTGCTGCTTCTTCGACGGTTGCTGTCCTTTCGGAAGCTTGCGGTAGTGCGCTGAACGCCAGTGCGCCGCGCGAGCCTTAGTGTTTGTCGCCCCTTCGAGGACGACGCCCAGGTTTCGGCCGCCGCTGTAACGGATGCGGGGCAGATAGATCACGCGCCGCTCCGCACTCTTGGATCCAGCGATTCGTCCGAGGCGGGGAAGGCCGAGCACACGTTCGCGATCTTCGACCACCCAGAAGTCGCGCAGGGCGGAGGCCGCCATCGCGACGGCGACCATCGTCATCGCGTCAAACGAGGCCATGCGCCCGTCTGGACCAGCGCCGGCGGTCGGCGCCACCCATTTCTGCAGGGATGGGAAGAGATAGATCGGCAGGCCTCGAGAGTCGGCGTCGAGGGCTTCGACCATCACGAAGTCGGCGCTGAGTTCACCGAATACGAGGGCGACAAAGGGCGGAAAATTGATTTCCACATAGGCGTTCTGCGGGATCGAACCCTCGCGCAGCAGATCGGCTTCCTGCAGCAAGAGCTTGATGGTCTCGCCAAGGTCGCCCTTGGGCGGATCGAACCCAGTGGCGGAGCGGAGGTCGTAGACATAGCCCGAGGCGACGCGCTTGCGGGCAT